>NZ_JBFAZB010000038.1:0-95076 GCF_040681575.1 Kitasatospora sp. NPDC051702
ACCCCGCCTGGGCCGACATCGACTTCCTCGACGACCCCCTCGCCGGCACCCTCCAGGCCGAAGCCGACCACGCCGTCACCGCCGGCCTCCTCAAGAAGCCGAACCTGAACGGCATCTACGACCTCACCCTGCTCAACAAGGTGCTCAAGGAGAAGGGCCAGAGCCCCGTGGCGGACGCCGGGCTCGGCGCCAAGTAGCGCCGGGCAGCACCGAGTCCCGCTCCCCGACTCCGCGGTCCGGACCCCCGCCCGCCCGGTCGATCCACGATCGATGCCCACCGGGACGGGCGGGGCCGGGCCCCGGCCCCGAACCCGCCAGACCACTCACGCAGGAGGTGCCCGGATGACCCCGGCACTGACCACCTCGGCGGACGCCGCCGGCACCGACGCCCCCGTCGACACGCCCGCCGTCCGGATCTCGCACGTGCACAAGTCCTTCGGCCGCCCTGGCGCGCAGACCCCCGTCCTGGACGACATCACCCTCGACGTCGCGCCCGGCGAGTTCGTCACCCTGCTCGGCGCCTCCGGCTGCGGCAAGTCCACCCTGCTCAACCTGGTGGCCGGCCTCGACCGGCCCACCGCGGGCAGCATCGAGGTGCCTGGCGGCCGCCCGGCCCTGATGTTCCAGGAGCACGCGCTGTTCCCCTGGCTCACCGCCGGACGCAACATCGAGCTCGCCCTCAAGCTCGCCGGCGTCCCGCGCGCCGAACGCCGCGCCGAGGCCGAGCGCCTGCTGGAACTCGTCCGCCTCAAGGGCTCCTACGGCAAGCGGGTGCACGAGCTGTCCGGCGGCATGCGCCAGCGCGTCGCGATGGCCCGCGCCCTCGCCCAGGGCAGCAAGGTGCTGCTGATGGACGAGCCCTTCGCCGCGCTCGACGCCATCACCCGCGACGTGCTGCACGACGAGATCACCCGGATCTGGGCCGAACGGCAGCTGTCCGTCCTGTTCGTCACCCACAACGTGCGCGAGGCGGTGCGGCTCGCCCAGCGCGTCGTGCTGCTCTCCTCCCGCCCGGGCCGGGTCGCCCGCGAGTGGCGGATCGACCTGCCGCAACCCCGCCGGATCGAGTCCGCGGGCGTCGCCGACCTGTCCATCGAGATCACCGAAGAACTGCGTGGGGAGATCCGTCGCCATGGCCAGCACTGACACCACTCCGGTCCTGGACAAGACCGACCGGACCCCGGCCGACCGGGCCGCCCCCACCGACACCGCGGACGTCGGCGCCGGCCTCGACGCCCTGGACGCCGTCTCCGCCCAGCGCGGCTCGCTCGGCGAGGCGCTGCGGGCCAAGGCACTGCCGCCGCTGATCGGCGTGCTGGTGGTGCTGGCACTGTGGCAGGGCGCGTACAGCCTGCACCTCACCTCCGCCTACAAGCTGCCCAGTCCGGCCGACGTGTGGCACTCCGCCCAGGACCTCTGGTACCAGGGCACCCTGTTCTCCATCATCTGGACCAGCGTCTGGCGCGGCCTGTCCGGCTTCCTGCTGGCCGTCGTCATCGGCACCCCGATCGGGCTGGTCGTGGCCCGGGTGCGCCCGGTGCGCACCGCGATCGGGCCGGTGCTGCAGGGCCTGCAGTCGCTGCCCTCGGTCGCCTGGGTGCCGGCCGCGGTCATCTGGCTCGGCATCAACGACCGGATGATGTACGCGGTGATCCTGCTCGGCGCCGTCCCGTCGATCGCCAACGGCCTGGTGGCCGGCATCGACCAGGTGCCGCCGCTGTTCCTGCGGGCCGGCCGCACCATCGGCGCCACCGGCCTGACCGGCGCCCGGCACGTGCTCATCCCGGCCGCGCTGCCCGGCTACCTGGCCGGCCTCAAGCAGGGCTGGGCCTTCTCCTGGCGCTCGCTGATGGCCGCCGAGCTGGTGGCCTCCTCCCCCGACCTGGGCCTCGGCCTCGGCCGGTACCTGGAGAACCAGCGCGAGTTCTCCGACATGTCCGGGGTGCTGCTCGGCATCGTCCTGATCCTGTTCGTTGGCATCGCCATCGAACTGCTGGTGTTCACCCCGGTCGAGCGCCGGGTGCTGCGCAACCGCGGCCTGCTGGCCGCCGCCAAGTGAGGTGACGACCGATGACGCCCGCCCTGCTCCTGATCGCGCACGGTAGCCGCGACCCGCGGCACGCCGCGACCGTGGCCGCGCTCGTCGAGCGGGTGCGGGCGCGGCGGCCCGGCCTGGAGGTCGCCACCGCCTACCTGGACCACTGCGCCCCGCGGATCCCCCAGGTGGTCGGGCGGCTCGGGGCGGCGGTGGCGGTCCCGCTGCTGCTCAACCGGGCCTTCCACGCCAAGCACGACGTCCCGGGCGCGCTGCGGGCCGCCGGTTCCGGGCTGCCGGTGGCGGACGTGCTCGGGCCCTCCCCGCTGCTGCTCGCCGCCCTGGAGCGGCGGCTCGCCGAGGCGGGACTGGACGTGGGCTCCGCGGCCGTCCGGGCCCGGACCGGACTGGTGCTGGCGGCCGCGGGTTCCTCGGACCCGGCGGCCGACGCGGCGACCCGCGCGGTGGCCGACCGGTGGCGCCGCACCCGGGGCTGGGCCGGCGTCGAGGTGGCGTACGCCTCGGCCTCCGGTCCGCGCGTGCCCGCGGCGCTGGCGGCCCTGCGCGCGGCCGGGGCCGTGCGCACCGCCGTCTCGCCGTACCTGCTGGCACCGGGGCTGCTGCCCGACCGCATCGCGGCGGACGCGGCGGGTGCCGACCTGGTCGCCGGGGTGCTGGGAGCCGCCCCCGAGGTGGCGGAGCTGCTGCTGGAGCGCTACGACGGGGCGCGGGCGGCCGCGCGGGCGGCGGTCCCGGCGCCGGCGGCGCTGTCCGCCTGAACCCGCCCGGACGGCTGGCCGACCGGCTGGCCGACCGCTCGACCACCCGGCCACCCGCTGGACCACCCGCCCGCGGCATCACCGGCCCGGGCGCGGATCAGGCCGCCGGGGCCCAGCCGGTGATCGCGAAGCGGCTGCCCTCGCGCCGGACCTCGGCCGCGCCGGCGCCGGCGAAGTGCGCGGGCACGACGAGTTCGCGGTCGTCGGCGGCGCGTTCGAGCACGCTGCGCCGGGTGGCGGCGGCCTGCTGCGGGGCCTCGCAGAAGCAGCTGCTGTGGCTGGGGTCGAGGATCTGCACGGGGCTGTGCATCAGGTCGCCGACGAACACGGCGCGGTCCGTCCCGGACCGCACCCGCAGGACGGCGGATCCGGGGGTGTGGCCGGGGGCGGCCTCGAGGGTGAGGGCGGCGTCGATGCGGTGGGTGCCCTCCCAGAGCACGGCCTGGCCGAGCACGGGGGCGATGCTGTCGGTGTAGACGAGCTCGTCGCCGGCCCGGGCGGCCCGCTCCTGCTCGTTCCGGGCGGCGGGGCGCCGGTGGGCGTTGCGGGGGTCGAAGTGGCGCTGGTCGGCGAGCGGGATCAGGTAGGTGGCGTTGGGGAACGTCGGCGTCCACGCGCCGTTCTCCAGCCGGGTGTTCCAGCCGACGTGGTCGTAGTGGACGTGGGTGTTGACGACGAAGTCCACGTCCTGAGGCCGGACGCCGGCGGCGGCGAGCCGGTCGAGGAAGTCGCCCTCGAGGCCGCTGAAGAGCGGGGCCTGGGGCCGGTCGCGGTCGTTGCCGACGCCGGTGTCGACGAGGACGACCTTGTCGGCGCAGTGCAGGATCCAGGTCTGGACCGCTCCGACGAGGTGGTCGTCCGCGGGGTTCCAGTGGTCGGGGGCCAGCCAGGCGGCGTTGTCCCGCCAGAGCTCGGGGGGCGAGCCCGGGACGACGGTGCGGGCGGGCGCGAACGGGCCCTGGAGTTCGACGATCTTGGTGACCTCGATCTCGCCGAGGTGGAAGGTCTGCATGACTCCACGTTAGGTCGGGCGGGCGAGCGTTCCGATGCCCGATCGGCTCGTATGATTGCGCGATCGTCTCGCCACCCGGCCCGTACGATGAGCCGGTGGACGTACTGAGCGACGCGATCGCGGCCATGCGCACCGGGCGGCCCTCCTCCGACCGGCTGCGGGTCCTCGGGCCGTGGTGCCAGCGGTTCGAGCCCTACGACGGGGCCGGGTTCCACGTCCTGCTGCGCGGCGCCGGCTGGCTGGTCCCCGAGCACGGCGAGCCGACCCGGCTGGAGGCGGGGGACGCGGTCCTGGTGCCGCACGGCGGCGCGCACGCGCTGTCCGACTCGCCGCGGGTCACGGGCCCGGCGCCGTTCGGCACGCTCGTCGACGGGGCGGACGCCCCGGACGGCGCCGCCGACTTCCTGTGCGGCAAGTACCGGCTGGACCGCACCCGCGCGCACCCGGTGCTGGCCGGCCTGCCGGAGGTGGTGCACGTCCCGGCCCGGCTCGGCCGCCACCCGGAGCTGCGCGCGGCGATCGAGCTGCTGGCCGCGGAGGCCTCCGGGGCCCGGCCGGGCCGGGACGCGGCGGTCTCGGGGCTGCTC
Organism: Kitasatospora sp. NPDC051702; assembly: GCF_040681575.1. Lineage (NCBI taxonomy): Bacteria > Bacillati > Actinomycetota > Actinomycetes > Kitasatosporales > Streptomycetaceae > Kitasatospora > Kitasatospora sp. NPDC051702. The sequence continues at coordinate 4,414 of NZ_JBFAZB010000038.1, forward strand.
GACCTGCTGCTGGTGTACCTGGTGCGGGCCTGGCTCGACGGGAACGTGCAGGAGGGGTGGCCGCTGGCACTGCGGGACCGCGAGGTGGCGGCCGCGTTGGAGGCGATCCACTCCGACCTGACCCGGCCCTGGCGGGTGGAGGACCTGGCGGCCCGGGTCGGGCTGTCGCGGGCGACGCTGGCCCGCAGGTTCACCGCGCTCACCGGGCAGCCGCCCATCGGCTATCTGACGTGGTGGCGGATGACCACGGCGGCGCGGCTGCTGCGCGAGACCGACCAGCCGCTGCCGGCCGTGGCGCGGAAGGTCGGCTACGGCTCGCCGTTCGCGTTCTCGCACGCCTTCAAGCGGCACGCGGGGCTCACCCCGGGCCGCTACCGCGCGGCGGCGGAGCGCCCCTGAGGCGGTGCGGCCGACGGCTCCCCGGAGGGGCCGCAGGAGCGTCGGCCGCGCCGCCCCGCGCGGGGCGCCCGGATCAGACGGGCAGGTTCCACTTCTGGTTGGCGGCGCCGTTGCAGTCCCAGATGCCCAGCTGGTTGCCGTTGGTGGTGGAGAACCCGAGGTCGTCCAGGCAGCGGCCGGACTGCGGGTTGAGGAGCGAGCCGTCGGGGCGGGCCTGCCACTGCTGGGCGCCGGTGCCGTTGCAGTCGTAGAGCTGGGCGAGGGTGGCGTTGCCGGTGCCGCCGCCCTTGATGTCCAGGCACTTGCCGAGGGCGCGGACGGTGCCGTCGACGCCGATCCGCCACTTCTGGGCGACGCTGCCGTTGCAGTCGTAGATCTGCACGGGGGTGCCGTTGCCGGCGTTCGCGCCCTTCACGTCCACGCACTTGCTCGCGTAGCCGGTGATCTGGCCGGTCGGACCGGCGGGGGGCGTGGCGCCGAGGACGACGCGCGGGAACCAGACGGCGTCGCCGACCATGCAGCTCGCCGAGACGCTGCCGTCGCCCATCCCGAAGCCGCCGAAGGCCGGGCGGAAGAGCTGCATGGTGTGGTCGGCGTTCCAGTACTGACAGCTGGCCGTGACGGCCCAGGTCTGCATCGGGTCGAGGCCGGTGCAGGTGCCGACGGCGTTCCACGGGCCGGCGTAGACCGTGCAGGACGGGGCCGCCTGGGCGGCGGTGGCCGGAGCGAAGAGCGCGGCGGCGCCGGCGATCAGGGAGGAGGCGAGCAGGGCGGTGGTGCGGCGCATGGAACCGGTCCCCTTCGTGGATGACTGTTCGTCAGTCGGCTTGTTCGGCTTGGCCCGTGACAGTTCCGTGCGGAATGTGCGGGGCTCGTGAAGCCTCGGGGAAGCGGTACCGGGCGTCAACCGGCAGCTCGCCGGAACTGCCGGTCGCACCGCTGCTGAGCGGCCGCGGTGCGGCGACCGGCGGTTTCCGGCGGGGGCGGCCCGGACGGGCGCCGGTCGGCGGGTCGTTCGTGGGCGCGGGCACCGCCGCCACCCGCGCGGGCACTGCCACCCGCACCGGCGCCGGCACCGGCACCCCGCGCGGGCACCGGCACCGCCCCGCCGGAACGCCACCGGCCCGGCACCCCCGTACTGCGGGGGTGCCGGGCCGGTGTCCGTCCACGGGCTGCGTCAGTCGAACTTGCGCCGCTGGCGGCCGGTGCCGTAGTTGGAGCCGCTCTTGGCGCCGCTGCCGGGCTTGGCGCGGCCGGAGGAGCGGCCGATGAACCCGGCGGCCTGCGGGCGGTCGCCCTGGGCGGCGGCGCCCATCCGCTGCTTGGGGCGGGGGCGGCGCGGGTTGCCGTTCATGTCGACGTCGGTGGGCAGCCCGGAGCGCTTGCCGGCGCGGCGGCGCGGGGCGCCGGTCCGGCCCTCGGCGGGCTTGTCGGCCGCAGGGGCGGCGACGACCGGGACGGCGAGGGTGACCGCGACGCCGCTGGGGGTGCGGGCGCCGGTGATCTTGGCGAGGTCGGCGTCGCCGGGGCGGACCTTGGTGACGGTGGGGCGGATGCCCGCGACCGTCATCAGCCGGTTGACCTCGCGGCGCTGCTCGGGCAGCACGAGGGTGACGACGGTGCCGGACTCGCCGGCCCGGGCGGTGCGGCCGCCGCGGTGCAGGTAGTCCTTGTGGTCGACCGGAGGGTCGACGTTGACGACGAGGTCGAGGCCCTCGATGTGGATGCCTCGCGCGGCGACGTTGGTGGCGATCAGCGCGGTGACGTTGCCGTCGCGGAACTGGTCCAGGACCCGGTTGCGCTGCGGCTGGGACTTGCCGCCGTGCAGGGCCGCGGCCTTGACGCCGTTGGCGAGCAGCTGCTTGGCGAGCCGGTCGGCGCCGTGCTTGGTGTGCACGAACATGATCACGCGGCCGTCGCGGGAGGCGATGTGCGCGGTGGTGGACGCCTTGTCGGCCGGGTCCAGCTGGAGGACGTGGTGGTCCATGGTGGTGACCGCGCCGGCCGAGGGGTCGACCGAGTGGGTCACCGGGTCGGTGAGGAAGCGCTTGACCAGGCGGTCGACGTTGCGGTCCAGGGTCGCGGAGAACAGCATCCGCTGCCCGCCCTCGGCGACCTGCTCCAGCAGCTTGCTGACCTGTGGCAGGAAGCCCATGTCGGCCATCTGGTCGGCCTCGTCGAGGACGGTGACGGCGACGTCGGAGAGGTTGACGTCACCGCGGCCGATCAGGTCGTCCAGCCGGCCCGGGGTGGCGACCAGGACCTCGGTGCCGCGCCGCACCGCGTTGGACTGCCGCCCGATGGACATGCCGCCGACGACGGTGGTGATCCGCAGGTTGACGGCGGTGGCGTACGGGGTGAGCGCCTCGGTGACCTGCTGGGCCAGCTCGCGGGTGGGGACCAGAACGAGCGCCAGCGGGTAGCGGCCGACGGCGCGCTTGCCGGCGGTGCGGGCCAGCAGCGGCAGGCCGAAGGCGAGGGTCTTGCCGGAACCGGTGCGGCCGCGGCCGAGCACGTCGCGGCCGGCGATCGAGTCGGGCAGCGTGGCGCCCTGGATCGGGAAGGGCTCGGTGACGCCTTCGCGGGTGAGCGCGGCGAGGATGCCCTTGGGCAGTTCGAGCTCGGCGAAGGTGGCCGCCGGGGGCCGGGCCGGGGTGCCCTCGACGACGGTGAAGTCGGCGGCCTCGGGCGTGGTGGTGCGGGGGGCGCCGGCGCGGCTGCGCGGCTTGCGCGAGCGGTCGGCGCCGGTGGCGCGCGGGTTGTCGCCGCGGCGGGCGCGGTCGGCGTTCTCGCCGCGGCGCGGGCGCTCGGTGCGGCGGGCCTGGTCGGCACCGCGGTCGGCGGTGCGGGCGGCGCGGTCGCGCGGGGGGTGGGCAGGGGTGGTCAAGGGGTCTCCGTCCGGAGGTCTACAGCCCCGGTGTCGGGGGCTGGTCGGCCGTCGGATTGGAGTTCGCCGCCCCGGCCGTACGGCGGCATGGGCGAGGGCCCGCACCGAGTGGTGCGGGCCCCCGCTTCGCGATATCGCGAGTCAGCGCGGAGGCTGACGTCAGCCGATGACGCGGATGTTCTCGGCCTGCGGGCCCTTCTGGCCCTGGGTCACGTCGAACTCGACCTGCTGGCCCTCGAGCAGCTCACGGAAGCCGTTCGCCTGGATGTTCGAGTAGTGGGCGAACACGTCCGGGCCACCCTCGGCCTGCTCGATGAAGCCGAAGCCCTTCTCGCTGTTGAACCACTTCACGGTGCCGGTAGCCATAACCGTCTCCTCTAAAACTGGGGCATCAGGGATCCACACCGTGTGGACCCCGGAGTAGCCGCGATCCCCATCCGGAGACTGAAACACCGGACAAAACAAATGCGCCTGTTGGTTGGAACCAGCAGGCGCACACATACGTTCATGGGAACCAAAACTGCAACTGAGTCGACTGTAGCACGGCGGCACCCCGATTGACCGGGGACTTTTCTGCCCGACAGATCACGTTTGGCGGCGCCGGGAAAGGGGCAGGCGGCGCCCCGCCGAAGCGGGGCGCCGCCTGTTTCCGGACGAACCGGTCAGCGCCGGCCGGCCGGCTCCGGCACACCGTGCGAGCCCGCCACCGGAGCGGGGCGGCCGCCCTGGCCGTGGCCGTGGCCCGGGGTCGCGCCGTGACCGGGCCACCACGCGGCGTTGCCGATCAGCGCGGTGAGCGACGGGGTGAAGAACATCGCCATCACGAAGGCCGCCAGGATGATGCCGAAGGCCATCGCGAAGCCGAACTCCATCATGAAGGTGTTGCCCGCGAGCATGAACGTCCCGAACGAGGCCGCCAGGATGAACCCGGCCGCGGCGACGGTCGGACCGCCGTGGCGCAGCGCCTCGCGGGCCGCCTCGCGCGGGCTGCGGCCCTCGCGGGCCTCCTCGCGCAGTCGGGCGATGATCAGGATGTTGTAGTCCGTCCCGATCGCCACCACGAAGAGGTAGATCAGGATCGGCATCATGAACATCAGGCCGGTCTCGTGGCCGATCTTCTGGAAGAGCAGCGTGGTGGCACCCAGCGTGGCGCTGAAGCCGAGGCCCACCGAGGCCATCAGGTACCAGGGGGCGACCACGCTGCGCAGCTGGAGCGCCAGGATGAGCAGGATCAGCAGCCCGGCGATCGGGAAGACCAGCTTGTAGTCGTGGGTCATCGCCAGGTTGATGTCCTTGTACACCGAGGTGAGGCCGGCGACCTTGGCCTCGGTGCCGGCCGGGGCCTGGCCGTGGGCGACCTCGCGCAGCGCGGTGACGGCGTCGATCGCCTCGTTGCTGGCGGGCGCGTCCTTGAGCATGACGGTGAACTGGGCGGTGGTGCCGTCGGCGCTGACGCTCTTGGCCTCGGCGCTCGGCACGTAGACCTTGGAGACCCCGGTGACGCCCTGGAGCTTGTCGGCGTAGGCCTGGAAGGAGGCCGGGTCGAGCTTCGCGCCCCCGGTGCTGCTCAGGTAGACCTGGCTCGGGTCGGCGGCGCCGGCGGAGAAGCCGGTGGCCATCTTGTCCTGGACGACCATCGACTCCTTGTCCTTGGGCATGGAGCTGCCGGCCATGTCGAACAGGCCGTTGTAGCTCAGCGCGCCGACGGACAGGGCGATCAGGACGGCGCCGGAGGAGGCGGCGACCAGCGCCGGACGCTTCTGGACGACACGGCCGAGCGCGGTGAAGCGCGCGGTGCTCGGCTCGTTCATCCACTTCTTGCCGGGCCAGAAGACGGCGCGGGCGGGGATGACGGCGAGCAGCGCCGGGGCCAGGGTGAGCGCGGCCAGGGCGGTGACGACCACCGCGATGGCCAGCGCCGGGCCGAGGGCCTGGAACATGCCGAGGCTGGAGAGGATCAGCGCGGCGAAGGCGATGGTGACGGCGCCGGCGGCGGAGGCGATCGCCTCGCCGACCCGGCCGACCGCGTTGACCACGGCGTCCTTGCGGTCGTCGCCGGCCCGCAGCCGCTCGCGGTAGCGGAAGGCGAGGAACAGGAAGTAGTCGGTGCCGACGCCGAGCACGACGACGATCAGGATCGCCATCAGCACCGGTGTGCTCTTGAGGTCGAACGCCTTGGTGGCGTAGTTGATCATGCCCATGGAGGCGGGCAGCGCGACCACCAGCGAGACCAGGATCGGCAGCAGGCCGGCCAGGACGCTGCGGAAGATGATGCCGACGATCAGGATGACCAGCAGCAGGGTGGCCATGGTGATGATGCCCTCGGCCGAGCCGGAGGCGTCCTTCTGGTCGAGGGCCTGCGCGGCGGGGCCGCCGAGCTGGAACTTCAGCTCGGTGCTGCCGGCGAGCGACTTGCCCTCGTCGCGGATGGCCTTGGCCACGTCCGCGATCTGGTTCTGGTCCTGCTGCTTGGCCTTGTCGACCTCGATCATGGCCATCGCGTACTTGCGGTCCGGCGAGAAGCCGAACTGGTCGCTCGGCGGGACGATCTTCGCGACGCCGTCGATCTTCTTGGCGGTCATGTCGTCGACGAGCTTGCCCATCGCGGCCTTGTCGCCGTCGGTGAGCGCGCCACCGTCGCTGCGCTCGAACAGGGCGAGCGCGGACGGGGTGAAGGCGGACGGGAAGGCCCGCTCCTGCACCTGCATGGCCTGGATGGACTCGTAGTGCTTGGGGAGGAAGGCGGCCTCGTCGGTCTGGGAGCTGACCTTCGGCGCCGTGGCGACGACGGCGATCATCCCGACCACCCACGCGATGATCACCCACCACGCGCGGCGGACGACGAATTGTCCTAGTCGGTGGAACATGCTCGATGCCTCCTGGGCATGGTTCACCGCAGCCCTTGGGGGACGGGACGCCGGGCGACGGCAGGACCGGCGGGAGACGCTCGTCGACGCTCCCTAGCCGGTCGGCAGGTAAGTAGGTCTGGGCGTCATCCTACGAGCACGTGCTTGCCGACCGGCAAGGAGCCCCCGTGTTCCAACCCCCGTCGGGCCGCCCCGAACCGGCCCCGACCCAGTCTCTCCCGAACGGACCCCTCTTGACCTCGTGCTCCGGGTGGAGACAGCTCCCCCTCAGGGTGGATCCCACCCCCTACCCCCGGGGAGGAGACATCAGGGTAGGACGGTAGGGAAAACCCCACCCCGCCCCCGAGGAAGGCCCCCGGGCGGGCTCACCCGCCAGCCGGATACCTGGTCAACGGCCGTTTCCCTACTGTCTGTTGCGGCGCCGGACCGCACCGGCGCCCGCGATCCGGCGGCCACCACGGGCCGGTCCGGCACCACCGCGCCGGCGACGACCGCCGCACTCCCCGGGGGGACCCACCATGACGACCAGATCCGGCACGGCCGCCGCCATCGGCGCCTGGAGCGCCCGGCACAGGAAGACCGCCGTCTTCGGCTGGCTGCTCTTCGTCGTGCTCGCCGCCGTCCTCGGCGGACTGCACGGCAGCACGCAGGTCACCGAGTCCGAGGCCATGCCCGGCCAGGTCTCCCGCGCCGCCAGGCTCCTCGACGAGGCCGGCCTCAAGAGCCCCGCCACCGAGAACGTCCTGGTCCAGAGCGCCACCCGCAAGGCCGACGACCCCGGCTTCCGGGCCGTCGTCGACCAGGTGACGAGCGCCGTCCGGGCCACCGGCAAGGTCACCGCGGTCCGCTCCCCCGCCGACACCGGGGCGGTCTCCGCGGACGGCCGTTCCGTCCTCGTCCAGCTCACGCTCGACGGCGACCACGACCGGGCGCTCGCCGACGTCCCCGCCGTCCTGGACGCCGTCGCGGCCGTGCAGCGGCAGCACCCCGACCTCACCGTCGTCGAGCTCGGCGACGCCAGCTCCGGCAAGTGGATCCAGGACCAGTTCGCCGACGACTTCGCGCGCGCCGAGTGGACGGCCGTGCCGCTCGCCCTCGGCATCCTGCTGGTCGCCTTCGGCGCCCTGGTCGCCGCCGTGCTGCCGGTGGTGCTCGCGCTCACCGCCTTCGTCGCGGCCGGCGGACTGGTCGCGCTGACCAGCGGCCTGCTGCACACCAGCAACGACGCCAGCTCGGTCATGCTGCTGGTCGGCCTCGCCGTAGGCGTCGACTACTGCCTGTTCTACCTGCGCCGCGAACGCGAGGAACGGGCCGCCGGCCGCGACCCGCACACCGCGCTGGCCGTCGCCGCCGCCACCAGCGGCCGGGCCGTGCTGGTCTCCGGTGTCACCGTGGTCGTCGCCATGGCCGGCATGTTCCTCACCGGGATCGCCGACTTCCGGGCCATGGCCTTCGCCACCATCGTGGTCGTCGTCACCGCCGTGCTCGGCTCGCTCACCGTGCTGCCCGCCCTGCTCTCCCTGCTCGGCGACAGGGTCGAGCGCGGCCGGGTGCCGCTGCTCGGCAGGCTCCGCCGCCGGGACACCGCGCACACCGGCGGCCGGTTCTGGAACGCCGTGCTGACCCCCGTGCTGCGCCGCCCGCTCGCCGCCACCCTGCTCTCCGGCGCCTTCCTGCTCGCGCTGGCCGCGCCGCTGCTCACCATGCACACCGCCAACCTGACCTTCCAGCAGCAACTGCCCCGCGGCAACGCCCTGGTGACCGCGGCGCAGCGGATCGAGGCCGCCTTCCCCGGCAGCCCCTCCCCCGCGACCGTCGTCGTCAAGGCCGCCGACATCACCTCCCCCGCGATGACCGCCGCCCTGGCCGACCTCAGGGCGCGGGCCCTGGCCAGCGGCCGGATGCACGGACCGGTGGACGTCACCGTGCACGCGGAGCACGGCATCGCCACCGTCGACGTCCCGCTCAACGGCACCGGCAACGACGCCACCAGCAACGAGGCGCTGCGGACCCTGCGCGAGGACCTGGTGCCGGCCACCGTCCTGCGGGTGCCCGGCACCGAGGCCCCGGTCACCGGGCAGACCGCCGGCTCGTACGACTTCAACGCCCGGATGACCGGCTCGATGCCGCTGGTGTTCGGCTTCGTGGTCGCCTTCGCCTTCCTGCTGATGCTCACCTCCTTCCGCTCGCTGGCCGTCGCCGCCACCGCCGTCGTGCTCAACCTGCTCTCGGTGGGCGCCGCGTACGGGGTGCTGACCCTGGTCTTCCAGCACGGCGTGGGCGCCTCGCTGCTGGGCACCGCCGGGGTCGGGGCGGTCGAGTCCTGGGTGCCGCTGTTCCTCTTCGTGATCCTCTTCGGCCTCTCGATGGACTACCACGTGTTCGTGGTCTCCCGGATCAAGGAGGGCCGCGACCGCGGCCTGCCCACCCGGGCCGCGATCGCCCACGGCATCCGCTCCACGGCCGGGGTGGTCACCAGCGCCGCGGTGATCATGGTGGCGGTGTTCGCGGTCTTCGGCACGCTCTCCATGCAGGCGATGAAGCAGATGGGCGTCGGCCTCGCCGTCGCCGTCCTGATCGACGCGACGGTGATCCGGGCCGTGCTGCTGCCCTCCGTGATGAGCCTGCTCGGCGAGCGCAACTGGTACCTGCCGCGCTGCCTGCACTGGCTGCCGGACCTCTCGCACGGCGAGGCGGCCCCGCCGGCCGGTGCCGGCGACACCCCGCACGGCGGTTCCACCGCGCCGTTCGGGTCCGCCCCACCGGTCGGTCCCGGCTCCGGCCCCGCGCCGGACGGCGGGCTGCCCGCCCCGGCCCCGCAGGGCGCGCGGCACCGCCGGATCGAGGTCTGAGCCCCGGCGCCCGTCCCGCCCGTCCCGCCGCCGTACCACCCGTACCACCCGCGCCGGCCCGCCGGCCGCCACGCACCGGTGCCGGACCCCGCAGCCCGCGGGGCCCGGCACCGGTGCGTCATGATGATCACGACCCGGAGGCCTCCGGATGAACGCCGGCACAACGGAGCACCCCATGATCCCCTTCGACGAGGGCCGCGCCCGGCTGCTGCTCGCCCGGGCCTGCGCGTCCGCCGGCCTGCCCGGCCCCGACGACGCCCGGCTGCTCGCGCTCGGCGAGAACGCGGTCTTCGACCTCGGCGACCCGGCCGTCGTCGCCAAGGTCGGCCGCGGCCCCGAGCTGCAGGAGCGGGCGCGGCGCGAACTCGCCGTCGCCCACTGGCTCGCCGGGCAGGGCGTCCCGGTGGTGCGCCCCCACCGGGAGCTCCCGCCCGGGCCGCAGCTCGCCGACGGCCATCCGGTCACCTTCTGGTACCGGCTCGCCCCCGCCGTGCGACCCGCCCGGCCCGCGGACCTCGCCCCGCTGCTGCGCGCCCTGCACCGGCTCCCGGCGCCTCCGCTGCCGCTCGGCCGGCGCGACCTGCTGGCCCCGGTCGAGCGCTGGCTCGCCGGCGCCGAGGGCCACGTCGATCCGGCCGACGTCGACTTCCTGCGCCGCCGCCGGGACGCCTTCGCCGCCGCCCTCCCCGACCTCTCCCCGCACCTGCAGCCCGGGGTGATCCACGGCGACGCGCTGCCGCGCAACGTCCACGTCGGCCCGGACGGGCCCGTCCTGCTCGACCTGGAGACCGTCTCGCACGACCTGCGGGAGCACGACCTGGTGGTCCTCGCGCTCAGCCACGACCGGTACGGCGTGCCCGGGGAGGAGTACCGGGCGTTCACCGCGGCGTACGGCTGGGACGTGCGGGACTGGCCCGGCTTCGCGGTGCTGCGCGGGGCGCGGGAGACGGCCAGCGCCTCCTGGGTCGCCCAGCAGGCGCCCGGGAACCCGGCCGCGCTGGCGGAGTTCCGGCGCCGGGTCGAGTCGCTGCGGGAGGGGGCCACCGGGGTGCGCTGGTACCCCTTCTGACGCGGGGGCGGACGGGGCGCGAGGGGCGCCGGATAACCGCCGGACGGGTGGGGTGCCAACCCGGGCCGGTGTGAGAAGACTCCTACGGCGGTCCGGTCCGGCGCGCAACCGGGGCACGTACGATCGGCGTCCTATCGGACAGTCATCCTGACCGAGGGATCGGCCCCCGTCCATGCACCCCTCTGCGCCAACCGGAGCCGCCGCCATGCCCCAGCCCGCCCCCCGCGAAGCCACCCTCCCGACCCGCACGGCCCGCCGCCGGCGGCTGTTCGCGGGCTGCGTCGTGGTGGCCGCCGCCCTGGGCCTGGCCGCGTGCGGCACCGCGAACGGGGCGCTCCAGTCGCAGGCCGGCGGCAGCCCGGCCACCCGGCCGCCGATCACCATCACCCCGGACACCGGCGCGCCGACCGGGACCCCGGCCGGGACCATCGCGCCCACCCCCGGCTCCGACGCCGTGGCCGGCTCCCCCGCCGCCCCGCCGGCCACCCCGAAGCCGCGCACGTCCAAGCAGCCGGGCACCCCGGCCGGATCCCCGACGGGCTCCCCGACCGGATCGACGACGGGATCGACGACGGGGTCACCGGCAGGACCGGCGACCGGAGCGCCCAGCGCCGTCCCCGCCGTGCCGGCCGACTCCTCCCACCCGGCCACCCCCGCACCGCCGGCCCCCACCGCGTCCGCGCCCGGGGCCCCCGGCCACGCCAAGCCCGGCACCGTCCTGTCCTCCACCGCCTCCGGCGGCCGCACCGTGGCACTCACCTTCGACGACGGCCCCGGCCCCGCCACCGGGCAGATCCTCGACCTGCTCGCGCAGTACCACGCCAAGGCCACCTTCTGCGAGATCGGCCAGAACGCCGCCGCCAACCCGGCCCTGGTCAAGCGCGTCCTCGCGGCCGGCCACCGGCTCTGCGACCACAGCGTCCACCACCCGCAGCCGTTCGCGAAGCTCCCCCACGACAAGGCCGCCTACGAGATCTCCGCCGCCAAGGACATGATCGTCCAGGCCGGCGGCCCCGGCACCCAGGTGACCTGGTTCCGCGCCCCCGGCGGCGGGTTCAACGCCGACAACGAGCAGATCACCGCGGGCCTGGGGATGTCCTCGCTGGGCTGGTCGGTCGACCCGCGCGACTGGTCGCGCCCCGGCGTGCCCGCCATCGTCTCCACCGTGCAGAACCAGCTGAAGCCCGGCGGCGTGATCCTGATGCACGACGGCGGCGGCGACCGCAGCCAGACCATCGCCGCGCTCAAGCAGCTGCTGCCCTGGCTGGTGGCCCAGGGCTACACCTTCGACTTCCCGGCCGCCTAGCGGAGCCGACGGCCGCGCCGCGCCCGGCCACCGCGGCGCGGAACAACGCCGGAGCCCGGCCCGCACCCGGCGCGCCCTCCGGCGGCGGGCCCGGCCGCGGGGCACGGGGACCACGGACCGACCACTCGGCCATCGGCCACTCGGCCCGGAGGCCCGGACGGCACCACCGCCCGCGCGCTCCGGCGGCGGCGGTCATCTCATCGGCCACCGCGGATCCACCACGGCCTGTGGGTCCTTGCCGCGGCGCAGCCACTCCTGCAGGCCCTCGGCCCACTCCCGGTACCAGCCGATCTGCCGCTGGTGCAGCTCGGCCGCCGGGACGTCGCCGACCTCGGCGCGGTAGCGCTCGGCGAGCGCGACCGCGACCCGGACGGCGGCCAGCGCGTCGCTGCCGGCCTCGTGCGCGTCGGTCAGCTCCACGCCGTACACCTCGCAGACCCGCTGCAGGGTGCGCGAGCCCTTGCGGTACCTGTCCACGGCGCGGTCGACGACCAGGGCGTCCAGCACCGGGCCGACCGGCCCGCCGAGGCGCTCCGCGAGCGGCGTCAGCCCGTGCCGGCGCAGCTCGGCGTCGAGCAGCGACAAGTCGAAGGGGGCGTTGAAGGCGACCACCGGGTGCCCGGCGGCGAGCCGCTCGCAGAGCGCGGCGGCTATCTCCTCCACCGCCTCCGCGGCCGGCCGGCCCTTGCCGCGGGCCACGTCGTCGCCGATGCCGTGGATCGCCTCCGCTTCCGCCGGGATCGGGACCCCGGGATCGAGCAGCCAGTGCGCGGCCCCCACCCGGCGGGCCCCGACGGTGTCCACGAGCGCGGCCGTGACGATGCGGTCCACGGCCGGGTCGGTGCCCGTGGTCTCCAGGTCGAAGCCGACCAGTGGCTGCTGCCACCAGCTCATAGGGGTGTGTCCTTCCGTCCGGCCGCTCGAATCAGCCCCTATCATCACCCGCCCCACCGACAACCCGGCCGCTGGGTGGGGCCGCGGCCGGTCCGGCGGGGGCGGCGCACGAGCGGCCGCGGCCGGCCCCGGACCGCGTCCGGGGGCCCCAACGGCGGCGACGCACGGTGTGGTTGGGCACACGACCGCACGGGCGACCGCGCGCCCCGGACCACGCACTCGCACACCGAGGCCGCAGCGGCCGACACCACCGTGGACGGGGCGGAGGCCGCGTGGGGCCCCTGAGCGCGTGGACGGCCGCCGGGCCGGTTCCTCAGGGGCGGTGCACGTCCTCGAGACGCGGTGCGCCGCCGTCGTCCCCCGTGATCGGCACGGGGGCTCCGCCCACCACGGCCCGCACCGCCCCGACCGGGGGCCACCCGGCGGGCGGCGTCCTCAGGAGACGGGCCGGGAGTCGCCCCAGACGCCCTCGAACTCCTCGCGGTAGACCTCCAGCAGCCCCGCCTCGGTGCCGCCGGGCTGCTGGCCGGCGCCGCCGCGCAGGACCAGGGCGGGGGACTCCATGCCGCGGGAGCGGCGCAGGTAGGGCTGGATGACGCCGAGGTCGCGGGTCTGGCGGCGGCCGCCGATCTGGCCGGCCGGGCGCGGGCCCTCGACCAGGTAGGCGGTGAAGCGCGGGGTCTCGTCGAAGACCCGGATCTCGAAGCCGCCCTGGTCGCGCAGCCGGGCCCGGACCCGGCGCACGTGCATGATGTTCATCTCGATGGACCGGGACAACTCGTTGCGCCCGAGGCCGAGTTCGCGTTCGCGCCGGCGGACGGCGCTGCTCGCCGGGTTGAGGAAGAGCAGCCGGACCCGGCAGCCCTCGCCGGCCAGCCGGACGAGCCGTTTGCCGGTGTAGTTCTGGCAGAGCATGCCGAGGCCGATGCCGAGCGCGTCGAGCCGCCGGGCGCCGTCCAGGAGGTCCTCGACGGGCAGGTCGCGCTGGAGGCGGACCCGGTCGGCGTGGACGGCGACGACGTCGGCGTAGCGGCCGGCGACGAGGGACTCGACGACGTCGGCGGGCACCCCGCCGGCGCCGCCGTCGAGGACGGCGAGCAGGCGGGCGGCGGCGCGTTCGGTCTGGGCGAGGACGGTCGGGGTGAGCACCCGGTTGCGGGAGACCACGTGCCGGGCCACCTCCAGCTCGTCCAGGGCGAGTTCGATCTCGCGCCGGTCGGCCAGGTAGGGCTCGAAGCAGGGCCAGTGCTGGACCATCAGCTCGCGCAGCTGGGGCAGGGTGAGGAAGACCAGCGGGTCGTCGTCGGCCGGGTCGAGCAGGTAGCCCTTGCGGCGGCTGATCTCGCGGACGGCGCCGGCCCGGTGGGCCCACTCCTCGCCGGCGGGGCCGGCGGCCGCGGTGACCCAGTCCTCGCCGTGGGCGGGGGCGTAGATGGGGTGCAGGACCTCGTCGACGAGGGAGCGCAGCCGCTGTTCGACGAGGTTGAGCCAGACGTAGGCGCGGCCGGACAGCCGTACCCGCTGGTAGGCGTCCTCCCACTCGGCGACGGACCAGGCGAGGGCGGGGACCTCGACCGGGCCGCCCTGGGCGGGCACCAGGGCGCGGCCGGTGGAGGTGGGGCGCATGACGACCGTGGGCGCCTCGCTGCGGGCGCCGCCCCGGTCGGGGCCGCCGGGCTCCGAGCCGCGGCCGCCGGCGGGGAACACCATGCGCCACCTCATCTGGTCTGCTGCTGCCTTCTGGCCCCGATCGGCTGATGGACCGCCACCGGCCCGGGGCGGCCGGACGATCAAGGGTACTGCCCGCCGCGAGCGGTGCGCAGCCGGATGGCCCACCGGGCCCGGGGCCACCACCAGGCCCACTCTTCACAGGAATGGCCGCCGGACACCCGTTCGGGCGAACCGGGATCACATGTCCCGGCCGCCGGGGGAAGGCTCGGGGAGTATGCGCACTGTGCCGTGCGTCACGGCGCACGGGCGCCGCACATGCCCGGCCGCCCGGCCGGGAAGAGAGCGTCCGGGTCCGGGGCAGATTGTCGGACTACCTGTCAGTTTCAGTCAGCGGCAAGGAAGTTGAGGACTCATGCAGGTCTGGCCGGGTAAGCCCTACCCCCTCGGTGCCACCTACGACGGGGCCGGCACCAACTTCGCGGTGTTCTCCGAGAGCGCCGACCGCATCGAGCTGTGCCTGATCGGCGAGGACGGCTCGGAGACCGCCGTCGAACTGCGCGAGACGGACGCCTTCGTCCGGCACGCCTACCTCCCCGGCGTGCAGCCGGGCCAGCGCTACGGCTTCCGCGTCCACGGCCCCTACAACCCCGGCCTGGGCCTGCGGCACAACAGCGCCAAACTGCTGCTGGACCCGTACGCCAAGGCGATGAGCGGCACCATCGACTGGGACGAGGCCGTCTACGGCTACCACTTCGGCGCCCCCGAGCGCCGCAACGACCTCGACTCGGCCCCGCACACCATGCACTCGGTGGTCATCAACCCGTACTTCGACTGGGGCACCGACCACCCGCCGCGCACCGACTACCACCGCACCGTCATCTACGAGGCCCACGTCAAGGGCCTCACCCAGCTGCACCCGGGCATCCCCGAGGAGATCCGCGGCACCTACGCCGGCCTGGCCCACCCGGCGGTGATCGAGCACCTGGCCAAGCTCGGCGTCACCGCGATCGAGCTGATGCCGGTGCACCAGTTCGTCCGCGACCACCGGCTGCGCGACCTGGGCCTGTCCAACTACTGGGGCTACAACACCATCGGCTTCTTCGCCCCGCACTCCTCGTACTCCTCCAACGGCGACCGCGGCCAGCAGGTGCAGGAGTTCAAGTCGATGGTCAAGGCGCTGCACGCGGCCGGGATCGAGGTGATCCTGGACGTCGTCTACAACCACACCGCCGAGGGCAACCACCTCGGGCCGACGCTCTCGCTGCGCGGCCTGGACAACGTCTCCTACTACCGTCTCGCCCGGGACCAGCGCTTCTACGAGGACACCACCGGCACCGGCAACAGCCTGCTGATGCGCAGCCCGCACGTGCTCCAGCTGATCATGGACTCGCTGCGCTACTGGGTCACCGAGATGCACGTCGACGGCTTCCGCTTCGACCTCGCCGCCACCCTGGCACGGCAGTTCCACGAGGTCGACCGGCTCTCCTCCTTCTTCGACCTCGTCCAGCAGGACCCGGTGGTCTCCCAGGCCAAGCTGATCGCCGAGCCCTGGGACCTCGGCGAGGGCGGCTACCAGGTCGGCAACTTCCCGCCGCTGTGGACGGAGTGGAACGGCATGTACCGCGACACCGTGCGCGACCTGTGGCGCGGCGAGAACGCCACCCTCGCCGAGTTCGGCTCCCGCCTCACCGGCTCCTCCGACCTCTACCAGGACGACGGCCGCCGCCCCATCGCCTCCATCAACTTCGTCACCTGCCACGACGGCTTCACCCTGCGCGACCTGGTCTCCTACAACGACAAGCGCAACCAGGCCAACGGCGAGGACAACCGCGACGGCGAGTCCTTCAACCGCTCCTGGAACTGCGGCACCGAGGGCCCCAGCACCGACCCTGCCGTCGAGGACCTCAGAGCCCGCCAGCAGCGCAACTTCATCGCCACCCTGATGCTCTCCCAGGGCGTGCCGATGCTCTCCCACGGCGACGAGCTCGGCCGCACCCAGCAGGGCAACAACAACACCTACTGCCAGGACAACGAGATCTCCTGGGTGCACTGGCCGCAGGACGACGGCCCGCAGGCCCGGCTGCTGGAGTTCACCCAGGGCATGATCTGGCTGCGGCGCGACCACCCGGTGTTCCGCCGGCGGCGCTTCTTCCACGGGCGCCCCGTCTCCGGCCGGCCGGGCGCGGGGGCGCCCGCCACCACCGGCGGGCACGACGACCTCACCGACATCGCCTGGTTCACCCCCGGCGGGGAGGAGATGACCAAGCGCAACTGGGGCGCCAGCTACGCCAAGTCGCTGACCGTCTTCCTCAACGGCTACGCCATCTCCGAACCCGACCGGCGCGGCGGGCGGATCGTCGACGACTCCTTCCTGCTGATGTTCAACGCGCACTTCGAACCGCTGGAGTTCACCGTCCCCGCCGACCACGGGCAGGAGTGGCAGGTGGTGGTCGACACCGCGCAGCCCCGGCTGCCCGCCCCGGGCACCGGCGCCCGGGTCAAGGCCGGCGACACCCTGTGGCTCACCGACCGCTCGCTGATGGTGCTGCAGCGGCCCGCGTGACCGGGCCCGGTCACCTGTTCGGGTCAGCAACGGGTCTTGGCGGCGGGCTCCCCCGGGTACTCATGGACCTATGACCTCCGCCGCCGAGCCCGCGCAGCCCCGCCCGGCCGCCACCGTCCCGACGTCCACCTACCGGCTCCAGCTCCAGCCCGGCTTCACCCTGCACGACGCCACCGCCGCCGTCCCCTACCTCGCCGCCCTCGGCGTCTCCCACCTGCACCTGTCCCCGCTGCTGGAGGCCGCCCCCGGCTCCACCCACGGCTACGACACCGTCGACCACGGCCGGATCAGCGAACAGCTCGGCGGCGAGGGCGCACTGCGCGCGCTGGCCGCCGCCGCCCACCGGCACGGCCTGCGGCTGATCGCCGACGTCGTCCCCAACCACATGGCCGTGCCCGTCCCCGAACGGCTCAACCGGCCGCTCTGGGAGGTGCTGCGGGACGGCCCCGACTCCCCCTACGCGCCCTGGTTCGACATCGACTGGACCGCCCAGCCCGGCCCCGCCGACGCCCCCGGGCGCGGCCGGGTGCTGCTGCCGCTGCTCGGCGACCGGCTCGGCGCCGTCCTGGACCAGCTGGCCGTCGACGGCCCGGTGCTGCGCTACCACGACCACGAGCTGCCGCTGCGCCCCGGCACCGAGGGCCTGCCCCTGCCCGAGCTGCTCGCCCGCCAGTGGTACCGGCTCGCCTGGTGGCGGCTGGCCCGCACCGAGCTCAACTACCGCCGGTTCTTCACCGTCAACGAGCTGATCGCCGTCCGGGTCGAGGAGCCCGAGGTCTTCGCCGCCACCCACGCCGTCCTGCTGCGGCTGCACGCCGACGGCGTCCTGGACGGCTTCCGGATCGACCACCCCGACGGACTCGCCGACCCGCGCGGCTACCTGCGCCGCCTCGCCGAGGCCACCGGCGGGGCCTACACCGTGGTCGAGAAGATCCTCACCGGCGACGAACGGCTGCCCGCCGACTGGCCCTGCGCGGGCACCACCGGCTACGACGCGCTGCGCCGCATCGACGGCGTGCTCACCGACCACGCGGGCGCCTGCCGGCTGGCCGGGGCCTACCCCGCCTTCGTCAGCGGCGCCGCCGACACCACCGCCGCCGGCGAACCCTGCGCCGACCCGCACCCGGCCGTCGCCGCCGCCCGGCGCGGCCGGGCCGACATGACCGGCCCGCGGGGCGAGCTGGCCGCCGAGGTCGACCGGCTGGTGCGCACCGCGCTGCGGATCGGCGCCGCCGACCCGGCGCACGCCGACCACGCACCCTGGCAGCTGCGCGACTCCGTGCGCCGGCTGCTCACCGGCTACCCCGGGTACCGGCCCTACGCGCGGCCCGGAGAGCCCGTCCCGGCGGCCGCCGAGGCCGGGCTGCGGGCCGCGCTGGACGG
Organism: Kitasatospora sp. NPDC051702; assembly: GCF_040681575.1. Classification (NCBI taxonomy): domain Bacteria; kingdom Bacillati; phylum Actinomycetota; class Actinomycetes; order Kitasatosporales; family Streptomycetaceae; genus Kitasatospora; species Kitasatospora sp. NPDC051702. Next base: position 22,305 of record NZ_JBFAZB010000038.1, read on the forward strand.
CTCGGCCGACCCGACCGACCGGCTGGTCGCCGCGCTGGCCCTCGGCACGGCCGGCCGCGGGCCCGAGCACGACGAGTTCTGCGAGCGCTTCGCGCAGACCGCCGCCGCGGTGGCGGCCAAGGGCGTCGAGGACACCGCGTTCTACCGCTGGAACGCGTTGCCCGGCCTCAACGAGGTCGGCGGCGAACCCGCCCGGCCGGGGCTGCGCCCGGCCGACTTCCACGCCTGGTGCCGCGACCTGGAACAGCACTGGCCGGGCAGTATGACGGTGCTGTCCACCCACGACACCAAGCGCAGCGCCGACGCCCGCGCCCGCCTCGCCGTCCTCGCCGAGCAGCCCGGGGCCTGGGCGGCCGAGGCCGCCGCCTGGTCCACCGCCGCCGGGCCCGGCCCCGACCGGGACGGCGACTGGCTGCTCTGGCACACCCTCGTCGCGGCCTGGCCGATCGACCCCGACCGGCTGGTCGCCGCCCTGCTCAAGGCCGCCCGCGAGGCCAAGCTGCGCACCTCCTGGACCGCCCCCGACCCCCGCTACGAGCAGGACGTCGAGGCCCGCGCCCGCGCCGTGTACGCCAACGCCGGGCTGCTCCCCCGGATCGAGGGCAAGGTGCACGCCATCGCCCCGTACGCCCGCGCCAACACGCTCTCCGCCGCGCTGCTGCACCTCACCGTCCCCGGCGTGCCCGACCTCTACCAGGGCAGCGAGGAGCCGCTGTACACCCTCGTCGACCCGGACAACCGGCGCGCCGTCGACCTCGGCGCGCTCGCCGTCCGGCTCACCGACTCGGCCACCCCCCGCCCCGGCGACCTCGCCCGCGAGAAGCTGCACCTCACCACCACCGCCCTGCACCTGCGCCGCGCCCGCCCGCTCGGCCGCTACCGGCCGCTGGCCGCCACCGGGCCCGCCGCCGACCACCTGCTCGCCTTCGCCCGCGGCGAGGACGTGATCACCGCCGTCACCCGGCTCCCGTACGGGCTGGAGCGCTCCGGCGGCTGGCGCACCACCGCCCTGGAGCTGCCGGCGGGCGGTCCCTGGACGGACCGGCTGACCGGCCGGCCCCACCCGGCCGGGCCGGTCCCGGTCGCCGAGCTGCTGGCCGCCCACCCGGTGGCGCTGCTGACCCGGCCCGCCGCGCCCGGGGCGGCCTCCACCGCGACCACCGACCCGACGGAGAGCGCGTGAACCAGTACGAGGTCTGGGCCCCCTTCGCCACCGACCGCGTCGACGTCCGGGTCGACGGCACGGACCACCCGCTGGCGCCCGACGCGGACCGCGACGGCTGGTGGTCCGGCGAGGCGCCGGACGGCGACTACGCCTTCCGCCTCGACGGCGGTCCGCCGCGGCCCGACCCCCGCTCGCCCCGGCAGCCGCACGGCCCCGACGGCCCCAGCCGCCGGGTCGACCACGCCGCGTTCCACTGGTCCCGGACGGGCTGGCGCGGCCGCCCGCTGCCCGGAGCGGTGCTGTACGAGCTGCACATCGGCACCTTCACCGCCCGCGGCACCTTCGAGGCCGCCGCCGAACACCTCGACCACCTCGTCGGGTTGGGCGTCGACTTCGTCGAGCTGATGCCGGTCTGCCCGTTCCCCGGCCGGCACGGCTGGGGCTACGACGGGGTCGCGCCGTGGGCCGTGCACGAGCCCTACGGCGGGCCCGAGGGGCTGAAGCGCTTCGTCGACGCCGCCCACCGCAAGGGCCTCGGCGTGGTCCTGGACGTCGTCCACAACCACCTCGGCCCGTCCGGCAACCACCTGCCCGCCTACGGGCCGTACTTCACCGAGCGGCACCACACGCCCTGGGGGGCGGCGGTCAACCTGGACGCCCCCGGCTCCGACGAGGTGCGCCGCTACCTGATCGGCAGCGCCCTGGCCTGGCTGCGCGACTACCGGATCGACGGCCTGCGGCTGGACGCCGTGCACGCCCTCGCCGACGACCGCGCCGTCCACTTCCTCGAGGAACTCTCCCACGAGGTCGACAGGCTGGCCGTCGCCACCAACCGCCCGCTGTTCCTGATCGCCGAGTCCGACCTCAACAGCCCGCGCACCACCGCCGCCCGCGAACACGGCGGCCACGGCCTCACCGCCCAGTGGAGCGACGACCTCCACCACGCCCTGCACTGCGCGCTCACCGGCGAATCCCAGGGATACTACGGCGACTTCGCCCGCCGGCCGCTCGCCGCCGTTGCCAAGACCCTCACCAGGGGCTACTTCCACGACGGCACCTGGTCGAGCTTCCGCGGCCGCCACCACGGCCGGCCCTTCCCGCCCGAGGGCGGGCACCGGCTGCTCGGCTACCTCCAGACCCACGACCAGATCGGCAACCGGGCGCTGGGCGACCGCCTCTCCAGCGCCCTCCCGCCCGGCCGGCTCGCCTGCGGCGCCGCCCTCGTGCTCACCTCGCCGTTCACCCCGATGCTGTTCATGGGCGAGGAGTGGGGCGCGGCCACCCCCTGGCAGTACTTCACCGACCACACCGACCCGCAGCTCGCCGAGGCCGTCCGGCAGGGCCGGCGGCGGGAGTTCGCCGAGCACGGCTGGGCCGCCGAGGCCGTCCCGGACCCTCAGGAGCCCGCCACGGTACTGCGCTCCGTCCTCGACTGGACCGAACCCCGGCGCGCGCCGCACTCCGAACTCCTCGACTGGTACCGGACGTTGATCGCGCTGCGGCGCGACCGTCCGGAACTGTCCGACCCGGACCTCGGCGCCGTCCGGGTCACCCACGACGAGGCGACGCGCTGGCTGGTGGTGCACCGCGGGCCGTACCGGATCGCGGTCAACCTCGGCACCGCCGAGGCCGCGGTGCCGCTGGGGGCGGCCGGGCGGGAGGTCGTCGCGGCCTTCGGACCGGCCCGGCTCGACGGCTCCGCGGTCCGGCTCGCGGCGGACTCCGTCGCCGTCGTGGCGGTCTGAGCGGCCCGGCGCCGCGGCGCGACCGCCCGGGTCACCCCCGGCCCGGCACCGCGCGCGACCGCCCGGGTCACCAGAGGAAGGTGCCGATCCGCTCCCGCAGCGAGGCCGCGTCCAGCCCGTAGGCGGCCAGGTGCTCCTCGATCGAGCCGTAGTGCCGGTGCTCCTCCCGCGGCACGCCCAGACCCAGCACCCGGTGCGCCCGGTCGGCCAGCGCCGCGTGCGCCTCGTTCGACGAGGTGCCCGCCAGGTACGGCTCGACCAGCACCACGTCGGCCCGCTCCCCCACCGCCGCGCGCAGCCCGGCCGCGTCGAAGGGGCGCACCGTCGCCGCGTACAGGACCGTGACGTCCAGCCCCTCGGTGGCCGCCAGCACCCCGTCCAGCATCGGCCCGACCGCGAGCACCACCCCGCGCGAACCGCTCCGCACGGTGGTGAACCGCCCCGCCTCCACCGGCACGGCGGCCGCGTTGCGGTGCGCGGACAGCCGGACGTAGACGTTGCGGTCGCCGTCCGCGGCGGCGTGGCGCAGCAACTGCTCGGCCTCGTCCGGGTGGCCGGGCACGTGGACCGTCCAGTCCGGCAGGGTGTCCAGCAGGGCGACGTCGCCCGGCGACATGTGGGTGCGGCCGCCGGCCGGCCAGTCGTAGGAGCCGGCCGCGCTGACCAGCACGGCGCCGACGCCCTGGTGCACCAGGTCCAGCTTGACCTGCTCGAAGGGCCGCTCGATCAGGAAGCTCGCGAAGGTGTGGGCGATCGGACGCATCCCGGTCAGCGCCAGGCCGCCGGCCGCGCCGATCAGCAGCTGCTCGCGGATGCCGACGTTGACCACCCGGTCGGGGTGCCGCTCCCGGGCCGGACCGAAGGAGGCGGCGGTGATGTCGGCGAGCACCAGGGCCAGTCGCGGGTCCTCGTCCAGCAGCCGGGAGGTGACGTCGATGAAGCGGTCGCGCATGGTTTCCATCAGGGTGGTGCCTTTCACGGTGTGCGTCCTGGTGTGCCGGTCGGTGCTCCGGCGCTCGGTCTGTGCTCCGGCTGTCGGTGCTCCGGCGCTCGGTCTGTGCTCCGGCCTGTCGGTGCTCGGTGCCGGGGCCTGGCCGGGCTCAGGAGTCCTTGGGCTCGACCCGGGCGACCACCGCGTGCGGGCGGCCGGGGTGTTCGACGGTGAAGGCCTCGTACAGCGCCTCGTGGTCACGGCCGTCCACCGTCCGGGTGGACCAGCCCTCGGCCGCGAACCGGGCCGCGATCCCGCCCTGCCAGCCGTGCGTGGCCGAGGAGTTGTCGATCACCACCACGTGCAGCCGGTCCAGCCCGTACGCGCCGGCGAACGCCACCGCCTCGTGGTTGGAGCCCTCGTCGAACTCGGCGTCGCCGACCAGCACCCACACCGCCGGATCGGCCAGCCCCTGCGCCCGCAGGCCCAGCGCGGTGCCGACGCCCAGCGGCAGCCCGTGGCCCAGCGAGCCGGAGGCGATCTCCACCCCGGGGACGAGCAGCCGGTCCGGGTGGTGGCCGAGCGGGGAGTCGTAGCCGCCGAAGCCCGCCAGCACCGCCGGATCGACGAAGCCCTTGGCCGCCAGCACCGCGTAGTAGGCCATCGGGCCGTGGCCCTTGGAGAGCAGGAAGCGGTCGCGGTCGGGCGCCTCGGCGCGGTCCGGGGTGACCCGCAGCACCCGGTCGTACAGCACCCAGAGGGCGTCCAGGGTGGAGGTGGCGGCGGGCCCGTGCTTCTCGTCGCCGGTCATCAGGCCCATCAGGCCCGGCAGGTCCTCGAAACGGGTGCTGACCGCGGTCGCGTTCGTCGTCATGACCACGATGGTGCAACTTCAAGCCGACTTGAGGTCAAGCGGCTACAGTGGGCGTCCATGACGGCGACACCCGACCACGGCCGCGCCCCCGGGCCGCACCGCAACGACCTGCTCACCATCGGGCAGCTCGCCCACCGCAGCGGCCTCGCCGCCTCCGCCCTGCGCTACTACGAGAGCCTCGGCCTCATCCACGCCACCCGCACCTCCGGCGGCCAGCGCCGCTACACCCGCGGCACGCTGCGCCGGATCGCCTTCGTCCGCGCCGCCCAGCGGGTCGGCCTCTCCCTCGACGAGGCGCGCGTCGCCCTGGACCGGCTCCCCGAGCGCCCCGCCCCCAGCGGCAACGAGTGGGACCTCGTGGCCGCGTCCTGGCAGAGCCGCATCGACGAGCAGATCGCCGAACTGGAGCGTCTCAAGGCCAAGCTCAGCGGCTGCATCGGCTGCGGCTGCCTGTCGCTCTCCCGCTGCTCCCTCTACAACGCCGCCGACCGCGCCGGCGAGGCCGGCCCCGGCGCCCGCTACCTGCTCACCCCCGGCACGGACACCGCACCGGCCCCCGCCCCCGACCCCGGCCGCTAGGGACTCTCAGGGCCGGGGGTCGGTGCGCAGCAGGCTGTAGCGGACGACGTCCCGCCAGGCGCCGTCCCGGAACGTCGCGCTGCGCCGGACGCCCTCACGGGTGAAGCCGCACTTCTCCAGCGCCCGCTGCTCGGCGAGGTTGGTGTCCTCGGTGTCGGCCTCCAGCCGCATCACCGGGGTGTGCGCGAACAGGTAGTCCGCGAGCAGGCGTTGGGCCTCGGTGCCGATGCCGCGCCCGCGTGCCTCGGGCCGCAGCTGGGCCCCGATGTTCCAGCAGGACGCCAGGCCGACCGAGCCCTTGCGCCGCCAGGCGACGAAGCCGGCGAACCCGCCGCCGGACAGCACCGCGAGCACCGACTGGTCGTCCCCCAGCAGGCCGTTCTCCAGCCAGCGGCGCCGGAAGCGGCCCGGGTCCCGCCAGCCGAACCACTGGTACTCGCCGAGCGCCTGCGGGTCGGCCAGCAGCGCTTCGAAGAGGGGCAGTTCGGCTTCGGTGACGGGGCCCAGGGAGATCCGTTCATCGTTCATGAGGAACCCAACGGGCCGCCGGTCGAGGCGGTTCCCACAACGGCCGGGGTCAGGCCGGCAGCCGTCCGGCCCGCCTGCTGGCGTCCGCCGCCCGCCGGGCCGAGGATGGCAACCGTCCGAACGGCACGTCACGAAAGGCGGCGGCACCCATGGCGGGAACCAAGGTCAGCACGGTGGTGGAGGCCCCCGCGGAGCGGGTCTGGGCCCTGGTGCGGGACTTCCACGGCCTCGGCGGCTGGCACCCGCACCTGCCGGAGAGCCGGCTCGGCAACGAGCTGACCGGCAACACGATCGGGTCGGTCCGGGTCTTCGGGTTCGAGGGCGTCATGCTGCGCGAGACCCTGCTCGCCTACGACGAGGAGGCCCGCAGCTACACCTACGGCTTCCCCGACGGCACCTTCGAACTGGACCGCTACCGGGCCACCCTGCGGGTCACCGAGATCACCGAGCTCCGCGCCAGCTTCGTCGAGTGGACGGCCCGCTACGACGTGGCGCCCGAGCACCGCGAGGCCGCCGCCGGCCGGGTGCACGGCGTGTTCACCTCCGGCCTGGCGGCCCTGCGCGAGCGCTTCGCCGGCTGAGGCCGGCCGGCCCGCGGCGGCGGGCACCGTGCCGCCCGCGCGGCCCCGCGCCGCACCCGCCGCGACGGCCCCGGCGCGGCCCCGGCGCGGTCTGCGGGCCCGCCCCGCGGACCGTGCCCCAACCGTGATCCGGGCGCCCCCGCAGCGCCTCCCGGGGCCGCTCGCAAAGGCCTCCTGACGGGCCGCCACACCCCCGCCGCCGCCCCGCCGCCCCCGCCCCGGCACCCCCCGGCCGACCCCCGCCCAGCCCCTGCCGCAGCCCCCGCCCCACCCCTTCCCACCTGCGGTGACGACCCTGTCGGCGGCCGTCCGCGATCACTACGCTCGACCTCATGAACCGCAGCATCCGCACCACCGAGGACGTTCTCGACCTGCTCGACCGGCTCTTCCCGCCGGCCGCCGACCGCTGGACGGACGGGGCCGCCGCCTGGTGGGACGGCTTCTACGCCGACCGCTCCGCCGACCGCCCGTTCTTCGCCCCCAAGCCGGACGAGAACCTGGTCTCCTACCTCGACCGCGGCCTGCTCTCCCCGGGGCGGGCGCTGGACCTCGGCTGCGGGCCGGGCCGCAACGCGATCCACCTCGCCTCGCTCGGCTTCGACGTGGACGCCGTCGACCTCTCGCCCACCGCGATCGCCTGGGCCGAGGAGCGCGCCTCCGGGGCCGGCACGGCGCGGCGTCCGCGGTTCCACCGCGGCGGCATCTTCGACGTCGAACTCCCGCACGCCCGGTACGACCTGGTCTACGACTCGGGCTGTCTGCACCACCTCCCGCCGCACCGCAGGATCAGCTACCTGGCCCTGCTCGACCGCGTCCTCGCCCCGGGCGGGCACTTCGCCGTCACCGCCTTCGCGGCCGGCGCGATGGGCTCCGAGCGCCCCGACGAGGAGCTCTACCGCCTCGGCGGGCTGGAGGGCGGCCTGGCCTACTCCGCGGACGAACTGCGGGCGCTCTTCGCCGACTTCACCGCCGTCGAGGTCCGCCCGATGGCGGCCCAGGAGGCCGACTCGCCGCTGTTCGGCATCCCCGTTCTCCTCACAGCCCTCTTCCAGCGTCCTACCAGCCTTTCATCCGCTTCTCATCCTGCGCGCCTAGCCTCCGCCGGATGAACGTCTCCCTGCTCGGCGGCTGGTTCCCGTGGACGGTCCAGGCCGCGGCCCTCGCCCTGTTCCTGGCCGCCCTGGGGTGGCGGGACCGGGCCTGGCGGCGGAGGCGGGGCCCGATCGCCCTGGGGGCGGCGCTGGCCCTCACCGCGCTCGCGGCCGCCGGCGTGCTCACGCTCTCCGGCATCACCGACCCCGTCCCGTTCGGGGTGTGGCTGTGGGGCGGCGTGGCCGTCGCGGCGCTCAGCGTGCTCGGCTTCGGCTGGCGCGGCGCCCGCTGGTGGCGGCGGGCGCTGGCGCCGCCGGCCGCGCTGCTGGCGCTGTTCTGTGCCGCGAACAGCGTCAACGCGGCCACCGGCTACTACCCGACCCTCCAGGACGCCGTCGGCGAACTGACCGGGCAGCCGCTGCCGCAGCAGGTCACGCTCGCCGAGCTCGGCTCGATCCACGGCAGGACCACGACCGGCCGGATCGTCCAGGTCGACATCCCGGACACGGCGAGCGGCTTCGCCCACCGCCAGGAGCTGGTCTACCTGCCGCCCGCGTGGTTCCGCAGCCAGAACCGGCCGAAGCTGCCGGTGCTGGAGATGATCGGCGGCGAGTTCGCGGCCCCCGACAACTGGGTCCGCTCCGGCAACGCGGTGCGCACCGTGGACGACTTCGCCGCCCACCACAACGGGTTCGCCCCGATCCTGGTCTTCGTCGACGCCACCGGCGGGTTCCGGGTGGACACCGAGTGCGTGGACGGCCCGCACGGCAGGGCCGAGAGCCACCTGCTCAAGGACGTCCCGCCGTTCGTCCAGAAGACCTTCAACGCCGCCACCGACCCGCACAGGTGGGGCGTCGCCGGCTGGTCGATGGGCGGCACCTGCGCCGTCGACCTGACGGTCGAACACCCCGACGTCTTCACGCACTTCGGCGACTTCTCGGGCGACCGGGGGCCGTACATCGGGGACCGGGACCACACCGTCCAGGAACTGTACGGCGGCGACGCCGCGGCCTGGGCGGCCCACGACCCGCTGACCGTCCTCGCCCACCACCCCCGCTACCAGGGCGTCTCCGGCTACTTCGGGCAGGGCGACGAGGAACACGCCCAGATCGAGTCCGCCCGGGCCCTCGACGCGGCGGCGCGCAAGGACGGCATCCGCACCACCACCGCCGTCGGCTCCGGCAAGCACAGCTGGCAGACCGGCGCCGCGACCTTCGCCCGGGCCCTGCCCTGGCTGGCCCAGCAGCTCGGCGTCCCCGGCACCCGCGCCTGACCACCGTGCCACGGCGGCGGCGCCGCCCTGGGGAAGCCTTGGTGCCGGAGCCGCCCGGCGCCCCGTCCGGGCCGCCCGCGCGCCGCCCGGCCGATGGCCCGGACGGCGCGCGGGACCCGCCCCGGGCAGCGGGGATCCCCGCCGGGGCGCCGTCCGGGCGGTCAACGCACCGCCTGGCATGCCCATTTCGGCCACCGCAGCGCGACCATGGCTTCCGACACGCCCGCACACATGTTCACCACCATCCCGCTGCAACCGCCGGGAGCCGCGGGCCACCCGCCGCAATCCCGCTTTGCTCCCGGCGGCCCGGTGGCATAAGTTTCGACCGCCGTCGACACAGCCGACCCTGACCGCCCCTCAGACCAGAGGTGCGCGGCGGAGCCAGGGGGCCGGACGGCGGGAACCACGGGGGAAGGAAGAGCCATGCCGAGTGCCCGCGACCGCGGGTCGGCCGGGCGGCGAGGACGGAAGGCCGGCACCGCGCACACGCGGCCCGCGCCCACCGCGCGCCCGACCCCGATCCACCACACCGGACACTTGGGGAATCGTCAGTTGCGTAGCACCGGACCGGCCGCCACCGCCGTGGCGGCACTCGTCTGCCTGGGAGCGCTCAGCGCCTGCGGACCGGACACCAGCGGCCAGGACGCGGGCCGGACCGCCGCGCCCGCGCCCACCTCCGCGGCACCCTCCGCCGCCGCCACCGGCGCGGCCACCCCCGGCGCGACCAAGCCCGCCGCCGGCGGCGCCGACAAGGGCATCCCGGCCGCGGCCTGGATGGACACCAAGAGCGTCCCGATGGACGAGACGTACCACTACGCGCCACTGGCCGCCAACGCCAAGCCCGTGACCGGCGCGGTCGCCTTCAAGGGCATGGAGCTGTGCCGCGCCGTGCCCGCCAAGGACGACGAGGGGCTGTTCACCGGCGTCGCCGCGAAGGCCTCGGTCGGGTTCGGCGGCGACCGCTGGACGGCCCAGCAGACCGTGCTCTCCCACGGGGACCCGACCCACAGCAGCGGCACCAAGCAGCTCACCAACCTGGCGGACGCGCACCTCGTGGACGCCCTCAAGGGCTGCGCCAGGACCACCCCCGGCGCCACCGTGAAGGTCGTGAGCGCGGACGGCGCGCCGTACTTCGCCGCCGTGCTGACCGTCCCTCAGCCGGACGGCTCGACCGCCACGCTGCACGAGTACGTGGTCACCGACGGCGGCTTCGTCAGCGAGCTGTCCGTCTGGGCGACCACCAAGGGCGGCGCCCAGCCCAAGGACGCCTGGAAGGCCCCCGAGGACCGGTACGTCGGCACCGGCATGACGGCACCGCTCTGCGAGGCCCTGCCGGGGTGCGACGGGCACCAGTGACGCCCGGGGCGCACCCGGGGCTCCGGGAGCACCGCGAGCACCCGGAGCCCCGGGGGTTCGAGCGGTCCCCGTAGTCCAGCACCACCCACAGACGGCCGCCCGGCCCGTCCGGCACAGGGGACCGGACGGCCCGGGCGGCACTCGTTCAGCCGGTCACAGCCCCAGCCGCCCGAGCGCCGTGGTCCAGTCGCTCGCGATCGCGCTGCGGGCCGCGGCGAGGGTCACCCGGCCGTTGCACACCGCGTTCTTGAGCTTCGTCTCGACGCCGTCCTTGCCGGTGGCCGTCTGGCTGCCGTAGCGCGGCTCGGGCCACAGGTTGCGCGGGTCGCGCGGGGCGCCGCCGAGCTCGAGCGGGACGAAGTGGTCCTCCTCGTAGTCGGACGGGTTGGTGTCCGAGAAGCCGTACTGGGCGATCTGCTGGGTCTTCAGGGCGTTGGTGTAGCTCGTCGGCGGGCGGACGGTGGCGGTCCAGCCGGAGACGCAGATGGTCCGGCCGATGGTGGCCTGGGTGACGTCCGGGTTGTAGGCGCCCGGGGTGCAGGACGGGTCGGGCAGCGGCAGGTAGGCCTGCGAACAACTCGCCGCGAGCGGGCGGGTCTTGACCGGTGCCGCCTTCGCGGGGGCGGCCTGCGCGGTGCCGGCGGCGAGCCCGGCGGCGGCGAGGGCGGTCGACGCGGCGACGACGGTGAGGCGCTGACGGAGCATCATGAGGGCGTTCTCTCCTGGGCCGGCCCGGCCTCCCGCCGGGCGGATGCGCCCATGACAGCACCGCGGAGGCGACCGCCGTCAGGCCCGGGACGTGAACGCCTGGTGCGCCCGCCTCCACAACGGCGCCCGCGGCGTCCACCCACCCACGGCGCCCACCCACCCGTTACCCGACCAGCAGCCGCGCCAGCAGCGCCGCCGGCCCTTCCGGCAGGCTGCCGTGGACGAGTTCGGTGCGGTGCACCAGCCGCGGGGCGGCGATCGGCGCGGAGGCGACGCCGGCCGCCCCGGCGAGGACCGGGGCCGGCAGCAGGGTGAGCCCGTGCCCGGTGGCGACCAGGGCCAGCAGCCCGTGCACGTCGGTGCCCCGGTAGCGGGTGGCCGGCCGGAAGCCGTCGACGCCGGCCGCGGCGCGCAGCCGGTCCGCGGTGGGGGTGAGGTCGGGGGCGTCCAGCCAGCGGGCGGCGCTGAGGTCGGCGAGGGCGACGCCGGCGCGGCCGGCCAGCGGGTGCCCGGCCGGCAGGGCGACGGCGACGGGCCGCTCGTCGACGGCGACGGTGCCGAGCGGGCCGACGTCGGGCAGCGGCAGCGGGTCGCTGGGCGCGGCCAGGCCGTCGACCAGGGCGAGATCGACCTCGCCGGTGGCGACCTGGGCGGGCAGCACGTCCTGGGCGAGGACCCGCACGACGAGGTCGACGCCCGGATGGGCCCGGCGCACCTCGCCGAGCACGCGCCCCAGCTCCGCCCCGACCGCCAGCGGGGTGGCTCCGAGCACGAGCCGGGCGCTCGGGGCGCCGGCCAGGCGCGCGACGTCGGCGCGCGCCGCGTCGAGCCGGACCAGCAGCGGCGCCGCGTGCTCCAGCAGCCGCCGGCCGGCTCCGGTGGGGCGGACCGGACGCCGGTCGAGCAGGCCCGCCCCGAGGTCGGCCTCCAGGGCGGCGATCTGCTGCGAGACCGCGGACTGCGTGTAGCCGAGTTCGCGCGCCGCCTCCGAGAAGGAGCCGAGCCGGGCGACGGTGACGAAGGTGCGCAGCTGCTGCGGATCCACGGCGGTCATCAACTCTTCTGATCGATGGGTAAGAAATCATCGTTGGCGCTGATCTCGGGTGCGGCGTCAGGATAGCGGCATGACGTACCTGACCCCCCGGATCGCCCTGGTCGGCGACCGCTCCCCCGCCGTCCGCTCGCACGCCCGCGTCCCCGGCCTGCTCGACGCCCTCGCCGAACGCGACCGGCTCGTCCTGGACGCCTACTGGATCCCGACCGAGGAGGCCGCGGCACCCGGCGCACTGGCCGGCTTCGACGCGATCTGGCTGCTCCCCGGCAGCCCCTACCGCAGCGAGGCGGGCGCACTGGCCGCCGTCCGGACGGCCCGCGAGCGCGGCATCCCGTTCCTCGGCACCTGTGCCGGCTTCCAGCACGCGGTGCTGGAGTTCGCGCAGAACGTCTGCGGCCTCGCCGGGGTCGTCCACGGCGAGGAGCACCCGCAGGGGGACGAGCAGGTCATCGTCCCGCTCGCCTGTTCCCTGGTCGGGCACGAGGGCGCCGTCGCGATCACCCCCGGCACGCTCGCCGAGCGGGTCCTCGGCACCACCCGCACCCAGGAGCGCTACCACTGCAACTACGGCCTGAACGCGGACTACCTGGAGCGGCTGCGGACGCACGGACTGCTGTTCAGCGGCGCGGACGACAGCGGCGAGACGCGCGTCCTGGAGCTGCCGGACCACCCGTTCTTCCTGGCCTCGCTGTTCCAGCCGGAGCTGTCCGGCGACGGCAGCCGGCCGCACGCCATGATCCGGGCGCTGGCCGCGGCCGCCGTCGCGCACGCGGCGGGGGCGCCGGCCGCGGTGTGACGGCCGCGGCGTGGACCGTCACGGCAGCACCACCACTGCGAAACCGCCGCAGGGTGCACATGACGCGGCCGTCGCAGGACGGCCGCCGGGCCGTCGGGTGCGCCGGGGGGCGCTCCCCGGCGGCCCGGGCACGGTGTCACATCGGCAGCGAGCGCAGCCGCACCGGCCCCTCCGGCCATCCGGCACCCGCCGCCAGCGGCGCCCACATGGTGCGCAGCGGCATCACCGCCAGCCGCCCCCCGGGCTGTTCCACCGTCACCTCCTCGGCGACCTCCCGGAATCCCAGTCCGCGGTAGAAGGCGGCCAGCGGCGGGCGGCAGAACAGCAGGGCGTGCCGGTGGCCGAGCTCGCGGGCGTGGTCGAGGGCGGCCCCGACGACGACGCCGGCCAGGCCGCCACCGCGCCGGTCGGGGGCCACGCAGACCCCGCCGACGCCGATCACGACCAGGTCGGTGCCGCCCACGGTGAGCGGCAGCGGCAGCAGGCCGGTGTGGGCGATCAGCCGGCCGTCGGCGGCCCGGATGCCGAAGTGGACGTCCTTGGGCAGGAAGGTCAGCCCGGTGTGGGCGACGCCGTACGGGTCGTCGCCGGGGCCGAGGATCTCGTCCTGGTCGGCGCGGGCGTACTGCGGGAGTCTCACGACGGCCGGCGGAGCGAGGAGCGCCGGTGCGGCGGGCGACGGCACGGGTGACGAGGAGGCAGGCGACGGCAGCACGGGTGACGAGGGTGCGGAAGTCGGCGGCGCGGAAGTCGGCGGCCCGGGAGAGAAACGATCATCCATTCGTCCATGATCCCGTCCCGGAAGGGCGAGTTCCAGGCTGTTCCCGGCCACTGAGCCCCCGGCTACTACGCCCGACCGCCGCGCCCCGACCGCTGTGCCCCGGCCGGAGGTCAGGCCGCGGCGCGCGCGGCCAGCTCCGCCCAGACCTCCTCGACCCGGGCCTCCAGGGCGTCCAGCGGCCCGCCGTTGTCGATCACCACGTCGGCGATCGCCAGCCGGTCCGCCCGCGAGGCCTGGGCCGCCATCCGGGCCCGGGCCTCCTCCTCGGTCATCCCGCGCAGCTCCACCAGCCGCTCGACGCGCACCTCGTCCGCGGCGTCGACCACCACGACCAGGTCGTACAGCGGCGCCAGCCCGTTCTCGGCGAGCAGCGGCACGTCGTGCACCACCACCGCGTCCGGGGCGGCGGCGGCCTCCAGTTCGGCGGAGCGGGCGCGCACCAGCGGGTGGACGACGGCGTTCAGCGCGCGCAGCCGGTCCGGGTCGGCGAAGACGACCGCCCCGAGGGCCGGGCGGTCCAGCGCGCCGTCGGGCCGCAGCACGTCGGGCCCGAACTCGGCCACCACGGCGGCCAGTCCGGCCGTCCCCGGCGCGACCACCTCGCGGGCGATCACGTCGGAGTCCACGATCACCGCGCCGCGGGCGGCGAACAGCCGGGACACCTCGCTCTTGCCCGCCCCGATGCCACCCGTCAGTCCGATCTTCAGCATGGCGCCAGGCTACCGGCGCCCGGCCGCCGCCGTCAGCCGAGGTCCAGGCTCTCGCCCTCGCCGAGGACGCGCAGTTCGGCGCCGGCGACCCCCGGCCCGTCCGGCCCGAGCAGCCGGGTCTGCACCGCGTGGCCGATCGGACTGAGCGTCGCGTCGTGCACCGGCACCGCGCGGCGCGGGCCGGCCTCCCGGACGTAGTCGATCACCTCGGAGGCCTTGCTCCACGGCGCCGCGAGCGGCAGCAGCAGGGTGTCCACGGCGTGCGGCGGCACGGTGAAGGCGTCGCCGGGGTGGAAGAGCCGGCCGTCGAACAGGAAGCCGATGTTCTTCACCCGGGGGATGTCCGGGTGGATCACGGCGTGCCACTCGCCGTGCACGCTCACCCCGATGCCGCCGACCTCGAAGGCGTCGCCCTCGCCGACCACCGAGACCCTGCTCCGCACGCCCTCCAGCTGGGCGGCCACCGCGGCGTTGGTCCACACCCGCAGTGTCGGGTCGGCCTCCAGTGCGGCCCGCAGCCGGGACTCCTCGAAGTGGTCCATGTGCTCGTGGGTGATCAGCACGGCGCCGGCCCCGGCCAGGGCCGCGGGGTCGCTGAACGCCCCCGGGTCGACGAGGACGGTGGTGCCGTCGTGCTCCAGGCGTATGCAGGCGTGTCCGAACTTGGTGATCTTCATGCAGAAAAGAATACAGCAAGGCTGCACAGTTTTGCTGCACACTTCTTCGATAGGCTTCTCCCATGGACACCCCCGCCCCAGCCCCCGACGCCCCCGTCCCCGCGGCCCCGGCACCCGAGACCCTCGAACTCGCCGCCGACCTGCGCACCGCCGTCGGCGAGCTGGTCCGCTCCCTGCGCCCGGACGACGCCCTGCCGCAGAACCAGGCCGGCGTCCTCGGCCTGCTGGTCCGCGACGAGCGCTCCTACACCGTCGCCGAACTCGCCGCCCGCCAGCGCGTGCGCCACCAGTCGATGGCCCGCACCGTCGCCCTGCTCACCGATGCCGGCCTGGTCGCCCAGCAGCCGCACCCCACCGACGGCCGCAAGCTGCTGGTCGCCGTCACCGGGCCCGGCCGGGCCGCCCTGCTCGACCAGCGCGCCCGCCGCGAGGCCCGGATCGCCGCCGCCATCGAGGCCCGGCTCACCCCCGAGGAGCGCGACCGGCTGCGCACCGCCGTCGACCTCCTCGCCCGTCTGCACTGACCGCACCGACCGCGGGCGGGCGCCCCCCGGGGCCCGGTCAGGGCTTGACGGCCCCCGCCAGCTCCACGCGCTCCACGAGCTCCACGGGCTCCCGGTCCGCTGGCTCCCGGTCCACCGGCTTCCCGTCCGCCGGCTCGCGCTCCGCCCGCTCCCGCTCCACCGGCGACTGCGCCGCGGCCGGGCGCTGCGCCGGAAGGGTCGCCGGCGCGATGTCCGGCAGGTCGACGTGCTCGCTCAGCCCGAAGCGCCGGTGCAGTCGGCGCAGCGGTGCGGGCGCCCACCAGTTGAACTCGCCGAACAGGCTCATCGCGGCGGGCACCAGCAGACAGCGCACCAGGGTGGCGTCCACGGCGACGGCGACGGCCAGGGCGATGCCCATCTGCTTCACCATGAGCATGTCCCCGAGCGCGAAGCCCGCGAAGACGATGACCATCAGCAGGGCGGCCGAGGTGATGATCCGGCCGCTGCGCTGGACGCCCAGCTCCACCGACTCGGCGCAGCCGTACCCCTTGTCCCGCAGCTCCTTGATCCGGGCGAGCAGGAACACCTCGTAGTCCATCGAGAGCCCGAACGCGAAGGCGAAGACCAGCACCGGGATGAAGGTCTCCAGGCCGCCGGTGGGGCTGAAGCCGAGCAGTCCGCTGAAGTAGCCGTCCTGGAACACCAGGGTGAGCGCGCCGAGCGAGGCGCCCAGCGAGAGCAGGTTCATCAGCAGCGCCTTGACCGGCATGACCACCGAGCCGGTCATCAGGAAGAGCAGCACCAGCGTGCCCGCCGCGACCAGGCCGAGGGCCCAGGGGCCGCGCGACATCAGCTCGTTCTTGAAGTCGACCACGGAGGCCGCACCGCCGGTGACGTAGGTCTTCAGCCCGCCGCGGTGGTCCCGCAGCTCCTGGACGACCTTCTTGGCCTCGCCGCCCTGCGGGTCGCCGTGCACGAGCACGTCGACGGTGGAGACGGAGTCGCTCACCGGGGTCACCGCCCGTACCCCGCTCACCCCGGGCAGCTTGGCGACGACGTCGTCCGCGTAGGCCTGGGCGACGGTGGCGCCGCCCTCGACGACGACGGTGATCGGCGCGGCGGAGGCCTGCGGGAACCGCTGGTCGACGGTGTCGGCGACCTGCCGGCCGGCCGAGGAGGCGGGCAGTACGGCGGCGCCGGAGTTGCGCATGTCGGCGTGCAGGAAGGGCGCGCCGGCGGCCATCAGCACCGCGACGCAGGCGAGGGCGACGAGCACCGCGCGCTTGCGGACCCGGCGGACGGTGCGGCTGAAGAAGCCCTCGTCCGGGACGGGTGCGGCGGGCGTCTTGATCCGTGAGCCGGCGAAGCCGAGCAGCGCGGGGACGAGGGTCAGTGCGGCCGCGACGGCGATCACCACCACGCTCACCCCGGCCGCGGCGACCGCCCCCAGCACCGGGCTGGTGAAGACGAACAGGCCGGAGAGCGCGACGGCGACGGTGAGCCCGGAGAAGGCGACGGTGCGTCCGGCGGTGGCGGCGGTGCGTTCGACGGCGGCGGCGATGCCGGCTCCGTGGCCCCGTTCCTCGCGGAAACGATTCACCATGAGCAGCGCGTAGTCGATGGAGAGCCCGAGCCCCAGCACCGTGGCGATCGGCAGCACACTGGTGTCGATGTCCATGATCTTGCTGAAGCCGAACATGGCCAGCAGGGCGCCGCCCACCGAGGCGACCGCGCCGATCACCGGCAGCGAGGCCGCCGCGAGGCCGCCGAAGACCAGCACCATCACGACCAGGGTGAGCGGGAGGGTCACCATCTCGCCGAAGCGGGTGTCCTTCTCGGTCTGCGTCTTGACCTCGTCCTGCAGCACCAGGTCCCCGCCGACCGTGACGTGGGCTCCGCTCTCACCGTCGAGCGCCGCGAGCCGCTGGGTCACGGCGTCGGTCTGCGCGGAGGTGCTGGTGTCGGCCATCCGTACGGAGACCAGGCTCGCGGTGCCGTCGGCGGAGCGCAGCGCGGCCGGGGCCGGGCCGGTGCCGTAGGCGTCGAGCGCGGAGGAGACGCCGGGCAGCGCGGTGATCTCGGCGGTCGCCTTCTCGACGGCCGCCCGCACCGCCGGATCGTCGACCGGTTTGCCGTCCACGACGGCGGTGACGGTGCCCTTGGCCGGATCGGCCGCGGCGACCACCGCGTTGCCGCGGTCGCCCTCGGCGGTGGCGGAGGAGGCCCCGGCCACCGAGCCCTCGAAGACCCGCCCGCCGATCAGCACCCCTATGACCAGGATGACGGCCCAGAAACCGAGGACCCACCGCCGGTGCCGGAAGCAGAACCGGCCGAGGGCGGCGAGGCGCCCGCGGACCTGGTGGTCGGCGGACGTCGCGGGGGGAGGAGTCACTGCGGTGCTACGGCGCATGTGCAGGGGGTGCCTAGCGTGCGGGGCCGGGTGAGCGACCCATCGGGCAACTCCTCCCAAGGTAGGTGCTCACCCCGGAAACACCCATAGCCACCCCATGAGCCCCTTATCACAAAAATCCATGAGATAAGGGACAAATAAGTGAACGGGAAAAACAATGGGCCCCACCCGGATCTCTCCGGGTGGGGCCCACCGTTCAACTACGCGCCAGGGACTGGCAGCGGATCAGAGCTTCAGCTCTGGCCGCCGGCCAGCTTCTCGCGCAGGGCGGCCAGGGCCTCGTCCGAGGCCAGGGCGCCCGAGCCCTCGTCGCTGGAGGACGAGTAGGAGCCACCGGCGGCGGCGGCGACGGCGTCGCCACCCTCGGCAGCGGCCTCCGCGTCGGCCTCACGGCTCTTGATGACCTGGGCCTGGTGCTGCTCGAAGCGGGACTGCGCCTCGGCGTACTGGCGCTCCCACTCCTCGCGCTGCTTCTCGAAGCCGGGCAGCCAGTCGTTCGCCTCGGGGTCGAAGCCCTCCGGGTAGATGTAGTTGCCCTGGTCGTCGTACGAGGCGGCCATGCCGTACAGGGTCGGGTCGAACTCGACCTCGGCCGGGTTGGCACCCAGGGCCTCGTTGGCCTGCTTCAGCGACAGGCTGATGCGGCGGCGCTCGAGGTCGATGTCGATGACCTTGACGAAGATCTCGTCGCCGACCTGGACGACCTGCTCCGGGATCTCCACGTGGCGCTCGGCCAGCTCGGAGATGTGGACCAGACCCTCGATGCCCTCGTCCACGCGGACGAACGCACCGAACGGAACCAGCTTGGTGACCTTACCCGGGACGACCTGACCGATCTGGTGCGTACGGGCGAACTGCTGCCACGGGTCCTCCTGGGTCGCCTTCAGCGACAGGGAGACGCGCTCGCGGTCCATGTCCACGTCGAGAACCTCGACGGTGACCTCCTGGCCGACCTCGACGACCTCGGACGGGTGGTCGATGTGCTTCCAGGACAGCTCGGAGACGTGCACCAGGCCGTCGACGCCACCCAGGTCCACGAAGGCACCGAAGTTGACGATCGAGGAGACGACGCCGGAGCGCACCTGGCCCTTCTGCAGGGTGGTGAGGAAGGTCTGGCGGACCTCGCTCTGGGTCTGCTCCAGCCAGGCACGGCGGGACAGGACCACGTTGTTGCGGTTCTTGTCCAGCTCGATGATCTTGGCCTCGAGCTCCTTGCCCACGTAGGGCTGGAGGTCGCGGACGCGACGCATCTCGACGAGCGAGGCCGGGAGGAAGCCGCGGAGGCCGATGTCGAGGATGAGACCACCCTTGACGACCTCGATGACGGTACCGGTGACGATGCCGTCCTCTTCCTTGATCTTCTCGATCGTGCCCCAGGCACGCTCGTACTGAGCGCGCTTCTTGGACAGGATGAGACGACCCTCCTTGTCCTCCTTCTGGAGAACCAGGGCCTCGATGTTGTCACCGACGGCGACGACCTCGTGGGGGTCGACGTCGTGCTTGATCGAGAGCTCGCGGGACGGGATGACGCCCTCGGTCTTGTAACCGATGTCGAGGAGCACCTCGTCACGGTCGACCTTCACGATGACGCCCTCGACGATGTCGCCATCGTTGAAGTACTTGATGGTCTCGTCGATGGCGGCGAGGAACGCCTCGGCGTCGCCGATGTCGTTGACCGCGACCTGCGGGGTGGTGCTGATGGAGGAGTCGGTGGGGCTCGTCATTAGGAAAAGGGCTCCGGTACGGACATGAAGTCGTAGGTAATGCCACGCGGAGGGCCCGTATCGCTCCCACCGAACACCCGGACAGCCCAAGACGCGGCCCACCGGACTTCCCGCCATAGGCGAGAACCGGCGTCCGTCTTGCGACCGTGGGGGTCTTCGACAGAATGCGAGCGCGACCTGCTCCGTCCGAGGCGCGCAGGCCCGCAGCGCAACTTGTAGCATACGGGGACGGCCAGGCACGGTCAACGCCAAGAACGGCAAGACGGTGGAGCCCGGTACGGATCAGGCCATATCCTCCGATTGCGCACCTCACGGTGGCGCCCGCAGGGAGCCCTTCCCCGGATGCCACCGCCAGGATCCGGACCCTGACGGGCCCGGTCGCGGCAGCGGCGCTTCCGCACCCACACCCTACGCGATGGGCATTATCACCGTGGCCACCACCCCCCAGTCCGAGCTCCACGATCTTGACGCCGACGGCGACGACGCGGTACGGCGCGAGGCCGGCAGCGGGGAGAGCAGCCGGGCCAGCCGGCACTGGTGGGACCGCAACGCCGACGAGTACCAGGACGAACACGGCGAGTTCCTCGGCGACGACCGCTTCACCTGGTGCCCCGAGGGCCTCGACGAGGCCGACGCCCGGCTGCTCGGCGAGGTCACCGGCAAGGACGTCCTCGAACTCGGCGCCGGCGCCGCCCAGTGCTCCCGCTGGCTCGCCGGCCGCGGCGCCCGCCCCGTCGCCCTGGACATCTCCCACCGCCAGCTCCAGCACTCCCGCCGCATCGACCTCGGCCGCGGCGCCGCCCCCGTCGCGGTCGTCCAGGCCGACGCCGCCGTGCTCCCCTTCGCCGACGCCTCCTTCGACCTCGCCTGCTCCGCCTACGGCGCCGTCCCGTTCAGCGCCGACACCGCCGCCCTGATGCGCGAGGTGCACCGCGTGCTGCGCCCCGGCGGCCGCTGGGTGTTCTCGGTGACCCACCCGATCCGCTGGGCCTTCCCCGACGAGCCCGGCGTCGAGGGCCTCACCGCGGTGGCCTCCTACTTCGACCGCACCCCGTACGTGGAGGAGGACGAGCAGGGCCGCGCCACCTACGTCGAGCACCACCGCACCCTCGGCGACCGGGTCCGCGAACTCGTCGCCGCCGGCTTCCGGCTGGTCGACCTGGTCGAGCCCGAGTGGCCGGCCGGCCTGGAGCAGGAGTGGGGCGGCTGGTCCCCGCTGCGCGGCCGGCTGATCCCCGGCACCGCGGTCTTCGTGACCGAGCGGGGCTGAGCCGGCTTGCTGCCCGACCGATCGGCGGGGGCCGCCTGGCGCGACCTTCCGGTCCGCACCGCCCTGCCCGCCCTGCACGAGGCACTGGACGGCACCGGCACCGCCGTGCTCGCCGCGCCGCCCGGCACCGGCAAGACCACGCTGGTGCCGCTCGCCCTGGCCGGGCTGCTCTCCGACGGCCGGCCCGTCCGGCGCGTCCTGGTCGCCGAACCGCGCCGGCTCGCCGTCCGGGCCGCCGCCCGGCGGATGGCCTGGCTGCTCGGCTCGTCCGTGGGCCGCGAGGTCGGCTACACCGTGCGCGGCGAGCGCCGGGTCGGGCCGGACACCGTCGTCGAGGTGGTCACCACCGGCGTGCTCCTGCAGCGGCTCCAGCGCGACCAGGAACTGCCCGGCGTGGACGTGGTCGTGCTGGACGAGTGCCACGAACGGCACCTGGACGCCGACACCGCGCTCGCCTTCCTGCTCGACGTCCGGGCGGCGCTGCGGCCCGACCTGGGAGTGGTCTGCGCCTCGGCCACCTCCGACACCGAGGCCTGGGCCGAGCTGCTCGGCGGCGCCCCGGTGGTGGAGGCGCACGGCGTCTCCCACCCGGTGGACGTGGTCTGGGCTCCGCCACCGCGCGCCGTCCGGCCCGCGCACGGCACCCGGGTGGACTTCGCGCTGCTCGACCACGTCGCGGCCGTCGTGCGACGGGCGCTGGTCGAGCGGGAGGGCGACGTGCTCTGCTTCCTGCCCGGCGTCGGCGAGATCGCCCGCGTCGCCGGGCAGTTGGGCTCCGTCGGCGCCGAGGTGCTGCAACTGCACGGGCGCGCGCCGCAGGACGTGCAGGACGCGGCGCTGACGCCTTCCGATTCCCGGCGGGTGGTGCTCGCCACCGCCGTCGCCGAGTCCTCCCTCACCGTGCCCGGCGTCCGGGTCGTGGTCGACGCCGGGCTCGCCCGCGAACCGCGCACCGACCACGCCCGGGGGCTGGCCGCCCTGGTCACCGTCCGCGCCTCGCTCGCGGCGGCCCGCCAGCGGGCGGGGCGTGCGGGGCGCGAGGCCCCGGGCACGGTCTACCGGTGCTGGCACGAGGCGGAGGACGCCCGCGCCGCACGGTTCCCGACGCCCGAGATCGCCCTCGCCGACCTGACGTCGTTCGCGCTCCAGGCCGCCTGCTGGGGCGACCCGGACGCCACCGGGCTCGCCCTGCCCGACGCCCCGCCCGCCGGAGCGATGGCTGCCGCCCGGGAGACGCTGCAGGCCCTCGGCGCCGTCTTCGCCGACGGCCGGGCGACGAAGCGCGGCGTCCGGCTCGCCCGCACCGGGCTGCACCCCCGACTGGGGCGGGCACTCGTCGACGGAGCTCCCGCCGTGGGCGCCCGTCGGGCGGCCGAAGTCGTCGCCCTGCTGTCGGAGGAGCCGCCGCGGGCGCTCGGGGACGACCTCGGGGCGGTCTGGCGGGCGGTGCGCTCGGCGCGCGACCCCTACGCCGGGCGCTGGCGCGACGAAGTCCGCCGGCTGCAGCGGGCGGCCGACGACGAGCCCGCCACCGCGCTCGACGACGCGACCGCCGTCGGGCTCGTCGTCGCCCTGGCGTTCCCGGAGCGGATCGCCAGGGCGCGGGTCGAGCGGCCCGCGCCCGGCGAGCGCAGCCCGTACCTGATGGCGTCGGGGACGGCGGCCGAACTGGCCCCGGGCACCCGCCTCGGCGCCGTGCCGTGGCTCGCCGTCGCGGTCGCCGACCGCCCGGCCGGCGCGCACTCCGCGCGGGTGCTGCACGCGGCGGCACTGGACGAGCCCACCGCTCGGCAGGCAGGGGCGGCCCTGCTCGGCTCCCGCGAGGAGGTCCACTGGGACACCCGGCGAGGTGAAGTCGTCTCCCGACGGGTGGAGTCCCTCGGCGCGATCGAACTCGCCGAGAAGCCGCTCAACCGGCCCGAGGTCGCGCTCGTGCGGGCCGCCATCCTCGAAGGCCTCGCGCGCGAGGGCGTGAGCACCCTGCTGACCTTCTCGTCCAACCTCCGGGAACGCCTCGCCTTCCTCCACACGGCCATCGGCGACCCGTGGCCGGACGTCTCCGACGCCGCGCTTCTGGAACGCGCCGAAGAGTGGCTGGAACCCGAGCTCTCCCGCGCCCGCCGCCGCGCCGACCTCGCGAGGATCGACACGACGGCAGCCCTCCAGCGCCTGCTCCCCTGGGCGAGCGGACAGGCCGGGCGGCTGGACGAGCTGGCCCCCGAGCGCATCACCGTGCCCAGCGGGTCGAAGATACGGGTCGACTACGGCACCGAACGCCCCGTGTTGGCCGTCAAGTTGCAGGAACTGTTCGGCTGGAAGGCGGCCCCGGCCCTCGCCGGCGGCCGAGTACCACTCACCGTGCAGCTGCTCTCCCCCGCCGGCCGCCCGGCAGCGGTCACCGGCGATCTGGAGGGCTTCTGGCGCAACGGCTACCAAGCCGTCAGAGCAGACCTCAGGGGCCGCTACCCCCGCCACCCCTGGCCCGAGGACCCGACCACCGCGGAACCCACCAAACGCACCAACCCGAGGAAGTAGCAGCAGAGGACCCCGCTACCCACGGGTGGGTAGCGGGGTCCTCTGCTGCCGGCAGGGCGCGTCACACGTCGCCGAACTCACCACAGCGGACGGCGGCCACGAACGACTGCCACGCGTCGGCGGGGAAGACGAGCGCGGGGCCGTGAGGATCCTTGGAGTCACGCACGGGAATGAGGCCTGGGAACCCTGGGGCCACCTCGATGCACTCGCCCGCGTTGTCCCCGCTGTAGCTGCTCTTGCGCCACAACGCCCCGCTCAGCTCGGCGTTCTGCATATCGATATTCCTCCATCGCTTCGGCGATAAGGGCGTGGGAGTCGTCCATCGAGAGTACAGCCCCCCGGACGAGGTCGAAGTCCCGGCGACTCTCCTGCACGACCGCGGGAGCATCACTGAAGTGCCCTCGGTACAGGCTCTCCGAGTAGACCCACTCCTTCCCATCAGGCATCTCAAGCAGAATCACGGACGTACTGGGCAACTTCCGAGCCCTCAACGCGAATGGCGCCACCTGAATAGCCACGTTCGTCCGCTCCCCCACAGACAGAAGGTGCTCCATCTGCCTTCTCATGACACCTGGTCCACCAATGACGGTTCGGATCGCACTCTCGTGGAGGATCACGATCATTGACGGCCCATGCTCGGCCAGGAAGCGATCCTGCCGACTCAGTCGAGCCGTCACCCGTTCGGACAACCACTGCGGGTTGTTCCGGGCATCACCGAGACGGAAGATCTCATAGGCGTACTCCTCGCACTGCAGCAGACCGTTCATGCGCATGTACTGGAGGACCCGCACCCCCACGGCCTCCTCTTCCAGCTCGACGTACTTCTGGAACCAGTCCGGGTGCTCGACATCCGCATGCCAGTCCACTCGCTCCCAAAGCCGTACCAACAGGCCTCCCATGGCGAGGAATTCGTCGGCTCTCTCGACCATGTCCCGATCCATGGGCCGCTTGCCGCCCTCATACCGGGTGATCACCGTCCGATGACAGTGGAGGAGTGCAGCCAGCTCCTCCTGCTTGAGGCCGGCCTGCTCGCGCGCAAAACGGAGCGCTTCACCGAACATCACCGCCGGACTCGAGGTGAGCCCGTTATCCAGTCGCCGATGTGACATCCCAGTTCCCCTCAGGTGCTGCGGGTCTCCGCACCTCGATTTGGTCGTCACCGTAGCTCCGACGGCCGATCATTGATACCGGAACGCGATCCTATGGATGCGTAGCGTGACATCACGCCCCCCTTCTCACGCCCCTTTCCGCCCCTACGAGGTCCCCCCCATGCTCACCACCCGCCGCCCCCGCACCTTCGCCGCGCGCCTCGACCCCCGTGCCGCCTCCACGCCCCTCGCCCGGCACCTCCTCCGGGCGTACCTCGCCGCCCTCCCATCCGGCGACCGCTACGCCGACGTCGCCGAGCTCCTGCTCGGCGAACTCTTCGCCAACGCCGTCCAGCACTCCGACGCCCCACCCGACCGCCTGATCGAGGTCCGGTTCGCCGTCATCGGCGACCGCCTCCGCCTCGAAGTCCACGACGCCGGCGCCGGCCGGCCCTCCGTCCACTCCGCCACCCCCGACGACGAGCACGGGCGTGGCCTCCTCCTCGTCAACGAGCTGGCCGAACGCTGGGGTTGCTGCCCCCGCTCGGGCGGCGTCGGCAAGTTCGTCTGGACGCTCATCGCCCCGTCCCCCGCCCTCTCCCTCGTCACCGCCTGAAGGTGCGCCCGCGATGCAGCTTCCCCTCCTCACCCTCGCCCGGCACGCCCTCGCCCGCGGCTCCACCCCCGCCGAGGCCTACGCCCTCCTCGCCCGTCGCTCGCGCCAGCCGCTCCCCGCAGCGCGGGCCGTCTGCCTCGCCCTCGACATCCCGCCCGCCGAAACCGTCATCCGCCTCGACGACTGCTTCGACGCCCTCCTCGCCGACCCCCGCCCCGACTCCGAGGCCGACACCGGCGAACTCCTCGAAGCCCTCGGCGTCTTCGAGGTCCCCGCCACCCTCACCACCGGGTCCTCGAAAGTCGGCACCGGCACCGACTACTCGACCGCCCCCGGCGCGCACCGCCTCGGCGACGGGAGCGTCGCCCTGGACTCGCCGCGCAGGAAGTCGGTCCACCCGACTTCCTGCGCGGTCCGGGTGTCGGCCCGCGGAGCTTCACCGGTCGGGGCCTCAGCGGGCGGAGGTGGTGCCGGATCTCAGGCGGTCAGCACGGTGATGCTGGTCCAGTCCGGGTTCAGACCGCCCTCGGCCAACTCGGCGAAGATTCCCTCGGTGTCGAGCCGGCCCGTGGAGATCACGCCGTCGCCGGCACGGTAGAACAGCAACTCCCGGCCCACCGGCACGATGTGCGTCCAGTTCGGGGCGAGCTTTCCGTCGGCAAGCTCGGCGAAGATGCCGTCGGTGCCGAGCCTTGCCGTCGCTATCAGGCCGTCGTCGGCCCGGTAGAAGAGCATTTCCCTGGACATGCGGCCTCCTCAGTCGCAGGGACCGGGGCCGTCGCGTCCCCTGGGTACACGCGGCCGCCGTCGGGTCGGTCCCTTGCCGACCAGCTCCTTCCACGCTACGCGCACGAACCTTCCGCTGTCACCAGCCTGCCGCTCGCCCTTCCCCGCACCTTTGAAGGGTCAACTTCGCTACCGGCCCGGCGATTACGGAGCGCCCCCACGGTGACTTCGCGTCACCGGCCCGGTTCAAGGCCGCCCGGCACCGCTACGCCCGCCCGCCCCGAGCAGCTCAGCAGCCGCCCGCGTTCGCCGAGCCCGATCCTCCGGAGATCCACGGCGAGGAGGACGCCGGCGAGGGCTTGGGCCGCACGCTGCGCTTGGTGGTCAGTACGACCTCGACGCCGGCGGGGCCGAGCAGCGCGGTCAGGGCCTCCTGCAGGAGCGCCGCGTCGGTGCCGGCGGGCGCCTTCCACTCCACCTGCCCACCGGTGAAGTCCAGCCGGCCGAGGAGCGTCTCCTCGGCCGGCGCGCGATCGCCCTCGTAGGGCTCGGTGATGCTGCGATCCAGCCGAACGGCGGGCAGCTCGGTCAGCGGCCGCCAGTCGCCGGCGCGCCCGGCCCGAACCAGCCGGTAGCGCTCCGCCGCCTCGGGCGGGGCGAACTCGATCCGGTGGACGGCGCTCACTTCCATCCAGGCCAGCGCCGGGACGGCAAGCAGGTACTCGACCCCCGCGATCACCCCGACCACCGTGGCGACGGTGCCTCCGGCCGCGTCGAGGAGCCACAGGAAGAACGCCGCCAGGAAGGTCGGCACGATGAGGGCCACCGGCACCATCAGCGCGTTCCTGACGGCCGTCAGGCAGTGCAGCAGCACAGTGCGCCGGGTGCCGCCGCCCTCGCGCAGGACGATGTCGGTCGAGGCGGGGCCGGTGCGCAGGACGCCATCCAGAGCCATACCAGGAGCGTAGGGCTGCCGACCAGGACCGACCAGAGTCCCGACGCGGCCAATGCGGGCGGCGATCAACGTGTCTGACGTTTCATCAGCCCCAGGGGGCCGGCCCCGGCCGTGGCGGGGATGACCTCCGGCCCGTTCGAGGCCGCCCGGGAGCGCGGCATCCCACCCGAGCGGTACATCGTCCGACCGATCAGGCTGCACGGGAAGTCGGCCCCGCCGACTTCCCGTGCAGCCCGGGTACCGCCAGGCCGGTGGGTCCGACCGCTACGCGTCCGCCGCGGGAGAGGCCCACCAGGTCGAAGGCGACGCGACGGCGTAGCCCAGCGACTCGTACAGCGGGCGGCCCAGCTTCGACGCGGTGAGCGTGAGCGGCAGGTCCGCCAGGTGGGCGAGGGCACCGAGCATGACGGCCCGCCCCACGCCGCGCGACCGGAACGCCGACGCGGTGGCGACCCAGTAGTGGCTGCCGACACCGTCGTCCACGACGCTGACGCAGGCTCCCGCAGCCTCGCCGTCGATCGAGGCGACGAACACGTCCACGCCCGGCTGCCCGATCAGGTCCATCGGGAACAGCTCGCCCGGGCGGTGGGGCTCGAACCCGGTCAGCTCGAAGCCCTCGATCACGACCCGCTCGGCCGCCTGGAGGTCCTCGGGCCGCCGTACCCGGAGGACGTCCAGCGCCGGTGCGCCGACGGGCCCGGGCAGGCGCAGCATGACCGGCATCTGCCAGTTGCGCATGCCCAGGTGGTTCAGGTCGGTCGCGCTGTACGGATCCTCGGCGTACACCTGGCCCGTGGCCCGGCGGGCCAGCTCGCTCAGCTCGGCCAGTTCGCCCGGGTCGAGGTCGGGCTCCTGGATCAGGATCCGCAGGCCGGCGCGCTCGTCGCCGTCGACCGCGAGGAATCCGCGGCGCCGGATCACCTCGTGCCCCCGGGCTCGGCCGGTCGCGGCCCAGAAGGCGGCGGAGTTGCGGGCCTGACGCATCGGCGCCTCGGCCAGGGAGACGGTCTGGTCGGTCGAAGGGGATCCCGTTGTCATTGCGCCTACGCTAGTACGAGATTGACCCGCCGCACGGTCCAATTCCCCACGGACCCGACGGGCCACCGGCACGGACGGCGACGGGCCCGGGCACGACCGGTGCCCGGGCCCGTCTCCTTGCGCGGAGCGCGTCAGTACGCGGCCCGTCGCCATGCGCGGCGCGCCTCAGTGCGCGGCGGCCTCCCAGTTGGCGCCGACGCCGACCGAGACGTCCAGCGGGGCGCGCAGCGGGTAGGCGCCGGCCATCTGCTCGCGGACGATCGCCTCGACCTGCTCGCGCTCGCCCGGTGCGAGCTCCAGGACGATTTCGTCGTGCACCTGGAGCAGCATCCGGGAGGTGAGTCCGGCCGCGCGCAGGGCGTCGTCGACCCGGAGCATGGCGATCTTGACGATGTCGGCGGCCGAGCCCTGGATGGGGGCGTTGAGGGCCATCCGCTCGGCCATCTCGCGGCGCTGGCGGTTGTCGCTGTTGAGGTCCGGCAGGTAGCGGCGCCGGCCCAGGAGGGTCTCGGTGTAGCCGGTGGCGCGGGCCTCGTCGACGACCCGGCGCAGGTAGTCGCGGACGCCGCCGAAGCGCTCGAAGTAGGTGTCCATGAGGCCCTGGGCCTCGGCGGGCTTGATGCTGAGCTGCTGGGAGAGCCCGTAGGCGGAGAGGCCGTAGGCGAGGCCGTAGGACATCGCCTTGATCTTGCGGCGCATCTCGGCGTCCACCGCGTCGCCCGGGACCTCGAAGACCTGGGAGGCGACGGTGGTGTGCAGGTCCTCGCCGGTGGCGAAGGCCTCGATCAGGGCCTCGTCCTCGGAGAGGTGCGCCATGATCCGCAGCTCGATCTGCGAGTAGTCCGCGGTGAGCAGCGACTCGTAGCCCGCGCCGACCACGAAGGCGCGTCGGATGGCGCGGCCCTCCTCGGTGCGGACGGGGATGTTCTGCAGGTTCGGGTCCTGCGAGGAGAGCCTGCCGGTGGCGGCGACCATCTGGTTGAAGGTGGTGTGGATGCGGCCCTTGGGCGAGACGGTCTTGAGCAGGCCCTCGACGGTGGTGCGCAGCTTGGCCTGGTCGCGGTGGCGCAGCAGGATGACCGGGAGTTCGTTGTCGGTCTGGGTGGCGAGCCAGGTGAGCGCGTCGGCGTCGGTGGTGTAGCCGGTCTTGATCTTCTTGGTCTTGGGGAGGGCGAGCTCGCCGAAGAGGATCTCCTGGAGCTGTTTGGGCGAGCCGAGGTTGAACTCGTGCCCGGCGGCGGCGTGCGCCTCCTCGACCACGCGCTGGATCTCGGCGGCGAACTGGGCCTCCAGCCCGGTGAGCCACTCGCGGTCGGCGGCGATGCCGTAGCGCTCCATGCGGGCGAGCAGGGCGGCGATGGGCAGTTCCATGTCGCGCAGCAGGCCGGTGGCGCCGACCTCGCCGAGGCGGGTGTCGAAGAGCGCGGCGAGGTCGAGGACGGCGCGGGCCTGGAGCATCAGCGCCTGGGCGCCCGCGGTCGGGTCCTCCTCGGGGGCGTCGAAGGCGAGTTGACCGCTCTCGGTGGCGGGCGCCGGGGTGAGCGAGCGGGCCAGGTACTCCTCGGCGAGCACCTCCAGGGTGAAGGTGCGGCGGCCGGGCTTCTCCAGGTAGGCGGCGAGCGCGGTGTCGGCGACGACGCCCTCGATGGTCCAGCCGCGCTCGGCGAAGGCGCGCATGACCTGCTTGGCGATGTGCAGGGCCTTGGGGGCGGCCGGGTCGGCGAGCCAGCCGGCGAGGGCCCGCTCGTCCTCCTCGGCGAGCAGGGCCGGGTCGAACCAGGCGGCCGTCTCGCC
Organism: Kitasatospora sp. NPDC051702; assembly: GCF_040681575.1. Taxonomy (NCBI): domain Bacteria; kingdom Bacillati; phylum Actinomycetota; class Actinomycetes; order Kitasatosporales; family Streptomycetaceae; genus Kitasatospora; species Kitasatospora sp. NPDC051702. The sequence goes on from NZ_JBFAZB010000038.1 coordinate 51,796, forward strand.
CGCGGCGAGGGCGATCTCGGTGACCTCGCCGGCGCCGAGCGCCCACTGGTAGACGGCGGCCAGGGCGACCGGGGTCTTGCCGTCGGCGGCGTGCTCGCGCAGCCAGGCGGCCAGGGTGCCCGGGTCGGTGAGCAGTTCGCCGTCGACCTCGACGCCGGGGGCGAGCTCGGCCGCGGCCTCCTCGGCGCCGGTGGTCGGGTCGATGCCGAAGACGCGGTCGCGGAAGTTGGCGTTGCGGAACTCGAGGGACTCCATGAGAGTGCCGACGGCGTCCCGGTCGAACGCCGAGCGGGCCAGGTCGGCGACGCCGAGCGGGAGTTCGACGTCGCGGACCAGCTCGGTGAGGACGCGGTTGCGCTTGACCGAGTCGAGGTTGTCGCGCAGCTTCTCGCCGATCTTGCCCTTCACCTCGTCGGCGCGGGAGACCAGTTCGTCGAAGGACCCGAACTGGTTGACCCACTTGGCGGCGGTCTTCTCGCCGACGCCGGGGATTCCGGGCAGGTTGTCGGACGGGTCGCCGCGCAGGGCCGCGAGGTCGGGGTACTGGCGCGGGGTGACCCCGTACTTCTCGGCGACCTTCTCCGGGGTGTAGCGGGTGAGTTCGGAGACGCCCTTGGTCGGGTAGAGCACGGTGACGTGCTCGGTGACCAGCTGGAGGGAGTCGCGGTCCCCGGTGACGATGTCGACGTCGTAGCCGGCCGCCTCGGCCGCGGTGGCCAGGGTGGCGATGATGTCGTCGGCCTCGAAGCCCTCGGCGGTGATCCGGGGGACGTTCATGGCGTCGAGGAGTTCGCCGATCAGGCCGACCTGGCTGCGGAACTCGTCGGGGGTCTTGGCGCGGTTGGCCTTGTAGTCGGGGAACTCGACGGAGCGGAAGGTCTGCCGGGAGAGGTCGAAGGCGACGGCGAGGTGGGTGGGCTGCTCGTCGCGGACGGTGTTGGCGAGCATCGACGCGAAGCCGTAGACCGCGTTGGTGGGCTGGCCGGTGGAGGTGTTGAAGTTCTCCACGGGCAGGGCGTAGAAGGCCCGGTAGGCCATCGAGTGCCCGTCGAGCAGCATCAGCCGGGGCCGCGGGCCGGCCCCGCCGCCACCCGTCGCGCCCTTGTCCGTACTCTGCGTAGCCACGTCAACGTCCGTTCCTGCCGATTCCACTACCGGCCACCGATCCTATGGCCCGGCACCGACAAAAGGGGCGCCGCACCGACCGGGCCGGAACGGCCGCGCCGACCGGGCGCCGAGGCCGCCGCGCCGACCGGGCCGGAGCAGCGGCACCGCACGGGCGCCGGAGCCGCCACGCCAGCCCGGCGTCGCCGCTACCCCCGAGTAGGACGGTCGTACGATCACAGGCAGCACGACGACGCGACCCCCGAACGGCAGGAGCTCCCCCATGACCGAAGCGGCCCCCGACGCGGCACCCGTCCTGAAGGTCCCGCAGGACGTGCTGGATCACTTCGCCAAGCTCGGCGTCGATCCGGGCACCTTCTCCGGCGGCCACCTCGGCGAGAAGCTCGGCATCCGGATCGTGGAGGCCTCCGGCGACCGGGTCGTCGGCACCATGCCCGTGGAGGGCAACCAGCAGCCGTACGGCCTGCTGCACGGCGGGGCGTCCGCCGCCCTGGCCGAGACGCTGGGCTCGATCGGCGCGATGCTGCACGCCGGCCCCGGCCGGTACGCGGTCGGCGTGGACCTCAACGCCACCCACCACCGCTCGGCCACCTCCGGGCTGGTCACCGGGGTCGCGACGGCCGTGTTCAAGGGGCGCACCGCCGCCACCTACGAGATCGCGATCACCGACGACACCGGCAAGCGGATCACCAGCTGCCGGCTGACCTGCATGCTGCGCGACCTCTGACCCCGGATCGGCCCCGCCCAGCCGGGCCGACCGTCCGTCACATCCCTTGGCCGCCCCCTTGTTTGACCGTCCGCCCTGCTGGGCAGGCGTTGGTCCAGACAAGGGGGCGGCGGCATGTCCGGGGGCGGTCGGCGGGCTCCGCGCAGATATACCATTTTTGTAACGCTGCGTAATAAGTTTGAAATCCAAGCGCCGGCCGGTTCCGCGGCTCGCGAATACCACGGAACCCCTTCACCGCGCCCCTGATGTCCGGATTCCGGACGTGCACGGTCGGAACACGCACATCGGACACTCATGTCCGATTATCGACGCAGCCAGCCGTGACCCCCATTTCTGGGCCTTACATGGCCCGATCAGCCCTTACCTGCCCGATATCACTGGGTCGGCCGGGCCGAAACGACCACATGCTGAGACAACTGCTACGTGTGCTCATAACAAGAGAATCACAGCCTCGCCGCACCACTGCCCGAGCCGCCCAACGGCATCTAGAGTCACGGCCAGTCACCGCGCCACCGGATTGGGCCAGGCCCTCCGCGCACCCCGGCTCCCGCCACTCAGGCGCGGCGCCTCCTGAACCGAAGGGGACCCCCGTGCGTCATCGTGCAGCAGTTGTCGTGAGCATTGCCGTCATCGGCGCCCTCAGCCTGAGCGCCTGCGGCTCCCGCGACGAGAAGAAGTCCGGCGACGGGGGCGCCACCGGCGGCGGCTCCACCACCGTCACCATCGGTGTCGACGCGCCGCTCACCGGCGACCTCTCCGCCCTCGGCCTCGGCATCCGCAACTCCGTGGACCTCGCCGTCAAGAAGGCCAACGAGTCCAACGAGGTCCCCGGGGTCAAGTTCCAGATCAAGGCCCTCGACGACACCGCCAAGCCCGCCCCCGGCCAGCAGAACGCCACCCAGCTCGTCGCCGACAGCAGCGTGCTCGGCGTCGTCGGCCCGCTCAACTCCAGCGTCGCCCAGTCGATGCAGCAGATCTTCAACGACGCCAACCTCGCCGAGGTCTCCCCCGCCAACACCGGCGTCGCCCTCAGCCAGGGCGAGAAGTGGGCCACCGGCGACAAGAAGCGCCCCTTCAAGTCCTACTTCCGCACCTCCACCACCGACGCCGTCCAGGGCCCGTTCGCCGCCCAGTACCTCTTCCAGGACGCCAAGAAGACCAAGGTCTTCCTCATCGACGACCAGAAGACCTACGGCGCCGGCCTCGCCGCCACCTTCAAGGGCGAGTTCACCAAGCAGGGCGGCACCATCGTCGGCGAGGAGCACGTCAACCCCGACGACCGCGACTTCTCCGCCATCGTCACCAAGGTCAAGAGCTCCGGTGCCGAGGCCGTCTACTACGGCGGCGAGTACCCCGCGGCCGGCCCGCTCTCCCTCCAGCTCAAGGAGGCCGGCGTCAACATCCCCCTGATGGGTGGCGACGGCATCCAGAGCGGCGACTTCATCAAGCTCAACCCCAAGAGCCAGGGCGACTTCGCCACCGCCGTCGGCCTGCCCGTCGAGCAGCTCCCCACCGCCGCCAAGTTCATCTCCGACTACAAGGCCGGCGGCTACAAGGACGCCTACGAGACCTACGGCGGCTACTCCTACGACAGCGCCTGGGCCATCATCCAGGCCGTGAAGAACGTCGTCAGCGCCAACAACGGCAAGCTCCCCGCCAACCCGCGCGCCGCCGTCGTCGACGCCGTCCAGAAGGTCTCCTTCAACGGCGTCACCGGCACCGTCTCCTTCGACGAGTTCGGCGACACCACCAACAAGCAGCTCACCGTCTACACCGTCAAGGACGGCAAGTGGGCCGTGGAGAAGTCCGGCACCTTCAAGGGCTGACCCGCCCCGGGCCGGCCCACCGAGGGCCGGCCCACCGGCCACCCGGACACACACCAGCACCACAGCGCGCGGGGGCGCCACGAGTGCCCCCGCGCGCCCCCACATCCACCACCCACGCGGACACCCCCGAACGCACAACGGAGGCCCAGCGGTGCACGACCTACCGCAGCAGCTGGCCAACGGCCTGATCCTCGGAGCCCTCTACGGGCTCGTCGCGATCGGCTACACGATGGTCTACGGCATCGTCCAGCTCATCAACTTCGCCCACGGCGAGATCGTCATGGTCGGCGGCTTCGGCGCCCTGACCGCCTACCTCGCCCTCCCCGGCGGCACCACCCTCTGGCTGGCCCTACCGCTGATGCTGATCGCCGGCATCCTGGTCTCCACCCTCACCGCCGTCGCCGCCGAGCGCTTCGCCTACCGGCCCCTGCGCAACGCCCCCCGACTCGCCCCGCTCATCACCGCCATCGGGCTCTCCATCTTCCTGCAGCAGCTCGTCTTCTCCTTCTACCCCGACGCCAAGAAGGCCCGGGTCTTCCCCAAGATCCCCGGCGACCCCTTCAGCCTCGGTTCCATCACCGTGCAGCGCAGCGACCTCTTCCTGATCATCGCCGCCCCGCTGTGCATGCTCGCCCTCGGCTGGTTCGTCACCCGCACCCGCTCCGGCCGCGCCATGCAGGCCACCAGCCAGGACCCCGACACCGCCAAGCTCATGGGCATCGACACCGACCGCATCATCGTCATGGCCTTCGCCATCGGCGCCGCGTTCGCCGCCGTCGCCGCCATCGCCTACGGCCTGCGCAGCGGCCAGGTCGACTTCCGCATGGGCTTCCTGCTCGGCCTCAAGGCCTTCACCGCCGCCGTCCTCGGCGGCATCGGCAACATCTACGGAGCCATGCTCGGCGGCGTCGCCCTCGGCCTCGCCGAGAGCCTCGCCACCGGCTACATCCAGCACCTCCCCGGCATGCACCTCTTCGGCGGCGGTGCCTGGAAGGACGTCTGGGCCTTCGTACTCCTCATCCTCGTGCTCCTCGTCCGGCCCCAGGGCCTGCTCGGCGAGCGCGTCGCGGACAGGGCGTGACCACCATGACCACCACCAGCACCGAAACCACCCCGGTCATCCCCCTCCCGGCCCGTGCCGCCACCGCGCTCACCGGCCTCGGCGCCCTCGCCACCGCGGCCTCCGCCGCCCTCTCCTGGACCTGGACCCCGGACTTCCCCGGCGACCTCACCTACACCGGCTCCCCCGCCGGCCTCCAGTGGCTCGCCCTCACCGCAGGACTGCTCACCCTCGCCCTGCTCCTCGCCACCCAGGGCGTCCCCGGCCTGCGCTGGGCCGCCCCCAGCGGCAGCAACAACGCCGTCCTCTACGCGGCCACCGGCGCCCTCGCCATCAGCGCCTTCTCCGTCACCGCGATCTCCGTCGAACTCGGCGGCCTCGCCAACCTCGAACCCGGCGGCTGGGTCCTCGCCGCCGGCGGCATCCTCTCCGTCGTCGGCGCCCTCGGCCTCCCCCTGGACCGCCGCACCCACGTGCCGCTGCGCGTCCTGGACAAGCGCCTCTTCCTGCTCGTCCCCGCCGCCCCCGTCGGCTGGTTCGCCGCCCACGCCATCCCCGGCGACAAGCCCGTCGCCCCGGTGATGACCGCCCTCGCCGGCGCCCTCGCCATCGCCACCGGCGCCGTCCTGCTCCTCCAGCTCGGACACCTCGCCAACAGCCGGCTGCGCCTGGGCACCGTCGAGCGCCCGCTCCCCGCGGCCCGCCAACTCCCCTCCTGGGTCGAGATCCTGGTCATCGTCGCCGCCTTCGGCATCGGGCTCTTCGCGATCACCTTCGGCATCGACACCGAGTACGGCGAGCTCTTCACCGGCTACCTGCTGCTCGCCGGCCTGGTCGTCGCCGCCCTCGCCAAGGCCGGCCTGATCGCCCGGCTGCGCGCCCTCACCGTGAAGTACCGGCCGGTCACCACGGGCGCCGCCTTCGCCGCCGCGGCCAGCTTCCCGTTCACCCAGACCAGCGACCAGTACACCTCGGTCGCCACCAACATCCTGATCTTCGCCACCGTCGCCCTCGGCCTCAACATCGTCGTCGGCCTCGCCGGTCTGCTCGACCTCGGGTACGTCGCCTTCCTCGGCGTCGGCGCCTACGCCGCCGCCCTGGTCTCCGGCTCCCCCGCCTCGCCCATCCACGTCCAGTTCCCGTTCTGGGCCGCGATGCTCACCGGCGCCGCCGTCTCCATGGTCTTCGGCGTCCTCATCGGCGCCCCGACCCTGCGGCTGCGCGGCGACTACCTCGCCATCGTCACCCTCGGGTTCGGCGAGATCTTCCGCATCACCATGCTCAACCTGAACGGCACCACCGGCCCCAAGATCACCAACGGCTCCAACGGCATCCCCCGCATCCCGGACCTGGAGATCTTCGGCTTCGACCTCGGCAAGCCCCACACCGTCGCCGGCATCGAACTCGGCCGCTTCTCCAACTACTACCTGCTGATGCTCCTCGTCACCGCCCTGGTCGTGCTCGTCTTCGCCCGGGTCGGCAACTCCCGCATCGGCCGCGCCTGGGTCGCCATCCGCGAGGACGAGACCGCCGCCGAGGCCATGGGCATCAACGGCTTCCGCCTCAAGCTCCTCGCCTTCGCCCTCGGCGCCTGCCTCGCCGGCCTCGCCGGCACCGTCCAGGCCCACGTCAGCTACACCGTCACCCCGGACCAGTACACCTTCGCCGAGGCGCTGCCGCCGAACTCCGCCTTCCTGCTCGCCGCCGTCATCCTCGGCGGCATGGGCACCATCAGCGGACCCCTCGCCGGCGCCACCCTCCTCTTCCTCATCCCCAAGAAGCTGGAGTTCCTCTCCGACTACCAGCTGCTCGCCTTCGGCGCCGCCCTCATCGTCCTCATGCGCGTCCGCCCCGAGGGCCTCATCCCCAACCGCCGCAGCCGACTGGAGTTCCACGAGGCCGCCATCCCCGCCCAGTCCACCGGCGACGACGTCGCACTCACCAAGGCAGGGGCGTGACCACCCAGATGACCACCACCGCCGCACCCCTGCTCGAAGTCACCGGCGTCACCATGCGCTTCGGCGGCCTCACCGCCGTCAACGACGTCAGCCTCACCGTCCGCGAGGGCGAGATCATCGGCCTCATCGGCCCCAACGGCGCCGGCAAGACCACCTTCTTCAACTGCCTCACCGGCCTCTACGTCCCCACCGAGGGCGCCGTCCGCTACCGCGACACCCTCCTGCCGCCCAAGCCCCACCTCGTCACCCAGGCCGGCATCGCCCGCACCTTCCAGAACATCCGGCTCTTCGCCAACATGACCGTCCTGGAGAACGTGCTCGTCGGCCGCCACAGCCGCACCAAGGAGGGCATCTTCTCGGCCATCCTGCGCGGCCCCGCCTACCACCGGGCCGAAGCCGAGAGCCGCGAGAAGGCCATGGAGCTCCTCGCCTTCACCGGCCTCGCGGACAAGGCCGACCACCTCGCCCGCAACCTCCCCTACGGCGAGCAGCGCAAGCTCGAGATCGCCCGCGCCCTCGCCTCCGACCCCGGCCTCCTGCTGCTCGACGAACCCACCGCCGGCATGAACCCCCAGGAGACCCGCGCCGCCGAGGAACTCGTCTTCGCCATCCGCGACCGCGGCATCTCCATCCTCGTCATCGAGCACGACATGCGCTTCATCTTCAACCTCTGCGACCGCACCGCCGTGCTCGTCCAGGGCCAGAAGATCGTCGAGGGTGACCGCGAGACCGTCCAGAACGACGAACGCGTCATCACCGCCTACCTCGGCGCCCCGCTCGAAGGCACCACCGCAGCACCGGAGGACACCCCGTGACCGCGCTCCTCGAGGTCGAAGACCTCCGCGTCTCCTACGGCAAGATCGAAGCCGTCAAGGGCATCAGCTTCACCGTGAACCAGGGCGAGGTCACCACCCTCATCGGCACCAACGGCGCCGGCAAGACCACCACCCTGCGCACCCTCTCCGGCCTCCTCAAGCCCACCGCCGGACGCATCACCTTCGACGGCCAGGACCTCTCCACCGTCCCCGCCCACAAGATCGTCTCCCTCGGGCTCGCCCACTCCCCCGAGGGGCGGCACATCTTCCCCCGCATGACCATCGAGGAGAACCTCCTCCTCGGGGCCTTCCTGCGGACCGACACCGCCGGCATCGCCGCCGACGTCGAACGGGCCTACACCCTCTTCCCCATCCTCGGCGAACGCCGCCGCCAGGCCGCCGGCACCCTCTCCGGCGGCGAGCAGCAGATGCTCGCCATGGGCCGCGCCCTGATGTCCCAGCCCAAGCTGCTCATGCTCGACGAGCCCTCCATGGGCCTGTCGCCGCTGATGATGCAGAAGATCATGGCCACCATCGTCGAGCTCAAGGGCGACGGGACGACCATCCTGCTCGTCGAGCAGAACGCCCAGGCCGCGCTCTCCCTCTCCGACCGCGGCTACGTCATGGAGACCGGCCGCATCGTCCTCTCCGGCACCGGGGCGGACCTCCTCCACGACGAGTCCGTCCGCAAGGCCTACCTCGGCGAGGACTGAGCCCCGGCACGGCGAAGGGCCCGGCGGATCACGATCCGCCGGGCCCTCCCCGTTGTCCACACCCACTCGGAGGCGTCCTACTCGGACGCGTCCTCCTCCGCCTTCTTGCGGTCCTGGGCCTCGCCCTCCTCGATGACCGCCTCGGCCACCGCGGCCATCGTCATCCGGCGGTCCATCGACGTCTTCTGGATCCAGCGGAACGCGGCCGGCTCGGTCAGCCCGAACTTCGTCTGCAGCACGCCCTTCGCCCGGTCCACCAGCTTCCGGGTCTCCAGCCGCTGGGTGAGATCGCCGATCTCCTTCTCCAGCGCCCGCATCTCGGTGTACCGCGACACCGCCATCTCGATGGCCGGCACCAGGTCCGCCTTGGAGAACGGCTTCACGATGTACGCCATCGCGCCCGCGTCCCGGGCCCGGTCCACCAGCTCCCGCTGCGAGAACGCCGTCAGCATCAGGACCGGCGCCAGGTGCTTCTCGTGGATCTGCTCGGCGGCGGAGAGCCCGTCCAGCACCGGCATCTTCACGTCGAAGATCGCGAGGTCCGGCTGCAGCTCCTCGACGAGCCGCACCGCCGTCGCCCCGTCCCCGGCCTCGCCGACGACGGTGTACCCCTCCTCCTCGAGCATCTCCTTGAGGTCGAGGCGGATCAGCGCCTCGTCCTCGGCGATCACGATCCGGGTGATCTGGGGCGTATCGGTCTCAAGCGGCTGTGCCTGCTCGTCGGCGGTGCTCACGGGGCTCCTAGTTCCGGCGGGGTACTGCATGCACGAGGGTACCTAGCTGCGCCCGACAGCGCTCACGGGGTATCCTTCACAGGCGCAATCTTGCCGGGTTGGTGGAAGGGCAGACACGATCGCCTCAAAAGCGATTGTCCGAAAGGGCGTGTGGGTTCGAATCCCACACTCGGCACCAGAAATTCCTTGTATTCCCAGGCTGCAGGAAATTCACCTGATCTAGTGGATCGCCACAAAGGCGCCCACTCCCCGGCACGAAGCACCCCATGGTGATCCACATGGGAAACCAATCCGTGCGCGAACAGGCTGTGCACCTTCTCCGTCGAGGCTTGACCAATGCCGAGGTGTCCCGCCGTCTCCGCGTACCGCAGGGCACCGTCTCCTGGTGGAAGCACCGGGATCGCGCCAAACACGGCACGCTGCCGGGACGCGCCCGCTCCACGTGCCCGCACTGCTACGGGGACCAGCTGGACCTCCCCGCGTACGCCCACCTCCTGGGCCTCTACCTCGGGGACGGTCACATCCTGCCCGCCAACGAGTACCGCAGGACTCAGAGCATCCAGATCAGCTGCGACGACAAGTGGCCCGGCATCATGGACTCCGTCGAGGCCTCCCTGCGTCTGGTCTTCCCGAGGAACAGGCCCTGCCGGGTCCGGCGGGCCGGCTGCCATGACGTCAAGCTCTACTCGAACCACCTGACCTGCCACTTCCCCCAGCACGGCCCCGGCAAGAAGCACCAGCGCACCATAGCCCTGGAGCCGTGGCAGCAGGAGATCGTCGACGCCCACCCCTGGGAGTTCCTCCGCGGCCTGATCCACTCGGACGGCTGCAGGATCACCAACTGGGCGACCCGTACCGTCAACGGCGTCGTCCGCCGCCACGAGTACCCGCGGTACTTCTTCGCCAACACCTCGACCGACATCATCGGCCTCTTCACCGCCACCCTCGACGCCGTCGGCGTCGAATGGAAGGCCTCGGTCCCCCGCTCCACCGGCCAGATCAACATCTCCGTCGCCCGCAAGGCCTCCGTGGCCCTCATGGACGCCCACATCGGCCCCAAGCACTGACGGCGGCACGGGGGTGCCGCGCCGCCGTCGGTGGCCGGTGCCGGTCAGTTGTCCAGGGCCCCGACGTGGTGGACGCGGACGAGGTTGGTGGAGCCGGCGAGGCCGGGTGGGGAGCCGGCGGTGATGACGACGATGTCGCCCTTCTGGCACCGCCCCAGCGAGAGCAGCGCGGCGTCGACCTGTTCGACCATCTGGTCGGTCGTCGGGGCGAAGGGGCCGAGGAAGGTCTCGACGCCCCAGGTGAGGGCGAGTTGGCTGCGGACGGCGGGTTCGTAGGTGAAGGCGAGGACGGGGATGGGCGAGCGGTAGCGGGTGAGGCGGCGGGCGGTGTCGCCGGACTGGGTGAACGCGATGAGGTACTTGGCGTGCAGGAAGTCGCCGATCTCGGCGGCGGCCCGGGCGACGGCGCCGCCCTGGGTGCGGGGCTTGTTGCCGGCGGTGAGCGGGGGGAGGCCCTCGGCGAGGACGTCGTTCTCGGCGGCCTCGATGATGCGGCCCATGGTCCGGACGGTCTCGACGGGGTACTTGCCGACGGAGGTCTCGCCGGAGAGCATCACCGCGTCGGTGCCGTCGAGGACGGCGTTGGCGACGTCGGAGGCCTCGGCGCGGGTGGGGCGGGAGGCGTTGATCATCGAGTCGAGCATCTGGGTGGCGACGATGACCGGCTTGGCGTTGCGCCTGGCGAGCTTGACGGCGCGCTTCTGGACGAGCGGGACCTGTTCGAGGGGCATCTCCACGCCCAGGTCGCCGCGGGCCACCATGATGCCGTCGAAGGCGTCGACGATGGATTCGAGGTTCTCCACGGCCTGCGGCTTCTCGATCTTGGCGATGACGGGGACGTGACGCCCCTCCTCGGCCATGATCCGGTGGACGTCCTCGATGTCGCGTCCGCTGCGGACGAAGGACAGCGCGACGAGGTCCGCGCCGGTGCGCAGCGCCCACCGCAGGTCGGCGACGTCCTTGTCGCTGAGCGCGGGGACGGAGACGGCGACGCCGGGGAGGTTGAGGCCCTTGTGGTCGGAGACGAGGCCGCCTTCGAGGACGAGGCAGCGGACGCGGGGTCCGTCGACCTCGGCGACTTCGAGGGTGACGCGGCCGTCGTCGACGAGGATGAGTTCGCCGGGGGTGACGTCCTCGGCGAGGCCGGGGTAGGTGGTGCCGCAGATGTCCTTGTCCCCGACGACGCCGTTGTCGGTGGAGATCGTGAACTCGTCGCCGCGTTCGAGAAGTACGGGGCCGTGGGCGAAGGTGTCGAGCCGGATCTTCGGGCCTTGAAGGTCGACGAGGACGCCGACGCTGCGGCCGGTCTCGTCGGCGGCTTTGCGGACGCGGCGGTAGCGCTCCTCGTGTTCGACGTGGGAGCCGTGGCTGAGGTTGAGGCGGGCGATGTCCATTCCGGCGTCGACCAGGGTTTTGATCTGGTCGTACGAGTCGGTGGCCGGCCCGAGGGTGCAGACGATTTTTGCTCGGCGCATAGTGCTGAGACTAGGCATTACCGGCGCGTAACCACGAGGCGGGTCCGAACCGCGGGATGACCTTTGCGGTAAGGAGAGTTGAACAATCTGACACGCCCTCGGACCGGTGTGCGAGGGGCCGTCGGGGGCGCTCCGGCCGCGGGGCGTGCCGATGCGATTCCGTGAAGGGGTGTTCACTCCCGGTTCACCGTGGCTTCGGCCGCCGCTCCCCGCCCGGCGGGACGCTCGTCACCCCCGGGTGTCCACCCGGTCGGCGGGGCGGACGAGGGGAGCGTTCGGTATGAGACGTGCGGTGGGGGTGCTGGCGGCGCTGGTCCTGCTGGGCGGGGTGACGTACGCGCTGGTTCCGGGGGACGATCCGGGCGGCGGGGATCCGGTCACCGTGTCCGGTCTGATCGGCTCGGAGAAGCGCGACTTCTTCCAGGACCAGCGGGTGGTCGACGAGTTGGCCAGGCAGGGTCTGAAGGTGAACGCGGAGAGCATCGGGTCCTGGTTGATGGACGGTGACGCGAAGGACTTCGCGTTCCCGGCGAGCCAGCCGCCGGCGGACAAGCTCCGCCAGGAGTGGGGGATCAAGGAGGTGCCGGTCCAGCCGTTCTACTCGCCGCTGGTGATCCTCGCGCACCGCCCGGTGGCGGACGTGCTGAAGCAGAACGACCTGGCGACGCTGGACCAGGCGACGGGGCTGTGGACGTTCCGGATGGACGCCTACGTGGCCGCGCTGAAGGCGGGCCGCACCTGGTCGGACCTGAAGGGCTCGGCGGAGCACGCCGAGCTGCGCGGTCCGGTGTTCCTGACCACGACGGACCCGGAGTCCTCCTCGTCGGGGGCGCTGCACATCGCCCTGTTGTCGTACCTGGCGAACAACCGCCAGGTGGTGTTCGACCAGTCGGGCATCGACGCGACGAAGGACCTGCTGCGGACGGCCACGGCCGTCCAGGGCGGGCAGAAGAGCAGCAGCGACGAGCCGTTCAAGGCCTTCCTGGCGGGGGTGGGGAGCCCGCTGGTGCTGGCCTACGAGTCCCAGGCGGCCGCGATGGTGCTCAAGGGCGAGCAGACCGGGGACATGGTGGTGCTGTACCCGGACACCACGATCTACACCGACCACACGATCGTCGGCCGCACCGCGGCGGGCCGGAAGCTGGCCGCGCAGTTGCACGACAACGCCGAGCTGCGCCGCCTGGAGGCGCAGTACGGGTTCCGTCCGCAGGACGATCCGGATGCCTTCGCGGCGCTGGTGAAGGGCAGGAGCCCGGCGCTGGCGCCGAACCTGGCGGCGGCGAAGGTGAATCAGCCGCCGGTGCCGGTGCCCGATGTCCTGACCAGGCTGATCAAGGCTGCCAAGGGGAAGGCCCAGTGAACTTCCGTATGCACAGGCGAAGTTGGTTGGCGGCCGCGGTGGCGGCCCTGTTGGCGGCCACCGGGTGCACGTCCTCGGGCGGGGAGCGTCCGCCCGCTCCGAAGCCGTCCGATCCGCCGGCGGCGACGGCGCAGCCGGGGGTGCTGCGGGTGCTGGCCGGCAGTGAGCTGCAGGATCTGGCGCCGGTGCTGGAGGAGGCGCGGAAGGCGACCGGGGTGACGGTCCAGTTCTCCTGGACGGGTTCGCTGGACGGTGCGGACGCGGTGTCCTCGGGCCGGGCGGACGGCAAGTACGACGCGGTGTGGTTCCCGTCGAACCAGTACCTGCGGCTGGACGACGCCGGGAAGTCGAAGGTGCTGTCGGAGACGCCGGTGATGGTGTCGCCGGTGGCGGTGGGGGTGCGGTCGTCGGTCCTGGACGAGCTCGGTTGGGGGGACGGCTCGAAGGTCTCCTGGGCACAGGTGGGGGACGCGGCGGCGGCGGGCCGGCTGTCGTACGGGATGTCGGACCCGACCCGGTCGAACTCGGGCTTCTCGACGCTGGTGGCGGTGGCGGCGGCGTTCTCCGGCGCCGGGTCGGCGCTGAGCGAGGCGGACGTGCAGAAGGCCACGCCGCAGCTGAAGCGGTTCTTCGCCGGGCAGAAGCTGACGTCGGGGTCCTCGGGGTGGTTGGCGCAGGCCTACTCCCGGGCGGAGCCGGGGAAGGTGGGGGCGCTGGTGAACTACGAGTCGGTGCTGTTGTCGGTGAACCGGTCGCTGCCGAAGGAGCAGCAGCTGACGGTGGTCCGGCCGGTGGACGGGGTGGTGTCGGCGGACTACCCGCTGTCGTTGCTGTCCTCGTCGGCGCAGCGGGAGCGCGACTCGTTCCAGCGGCTGACGGCGTACCTGCTGAAGGAGGACGTGCAGAAGCGGATCTCCGAGGTGACGCTGCGCCGTCCGGTGGCGCCGGGGGTGGCGCCGGCCGCGGGTCTGCCGTCGGACCGGCGGCGGGAGCTGCCGTTCCCGGGGAGCCGGGCGGTGGCGGACGGGCTGTTGGCCTCGTACCAGAACGAGCTGCGGCGGCCGTCGCGGACGGTGTACGTGCTGGACACCTCGGGTTCGATGGAGGGTCCGCGGATCGCGTCGCTGAAGGCGGCGCTGAGCCGGTTGACGGGGGCGGACGACACGCGGGGGGTGCGCCGGTTCCGGGACCGCGAGGAGGTGACGCTGCTGTCGTTCGCGTCGACCGTGAAGTGGGCGCGGACGCACGCGGTGCCGGCGTCGGGGAGCCAGCCCGGTCCGCAGGCGGAGCTGGCGGCGATCGACGCGGACGTGCAGTCGTTGTCGGCGTCGGGGGGTACGGCGCTGTACGCCTCGTTGGAGGAGGCGTACCGGGTGATCGCGCGGCAGCAGTCGGCGGCGGGGGACGACCGGTTCACGTCGATCGTGCTGATGACGGACGGGGAGAGCAACGAGGGGGCGACGGCGGACGACTTCCAGCGCTTCCACGCGGGGCTGTCGCCGGCGCAGCGGGCGATCCCGGTGTTCCCGATCAGGTTCGGGGAGGCGGCGGTGGGCCAGTTGCAGGGGATCGCGGACGTGAGCGGTGGGAAGCTGTTCGACGGGTCGGGGTCGCTGGACGGGGTGTTCGAGGAGATCCGTGGCTACCAGTGACGGGTTCCTCCGCCGGGCGCTGGCGTACCTGGAGTCGACCCGGAACCTGGTCGGCTGCGGGGCGGGCGCGGTGGGGCTGGGGCTGCACTTCGCGGGGCTGGGCGGGGTGTGGTGGCCGGGGGTGGTGGCGGGGCTGTACGGGGCGGGTGCGCTGTTGACGCCGGGGGCGCGCCGGGTCGTGGTGCCTCCGGTGCCGAAGGTGCCGCCGATGCCGACGGGCTCGGCGCCGCGGCCGCGTCCGGCGCCCGCGGAGCCGGCGGAGGGTTCCGGGGCGGTGTCGGCCTCCGGCGCCGGATCGGTCCCGGCTCCGGTCGCGGCCCCGGTGCCGGATCCGGAGCTGGTGGCGTTGGCGGCGTACCTGGACACGGTGGTGGTGCCGGCCTCGGCGGGGGTGGACCGGCTGCTGGAGGCGCTGCGGTCGGCGGGGCCGGGGCCGGTGGCGGACGGGATCGTCCGGTTCGGGCTGCCGGTGGCGGTGGCGGGCTACCTGCGGGCGCTGGCCTGGCGGCCGTGGGCGGGGGCGGACGGGCCGGATCCGGAGGCGGAGCTGGGCCGCGAGGTGCGGCGGCTCTCCGCCGAGCTGGGCTGACGAGCCGGGCTGAGGGGGCGTCGGGGGGCGGGGGACGTCGGGGGCGTTCCGGTGACGGCCCTTACCACCTCACCCCCCGCCCACCGCCGTCACGAACGAGTCGCCAAGATCTCACCTGTTGGAAACGTCGGAGGGCTATCCATCGCCGGGGCCCGCACGGCACACTTCTACGCGCGTCCCTCTACGCGCGTCAATGCGCTCGCGGACGCCATCCGCACATCCTCAGCACGCCAGTTGACGGTCCATCCGGCCGTCAGTTCCCACCCGGGAGAGTCGTCCATGCCCCTGAACCGCCGTGACTTCGTCACCCGGTCCGCCGCCACCGCCGCCGGCGCCGCCCTGGTCGGTGGAGCCTCCCTCGCCGCCGCCCCCGCCGCCGCGGCCGCCGAGCCGGACACGGCGGCCGCCAAGGGCAAGCGCAAGAGCCGCAAGCAGGCCTTCACCGTCATGGGCACCACCGACCTGCACGGCCGGGTGCTCAACTGGGACTACTTCACCGACGCCGTCTACGCCGACAAGGCGCACAACGAGGTCGGCCTCGCCAAGATCTCCACCCTGGCCAACCAGGTCCGCGAGGAGAAGGGCTGGGACCGCTGCCTGCTGATCGACTCCGGTGACATCATCCAGGGCACCCAGCTGACGTACTACTACGCCCGGATCGAGCCGATCGCCACCGACGGCGACAACGTGCCCGACCACCCGATGGCCGTCGCCATGAACCTCATGGGCTACGACGCCGCCGCGCTCGGCAACCACGAGTTCAACTACGGCATCCCCACCGTGAAGGCCTTCGAGGACCAGCTGGAGTTCCCGCTGCTGGGCGCCAACGCGCTGCACGCGAAGAACGAGAAGCCGGCCTTCAAGCCGTACGTCATCAAGGAGCTGCACCTGGGCGAGGGCCGGTCGCTGAAGGTCGGCATCCTCGGCCTCACCAACCCGGGCATCGCGATCTGGGACAAGGCCAACGTCTCCGGCCAGATGGTCTTCCCGGGCATCGTCGAGACCGCGGCCAAGTACGTGCCGCGGATGAAGGCGGCCGGCGCGGACGTGATCGTCGTCTCGGCGCACTCCGGCATCGACGAGGCGACCACCTACGGCGACCAGCTGCCCTGGCCCGAGGACGCCTCCGGCGAGATGGCGGAGACGGTCGCCGACATCGACGCGGTGCTGGTGGGCCACACCCACAAGGAGGTGGCGCAGCGGCTGATCGTCAACAAGAAGACCGGCAGGACCGTGGTCCTCTCCGAGCCGCTGTGCTGGGGCCAGCGGCTGAGCTGCTTCGACTTCGAGGTCGAGTTCGCGGACGGCGCGTGGAAGGTCCTCTCGGTCTCCTCGCGGGTGCTGAACTCCAACACCGTGCCGGAGGACCCGGAGATCGTCAACGCGCTCACCGAGCAGCACAAGAAGGTCGTGGCGTACGTCAACCAGCAGATCGGCACCTGCAAGACGGAGCTGTCGATCGCCGAGTCGCGGTTCCGGGCGACCCCGATCATCGACCTGATCGGCCGGGTGCAGGCGGACGCGGTGAAGGCGGCGCTGGCGGGCGGGCAGTACGCCGGCCTGCCGGTGCTGGCGCAGGCGGCGCCGTTCAACCGGACCGCGGTGATCCCGGCGGGCCAGGTCAAGCTGCGCGACGCGGCCGGCCTGTACATCTACGAGAACACCCTGGAGGCGCGCGTCCTGACGGGTGCGCAGCTGAAGGACTACCTGGAGTTCTCGGCGAAGTACTACAACCAGCTCGCCCCGGGCGCTCCGGTCGACAAGGACGCGCTGACCGGCGCGGAGGCCACGCCGGACTACAACTACGACTCGGTCTACGGGCTGAGCTACGACATCGACGTCGCGCAGCCGAAGGGCCAGCGGATCGTCAACCTGTCGTTCCAGGGCAAGCCGATCGACCCGGCCGCCGAGTTCGTCCTGGCGGTCAACAACTACCGCGCCAACGGCGGCGGCAACTTCCCGCACGTGGCGAAGGCGAAGCTGGTCTGGTCGAACTCCGACGAGATCCGCAACACGATGATCGCCTGGGTGAAGGCCAAGGGCGTCATCGACCCGGCGGACTTCTTCACGAACTCCTGGCGCCTGGTCCGCGCCGGCCAGCCGGTGTTCTAGTAGCACGATCCACGAAGGCCGTCGGCGCGGGATTCGCTCGTCCCGCGCCGGCGGCCTTCGTGTCCGTTCACGGTGGAAGAATGGCGCCATGAGCGAGTCGCAGATCGCAGAGCGCCACGCCCGGTTGCTGGCGTACGCGCAGAGCCTGACGCCTCCGGCCGGGTGGAAGATCGAGATCTCCGGCGACGAGATCATCATGATGGCCGGCCCGTCGGTGATCCACCAGCGCAACCTCCTGCTCGTCCGCAAGCAGTTCGAGGCGCACGAACCGGCCGACATGATGCCGAGCGAGAACACCGACCTCGCGTCACCGAACGTCGGCAAGCTGCGCAACCCCGACCTGACCTACATCCCCCTCTCCGTCCTCGAATCGGGCGGGACGAAGGTGCCTGCCGAGCAGACCGCGATCGCGGTGGAGATCGTCTCGCCCTCGAACCCGGAGAACGACCTGGTCGGCAAGGTCCGCGACTACCCGTTGATGGACATCCCGCTGTACCTGGTGATCGACCCGCGCGTCGGCGAGATCATGCTCTACTCGGATCCCTCCGGTGGCGTCTACCACCAGCAGTGGACCGGGAAGTTCGGCGACCTGGTGCCGATCCCGGAGCCGTTCGGTTTCGAGCTGGCGACCGATGCCTTGCTCCGGTATCCCGACTGACCGCTGCGCCGATGGCACCGGAGCGAACATCCGGCGAGACGATCGGACATCTTCCGGAGACTGGAGGATATTCATCGGCTCGTTCGATCTTCCTATCGTTGGGGACATCGAGAACGGCCCCACGGGGGGCCGGTGATGACCGGTAGGGAGAGTTCGATGCGTGCGGTGGTGCAGAAGGCGTTCGGCGGTCCGGAGGTCCTGGAGGTGGCCGAGGTGGAGCGGCCGACGCCGCGGTCCGGCGAGGTGCTGGTGCGGGTGCGCGCCAGCGGGGTGAACCCGGTGGACGTGGCGGTGCGTTCGGGTCTGCTGCCGATGCTGGGCGAGCCGCCGTTCGGGGTGGGCTGGGACGTCTCCGGGGTGGTCGAGGAGGCCGGGGCCGGCGCCCGGTTCCGGGTCGGCGACGAGGTGTTCGGGATGCCGTTCTTCCCCCGGGCCGCGACCGGCTACGCCGAGTACGTGGCGGTGCCGTCGCGCCAGGTGGCCCGCAAGCCGGCGGGCCTGGACCACGTGTCGGCGGCGGCGCTGCCGCTGGCGGCGCTGACCGCCTGGCAGGGCCTGGTGGACGCGGCCGGGGTCGGCCCGGGCACGCGGGTGCTGATCCACAGGGCGGCCGGCGGTGTCGGCCACTTCGCCGTGCAGATCGCCAAGGCCCGCGGGGCGTACGTGATCGCGCTGGCGAGCGAGCCCAAGCACGGCTTCCTCCGGGAGCTGGGCGCGGACGAGGTGATCGACTACCGGACCGCCGACTACACCGCGCTGGTCTCGGACGTCGACGTGGTCTTCGACTCCTCCTCCGAGAACGTCCGCGCCCTGGAGGTGCTGAAGCCCGGCGGGGTGCTGGTGAGCATCATGGAGCACTGGAACACCGAGCTCGCCGCGGCGATCGAGGCCGCCGGGCGGCGCTTCGCGGGCGTCTCGGTGGAGCCGGACTACGCCTCGTTGGAGGCGATCGCCGCCCTCGTCGAGGAGGGCCGGATCCGCCCGCACGTGGCCGCGACCTTCCCGCTGGAGGAGGCCGGCCGGGCGCACGAGCTGGTGGCGTCGGGTACGGTCCAGGGCAAGGTCGTGCTGACCGTTGAGTGAGATCGCAGGGGGCGGGCGTTGGACATCCTGACCGAGGCACTGGGCTCGATGCGGACGGCGCACCCCGCCTCCGTCCGCACCGAGGGCCGCGCGCCGTGGGCCCTGCGGCTGCCGCCGGTGGCCGGCGCCGGGTTCCACGTGGTGCTGTACGGGACGTGCTGGCTGCTCCCCCTGGGCCCGGACGGCGGCGCGCCGGTGGCGCTCAGCCCGGGCGACGTGGTGTTCCTGCGGGACGGCCGCGGCCACGTCCTCGCCGACCACCCGGACACCCCGCCGATGCGCGCCGAGTCCGCCCCGGCGGACGACAGCGCGCCGATCGGCACGGTGACCCTGGGCGGCGACGGTGCCCGCACCAGCCTGCTGTGCGGCAACTACCACCTGGACCAGGGCCGCCCGCACCCCATGGTCCGCCAGCTGCCCGCGCTGATCCACCTGCCGACCCGGCACGGCCGGCACCCCGAACTCGCCGCCGCCGTGGAGCTGTTGGGCGCGGAGCTGGAGAACCCGCGGATCGGCTCGGCGGGGATCGTCCCGGCCCTGATCGACTCGCTGCTGCTCTACATCCTGCGGGCCTGGTTCGAGGACCAGCCGGCGGCGTCGGCGGCGGGCTGGGCGGCCGCGCTCGGGGACTCCGGGGTGGCCCCGGCGCTGGCGGCGATCCACGAGGCGCCGGCCTCGCCGTGGACGGTGGAGTCGCTGGCGGACCGGTCGGGGCTGTCCCGGGCGGCGTTCGCCCGCCGGTTCACCTCGATGGTGGGCGAGCCGCCGATGGCCTACCTGACCCGCTGGCGGATGACCACGGCGGCCCGGCTGCTGCGCGAGTCGGAGGCGCCGCTGACGGCGGTGGCGGCGCAGACGGGGTACGGCTCGGAGTACGCCTTCGCGAAGGCGTTCAAGCGGGAGTTCGGCCAGGCGCCCGGCGGCTTCCGCCGGGAGGCCCGCGCCGCCTGACCCCCACCCGCACCCCGGGCCGCTGCGGGCCCGGACCCGACCCACCCCGGGCCACTGCCGGACCGGACGCTCCGGACCCGCCCACCCCCGGACGCGACGCCCCCGGCCCGCGCGCCGCGGCGAAGCCGTCAGAACGGGAACACGGCCCGCTCGCGCTGGACGGAGATCCACTTCACGGTCGTGAACGCGTCCACCGTCGACTCCCCGTTGAGCCGCCCGACCCCGGAGTTCTTCTCCCCGCCGAACGGCACCGCGGGCTCGTCGGCGATGGTGCCCCCGTTGACGTGGACCATGCCGGCCTCGATCCAGTGCGCGATCCGCACGCCGCGCTCGACGTCGGCGGTGTGCACGGCGCCGCTGAGCCCGAAGGGGGTGTCGTTGGCGATCCGGACGGCCTCGTCCTCGCCGTCGAAGGGCAGCACGAGGACGACGGGGCCGAAGAGTTCGCGCCGGAGGATCGGATCGTCCGCGGCGAGGCCGGTGAGCACCACGGGCTCCATCAGGCTGCCGGTGGTGGTGCCGCGCAGCAGGGCGGTGGCGCCCGCTGCGACGGACTGGTCGACCTGGGCGGTGAGGGCGTCGGCCTGGACGGGGTTGATCAGCGGGCCGATCTGGGTGGCCGGGTCCTTGGGGTCGCCGACGGTCAGCGCGGCGACCCTGGCGACGAACTTCTCGGTAAACTCGGCCTCGACGACGCGGTCGACCAGGATCCGGTTGGCGGCCATGCAGACCTGGCCCTGGTGGGCGAAGCGGCTGAACACGGCGGCGGACACGGCGAGGTCGAGGTCGGCGTCGTCGAGCACGATCAGCGCGCTGTTGCCGCCGAGTTCGAGCACGGTCCGCTTGAAGTGCGCGGCGGCGACGGTGGCGACGTGCCGGCCGATCCGGTCGGAGCCGGTGAAGGAGATGACCTTGGGCACCGGGTGCTCGAGGAACGCGTCGCCGATCTCGGCGATGTCGGTGACCACGACGTTGAGCAGGCCGGGCGGCAGACCGGCGTCCTCGAAGAGCTTGGCGATCAGGGTGCCGCCGACCACCGGGGTCTCCTGGTGCGGCTTGAGCACGACGCCGTTGCCGAGGGCCAGGGCGGGCGCCAGCGCCTTGATCGCCAGGAACAGCGGGAAGTTGAACGGGCTGATCACGCCGACCACGCCGACCGGCAGCCGGTGGAGCCGGTTCTCCCGGCCCGGCGCGGTCGAGGGCAGCAGACGCCCCTCCAGGCTGAGCGAGAGCTGCAGGCAGTCCCGGAGCACGTCCTTGACGAGGGAGAGCTCGAAGCCGGCCTTGAGGGCGGTGCCGCCCAGTTCGGTCATGATGGCGAGGGTGATCGCGTCCTCGCGCTCCTCCAGCAGCCGCAGCACCCGCTCGAAGACGAGCCGGCGGGTGTAGGGGTTGGTCGCGGCCCACTGCTGCTGGGCCCGGGCGGCGGCGCGGTAGGCCCGGTCGACCTCTCCGACGGTGGCGACGGTGATGGTGGCGAGCTTGTCACCGGTGTAGGGGTCGACGTCGACGATGTCCCAGGAGCCGGTACCGCTGCGCCACTCGCCGTCGATGTACTGCAGCGCCAACTCGGAGAAGTACGACATCTGATGCCCCTCGTGCCGGTCCGGGGTGTCCCGGGGGACGAGCCGTTCCGGCCCGGCCTGATGAGGCATCATCGTACGTGCGCGTCAGAGCTCTTGGCGTACGGAGTGCAGGAGTTCGCGGGTCAGCTCCGGGCTGAGGCTGTCGGCGGCCAGGCCGTCCATGGCGTGCCGGTACTCGCTGACCTCGGCGGGTTTGTCCAGGTAGAGCGCGGTGGTGAACTGCTCCAGGTAGACGACGTCGGCGAGTTCGGGTTCGGCGAAGCCGAGCACGGTGAAGGCGCCGCCCTCGGCGCTCAGCCCGGCGCAGCCGAGCGGCAGCACCTGCAGCCGGACGTTGGGGAGTTCGCCGAGTTCCAGCAGCCGGTCGATCTGGTTGCGCATCAGCTCGGGCCCGCCCCAGGGGCGGCGCAGCGCGGCCTCGTCGAGGACGGCGAGCAGGCGGGGCGCGTGGTCGCCGGTGAGCAGTTCCTGGCGCCTGAGCCGGACCTCGACCCGGCGTTCGATCTCGGCGGGCTCGGTGACGTGGCCGCCGGCGGCGATGACGGCCCGGGCGTAGTCGGGGGTCTGCAGCAGCCCGTGGACGAACTGGACCTCGTAGCTGCGGATCTCGGCGACGGCCTCCTCCAGGCCGACGTAGTTCTGGAACCAGGGCGGCAGGACGTCGCCGTACTCGTGCCACCAGGAGGTGGCGTTGGCGTCGCGGACCAGGCCGAGGACGGTGGCGCGCTCCTGTTCGGCGTCGACGCCGTAGAGGGTGAGCAGGTCGGCGACGTCGCGTTCCTTGAAGCCGACCCGGCCGAGCTCCATCCGGCTGATCTTGGACTCGGAGGCGCGGATCGAGTAGCCGGCCTCCTCGCGACTGACGCCCCTGGCCTCGCGGAGCTTCCGCAGCTGGGAGCCGAGCATCAGCCGCCGTACCGTGGCGCCTCCGCCTGCCTGAGTCGTGCTCATCGCCTCAACCTCCGCGCTCGCGCAGCCCCCCGGCCGTCGGCGGCAGTCTGCCACCTGGCACCGACGAGCAACAGCCCGTCCGGGGACGCCGTCCGGGGCGGCGTCGGGCTGCGCCAACGGTAGTCCTGGTGGCTGGGAAATGCCTGGAAACGCCGGTGCTGCTTGACACCGGCGGAGCCGCTAGCGACGCCTCGCGCGGGGCGCCCGCGGCGGGGCGGCCCGTCCGCCGCGCGCCGGGCGCGGAGCGCTTCGGACCGGGGCGCGGGGAACCCTGCCGGGTACGGGAACGCCACCCACCGGAACGCGCGGACCCCGCCGGGCGCGCAGCGCCGCGCACCGGCGTGCGGGAACGCGACGGCGCCCGCCCTCCAACTGGTCGGGGAAGAGGGCGGGCGCCAGGAGACCGCGTTGGCCCGGCGACGCTGGCGGGGGCAGCGGGTTGAGCTCCCGGCGATGCGGCGCCGGGCGTTCGGGGGTCGGTCGGGACCGGGTGGGGACCGGTCGGGACCGGATGGCCGGTCGGGCCGTCAGACCACCAGGGGGCGGTCGGTGGGCCGGATCGGGGCGGGCAGCGGGGTCTTGCCTCCGAGGTGCTTGTCCACGGCGGCGGCGGCCGAGCGGCCTTCCGCGATGGCCCAGACGATCAGCGACTGGCCACGGCCGGCGTCTCCGCAGACGTACACGCCATCGACATTGGTGGCGAACCGGCCGTCGCGGCCAATGTTACCGCGCGCGTCGAGGTCCACTCCCAGCTGCTCGACCAGGCCGTTGCGCACGTCCGTCCCGGTGAAGCCCATGGCCAGGGTGACGAGCTGGGCCGGGATGGACCGCTCGGTGCCGGGGACGGGCTCGAACCTGCCGTCCTTGAACTCGACCTCGACGAGGTGGAGCTCCTGGACGTTGCCGTCCTCGTCGCCGGTGAAGCGGGTGGTGTTGACGGAGTAGATCCGCTCGCCGCCCTCCTCGTGCGCGGAGGTGACCTTGTAGGTCATCGGCATGGTCGGCCAGGGCTGGTGGCCGGGGCGCTCCTCGCCGGGGCGGGGCATGATCTCCAGCTGGGTGACGGAGGCCGCGCCCTGGCGGTGGGCGGTGCCGACGCAGTCGGCGCCGGTGTCGCCGCCGCCGATGACGACGACGTGCTTGCCCTTGGCGCTGATCGGCGACTCGACGAAGTCGCCCTCCTGCACCTTGTTGGCCAGCGGCAGGTACTCCATGGCCTGGTGGACGCCCTTGAGCTCGCGCCCGGGGACGGGCAGGTCGCGGGCGGTGGTGGCGCCGGCGGCGACGACGACGGCGTCGAAGCGCTCGCGCAGCTGCTGGCCGGTGATGTCCTCGCCGACGTGGACGCCGGTGCGGAAGCGGGTGCCCTCCGCGCGCATCTGCTCGATGCGGCGGTTGATGTGGCGCTTCTCCATCTTGAACTCGGGGATGCCGTAGCGCAGCAGTCCGCCGATGCGGTCGGCGCGCTCGTACACCACCACGGTGTGCCCGGCCCGGGTGAGCTGCTGGGCGGCGGCCAGGCCGGCCGGGCCGGAACCGACGACGGCCACGGTCTTGCCGGAGAGGCGCTCGGGGACCTGCGGGGTGACGCCGCCCCGGTCCCAGGCCTTGTCGATGATGGTGACCTCGACGTTCTTGATGGTCACCGCGTCCTGGTTGATGCCGAGCACGCAGGCCGACTCGCAGGGCGCCGGGCAGAGGCGGCCGGTGAACTCCGGGAAGTTGTTCGTCGCGTGGAGGCGCTCGATCGCGCCGACGAAGTCGTCCCGGTAGGCGAGGTCGTTCCACTCGGGGATGAGGTTCCCGAGCGGGCAGCCGTTGTGGCAGAACGGGATGCCGCAGTCCATGCAGCGGCCGGCCTGCTTGGTGATGATCGGCAGGAGGCTGCGCTCGACGTAGACCTCGTTCCAGTCCCGCAGACGGACGTCCACGGGACGGCGCTCGGCCAGCTGCTTGGGCGTGGTCAGGAAGCCCTTGGGGTCAGCCATTAGCCGCCTCCATCATCTTGCGAGTGGTCTCGGCCTCGGAGAGGCCATCGCGCTCAGCGGCGTCCTTGGCGGCGAGCACTGCCTTGTAGTCGGTCGGCATGATCTTGGAGAAGCGGGACACCCCGCCGCCCCAGTCGGCCAGGAGTTCGGCGGCGACGGTGGAGCCGGTCTCCTCGTAGTGCTGCTGCACGGTCTCGCGCAGCCATTCGCGGTCGGCGGCGCCGGGGGCCTCGATGCCCACCAGTCCGTCGTTGACGTTCGCGGGGCGCAGGTCCAGCACGTAGGCGATGCCGCCGGACATGCCGGCCGCGAGGTTGCGCCCGGTCTCGCCGAGGATGACGACCCGGCCGCCGGTCATGTACTCCAGGCCGTGGTCGCCGACGCCCTCGACGACCAGGGTGGCGCCGGAGTTGCGGACGGCGAAGCGCTCGCCGGCCTTGCCGCGCAGGTGGATCCGCCCGGCGGTGGCGCCGTAGCCGATGGTGTTGCCGGCGATGACGTGGTTCTGGGCGTCGTTGCCGATGGCCGCGGCGTCGCGGGCGGGGCGGACGACCACGACGCCGCCGGAGAGGCCCTTGCCGACGTAGTCGTTGGCGTCGCCCTCCAGGCGCAGGGTCACGCCGCGCGGCACGAAGGCGCCGAAGGACTGGCCGGCGGAGCCGGTGAAGGTCACGTCGATGGTGCCCTCGGGCAGGCCCTCGCCGCGGTAGCGCTTGGTCACCTCGTGGCCGAGCATGGTGCCGACCGTGCGGTTGACGTTGCGGATCGGCAGCTGGATGCGGACGGCGTCGCCGCGCTCCAGGGCGTCCTCGGCCAGCGTGATCAGCTGGTTGTCCAGGGCCTTGTCCAGGGCGTGGTCCTGGGTGGTGGTGCAGTGGCGCGCCGCGCCGTCCGGGAGCGCGGGGACGTGGAAGAGCGGGGCCAGGTCGAGCCCGGCGGCCTTCCAGTGGTCGATCGCGCCCTGGGCGTTGATGTGCTCGGCGTGGCCGACGGCCTCCTCGATCGAGCGGAAGCCCAGCGAGGCCAGGATCTCCCGGACCTCCTCGGCGATGAACTCGAAGAAGTTGACCACGAACTCGGGCTTGCCGGAGAAGCGCTCGCGCAGCACCGGGTTCTGGGTGGCGACGCCGACCGGGCAGGTGTCCAGGTGGCAGACGCGCATCATGATGCAGCCGGAGACGACCAGCGGGGCGGTGGCGAAGCCGAACTCCTCCGCGCCGAGCAGCGCGGCGATGACGACGTCGCGGCCGGTCTTGAGCTGGCCGTCGGTCTGCACGACGATGCGGTCGCGCAGGCCGTTGAGCAGCAGGGTCTGCTGGGTCTCGGCGAGGCCGAGCTCCCAGGGGCCGCCGGCGTGCTTGAGCGAGGTGAGCGGGGAGGCGCCGGTTCCGCCGTCGTGGCCGGAGACGAGGACGACGTCCGCGTGCGCCTTGGAGACGCCCGCGGCGACCGTTCCGACGCCGACCTCGGAGACCAGCTTCACGTGGATGCGGGCCGCCGGGTTGGCGTTCTTGAGGTCGTGGATCAGCTGCGCCAGGTCCTCGATCGAGTAGATGTCGTGGTGCGGCGGCGGCGAGATCAGACCGACACCCGGGGTGGAGTGCCGGGTCTTGGCGACCCACGGGTAGACCTTGTGGCCGGGCAGCTGGCCGCCCTCGCCGGGCTTGGCGCCCTGGGCCATCTTGATCTGGATGTCGTCGGCGTTGACGAGGTACTCGGAGGTGACGCCGAAGCGGCCGGAGGCGACCTGCTTGATCGCCGAGCGGCGCTCGGGGTCGTACAGGCGGTCCGGGTCCTCGCCGCCCTCGCCGGTGTTGGACTTGCCGCCGAGGCGGTTCATCGCGATGGCGAGGGTCTCGTGGGCCTCGCGGGAGATGGAGCCGTAGGACATCGCGCCGGTGGAGAAGCGCTTGACGATCGCGGAGACCGGCTCGACCTCCTCCACGGGGACGGGGGTCCGGCCGAGGGCGTCCAGCTCGAACAGGCCGCGCAGCGTCATCAGGCGGGTGGACTGCTCGTTCACCCGGTCCGTGTACTGCTTGAAGATGTCGTAGCGGCGGTTGCGGGTGGAGTGCTGCAGCCGGAAGACGGTGTCCGGGTCGAACAGGTGCGGCTCGCCCTCGCGGCGCCACTGGTACTCGCCGCCGATCTCCAGCGCGCGGTGCGCGGCGGGGATGCCGGAGGCCGGGTAGGCCTTGGCGTGGCGGGCGGCGGTCTCCTTGGCGATCTCGTCCAGGCCGATGCCGCCGAGCTTGGTGGTGGTGCCGGCGAAGTAGCCGGCCACCAGGTCCTGGGAGAGGCCGATGGCCTCGAAGACCTGGGCGCCGCGGTAGGAGGCGACGGTGGAGATGCCCATCTTGGACATGACCTTGAGCACGCCCTTGCCGAGCGCCTTGATCAGGTTCTTGATGGCCTTCTCGGGCTCGACGCCCTGGATGAACACGCCCTGGGCGACGAGGTCCTCGACGGACTCCATGGCCAGGTACGGGTTGACCGCGCCGGCGCCGTAGCCGATCAGCAGCGCGACGTGGTGCACCTCGCGGACGTCACCGGCCTCGACCAGCAGCGACACCTGGGTGCGCTGCTTGGTGCGGATGAGGTGGTGGTGGATCGCGGAGGTGAGCAGCAGCGAGGGGATCGGGGCGTGCTCGGCGTCGGAGTGCCGGTCGGAGAGCACGATGATCCGGGCGCCGTCGGCGATCGCGGCGTCGGCCTCGGCGGCGATCGCGGTCAGCCGGGCGGCCAGGCCCGCGCCGCCGGCACCGACCTTGTACAGGCCGGAGAGCGTGACGGCCTTGAGGCCGGGCTGGTCGCCGTCGGCGTTGATGTGGACGAGCTTGGCCAGCTCGTCGTTGTCGATCACCGGGAAGGTGATGCCGACGGAGCGGCAGGAGGCGGCCTCGGCGGCCAGCAGGTTGCCCTCGGGGCCGAGGTTGCTGAGCAGCGAGGTGACGAGCTCCTCGCGGATGGCGTCCAGCGGCGGGTTGGTGACCTGCGCGAAGAGCTGGACGAAGTAGTCGAAGAGCAGACGGGGCTTCTCGCTGAGCGCGGCGATCGGCGAGTCGGTGCCCATCGAGCCGAGCGCCTCGGCGCCGGTCTTGGCCATCGGCGCGAGGATGACGCGCAGCTCCTCCTCGGTGTACCCGAAGGTCTGCTGGCGGCGGGTGACCGAGGCGTGGGTGTGGGCGATGTGCTCGCGCTCGGGCAGCTTGGCGAGCTGGATCTGCCCGGCGGCGACCCAGTCCGCGTAGGGGTGCTCGGCGGCGAGGGCGGACTTGATCTCCTCGTCCTCGACGATGCGGCCCTCGGCGGTGTCGACGAGGAACATCCGGCCGGGCTGCAGGCGGCCCTTCTTGGCGACCTTCTCCTGCTCGATGTCGAGCACGCCGACCTCGGAGGAGAGGACGACCAGGCCGTCCTCGGTGATCCAGTAGCGGGCCGGGCGCAGGCCGTTGCGGTCGAGCACGGCGCCGACCTGGGTGCCGTCGGTGAAGGTGACGCAGGCCGGGCCGTCCCAGGGCTCCATCAGGTTGGAGTGGTACTGGTAGAACGCGCGGCGGGCCGGGTCCATGGTGGCGTGGTTCTCCCACGCCTCCGGGATCATCATCAGCACCGAGTGCGGGAGCGAGCGGCCGCCGAGGTGGAGCAGCTCCAGGACCTCGTCGAAGGAGGCCGAGTCGGAGTGGTCCGGGGTGCAGACCGGGAAGATCCGCTCCAGGCCCTGCCCCTTGCTGTTGGCGGGGATCAGGTCGGTGGCGAGCTGGGACTCGCGGGCGCTCATCCAGTTGCGGTTGCCCTTGACCGTGTTGATCTCGCCGTTGTGGGCGACGAAGCGGTACGGGTGGGCGAGCGGCCAGCTCGGGAAGGTGTTGGTGGAGAAGCGCGAGTGCACCAGGCCGATGGCGGAGGCGTAGGAGCGGTCCGACAGGTCGGGGAAGAAGGGCTCCAGCTGGCCGGTGGTCAGCATGCCCTTGTAGACGATGGTGCGCGCGGACAGCGACGGGAAGTAGACCCCGGCCTCGCGCTCGGCGCGCTTGCGGACGACGAAGGCGGTGCGGTCCAGCTCGATGCCGGCCTGGCCGTCCTTGCCGAGGAAGAGCTGCCGGAAGCGGGGCATGACCGAGCGGGCGGTGGCGCCGAGCAGGTCGGGGGTGACCGGGACGTCGCGCCAGCCGAGGACGGTGAAGCCCTCCTCGGCGGCGATGCCCTCGATCTGCGCGACGGCGGCGGCGGCCTCGTCGTCCTGGTCGGGCAGGAAGGCGATGCCGACGGCGTAGGCGCCGGCGGCGGGGAGGTCGAAGTCGACCTTGCCGCGCAGGAAGGCGTCCGGGACCTGGGTGAGGATGCCCGCGCCGTCGCCGGAGTCGGGCTCGGCGCCGGTGGCGCCGCGGTGCTCCAGGTTGCGCAGGACGGTCAGCGCCTGCTCGACGATGGTGTGGTCGGCGATGCCGGTCAGCGTGGCGACGAAACCGACGCCGCAGGCGTCGTGCTCGTTTCGCGGGTCGTACAGGCCCTGAGCGGTAGGTCGCGCATCCGGAACGAGCGCGTACGGCCGGCGGGAGGCGCCGGCCTGGGGCTCGTTGGCGGAGTGCATGGATGCAGACAGCATCGGCTCTCCCGTCGTCGTCTTTCGGCGGTGTGGTGCAAGGAGGGACGACGCTGGCCCTGATGCGATTTCGTGCAAGTTACATGATGCCCAAGATCCCGGGAAGTGGAATATCCGGTCCACATGGCGGACGGATCCGCAGGTCAAGGGGGCAATGGGGGGACGTGCCACGGTGCACGTCCCGACGATTGTGCCCGGCGGTCGGCCGCCTGAAACAGGGGCGAAACCCGATCGCCACACAGGACGATCATGGCGTCCTGCGATTCCATCCCGAGGCTCTGCCCGCGGATGCGAATCCACGGTTCCTGAGCTCGGATGATGAGACTAGGCCAGGCGGTACCGGGGATCCATGTGTGGAACGTCACGCATTGACCAGCATAGTCATGCACTCCGCTGTGGCATCGCACAGAGCTCCCCCACCACCCCGGCCCGCCCTCCGGTCCGGCCGTCCGGCCGTCCGGCCGTCCGGCCGTCCGGTCGGCGGGCCCGCCCGGTCAGCCGACGTGGCCGCCGATCAGCCACCCCAGCAGGTACGTCACCCCCGCCGCCGCCCCGCCCAGCACCAGCTGCCGCAGCCCGCTGAACCACCAGCTGCGCGCCGTCACCCGGGCCACCACCGCGCCGCACAGGAACAGCCCCGCCGCCGACAGCAGCAGCGCGGGCACCAGCGAGGTCGCCCCCAGCAGGTACGGCAGCAGCGGCAGCAGCGCACCCACCGCGAAGCAGACGAACGAGGACCCGGCGGCCACCCACGGCGACGGCAGGTCGTTGGGGTCGACGCCCAGCTCCTCCCGGGCGTGGACCTCCAGGGCCTGGTCCGGATTGGCCGACAGCTGCCGGGCGACCTCGTGGGCCAGCTCCGGCTCCACCCCGCGGGAGACGTACAGCTGCGCCAGCTCGGCCAGCTCGCCGTGCGGGTTGCGGCTCAGCTCCAGCCGCTCGACCTCGATCTCCGCCTGGACCAGCTCGGCCTGCGAGGCGACCGAGGTGTACTCCCCCGCCGCCATCGAGCAGGCACCGGCCGCCAGCCCGGCGAGCCCGGTCAGCACGACCGTGCCGTTGGACGCCGCGCCGCCGACCACACCGGTCATCAGGGCGAAGTTGGAGACCAGGCCGTCCATCGCGCCGAACACGGCGGGCCGCAGCCAGCCGCCGTTCACGTCCCGGTGGTGGTCCGCCGCGGGTATGCGGGGGTGCTGCCCGGCCTCGGGCTCCAGGGTGGTCGCGCTCACGGTCGTCCCCTCCGTTCAAGTCGTCTGTCTTGAACGTAGCCGCCCTGACCTGGGCACTTCCAGCAAAGTAAGGCTGTCCGAACACCGCGACGGCCGCCCTCCGCGAGCATCGCGGGGGCGGCCGGTCCGGGGTGAAGTCCCAGGTCAGGTCAGGTTCTTGGCGTCCTTGCCGGTGGCGTCGGCGGCTCCGCCGGCCGGTTCCCCGGCCTCCTCGCCGTCCACGGACCGGGACGGTTTCCTCCCGGCGGCACCCTCCGGCGCCCGGTCGGCCGGCTCCTCGTCCGCCCCGGTGCGGGCCTTGCCGGCCCCGTCCGCGGCCTCGGCGGCCTCCGGCTCCGACTCGTGCGCGGCCGGGTCGATGGTGGCCGGGTCCTCCCGGCCGGGCCGCTTCTTCCCGACGATCACCAGGTACGCCACGGCGCCCAGGAACACCAGGATCGAGGTCCAGTCGTTCAGCCGCAGGCCGAAGTAGACGTGCGCCTCGTCGATCCGCAGCCACTCCGTCCAGAACCGGCCCACCGTGTACGCGGCCACGTACAGCGCGAACGCCCGCCCGTGGCCCAGGGTGAAGCGGCGGTCCGCCCAGATCACCAGCAGCGCGACGGCGACGCACCAGATCGACTCGTAGAGGAAGGTCGGGTGGTAGACGCCCTTGACGACCTCACCGCCGGGCAGCGTCTTGTCGATCTCCAGGCCCCACGGCAGCGTGGTCGGGCGGCCGTACAGCTCCTGGTTGAAGTAGTTGCCCCAGCGGCCCAGCGCCTGCGCGAGCGCGATGCCCGGCGCGATGGCGTCGGCGTAGGCGGGCAGCGGCACGCCCCGGCGGCGGGCGCCGATCCAGGCGCCGACCGCGCCCAGCGCGATCGCGCCCCAGATCCCGAGGCCGCCCTCCCAGATCTTGAAGGCGTTCCAGGGGTTCTTGCCCTCGTCGAAGTACAGCTGGTGGTCGGTGATCACGTGGTAGAGCCGGCCGCCGACCAGGCCGAAGGGCACGGCCCAGACGGCGATGTCGCCGACCGTGTGCTTGGCACCGCCCCGGGCGACCCAGCGCTTGCTGCCGAGCCAGACGGCCACGACGACACCGAGGATGATGCAGAAGGCGTAGGCGCGCAGCGGGACGGGTCCGAGGTACAGGACGCCCCGCGACGGGCTGGGAATGTAGGCGATATCCATGGCGGTTCCGACGCTACAGGGTCCGCGGCCCCCGCCGGACACCCCCGGGGTCACAGAAACCGAACAACGGGCCACGCGACGACGCCGCCGCCCCCTCCGGACGGGGAGGGAGCGGCGGCTGCGCCCGGCGGAGTGGAGCCCGTCCGGTGGATCCGGTGCGCCCGGGCGGGAGCGGCCGGACCGGCTCCGGAGCTCAGCCGGCGTTGGGGGACGGGTTGTTGGCCTCCGACGCGGTGCTGGTGGGCGCCGGAGTCTGCCCGTTGGAGCCGGGGGTGCCGAGCTGCTTGCCCTGGTTGGCGGCGTCGACCCACTTCGTCAGGTTGGCCGGGGTGATCTCCTCGGAGCCGTTCTTGGGGTAGATCGGCTGGCCGTTGAGCAGCACGGTCGGGGTCGACTTGTAGCTGGACTTGTCGAAGTCCTGCTGCACCGAGGAGACCCACCCGCCGAACTTGTTGTCGTTGACGCAGGCCTGGAAGGCGGGGGTGTCGAGGCCGTTGACCTGCTTGGCGAGGTTGAGCAGGACGGCCTTGTCCCCGAAGGCGTCGCTGGTCTCGTCCGGCTGGTTGCGGTAGAGCACGTCGTGGTAGTCCCGGAAGTGCCCGGCGTCCTGGGCGCAGGCCAGCGCGTTGGCCGCGGTCTTGGAGCCCTTGCCGGGGACGGCCCGGTCGATGAACGACACGATGTGGTAGTTGGTGGAGATCTTGCCGGCGTCCTCGAGCTGGTCGACGGTCGGCGAGAACTCGCGCTCGAAGATGCCGCAGGCCGGGCAGCGCGGGTCCTCGTAGACGGTGAGGACGGACGGGGCGTTGGCCGAGCCGACCGGGATGACCAGGTTCTTGTCGCCGATGGTCCCGGCGGGGGCGGCCGTCGGGGTCTCCGGCTTGGAGCGCTGGTTCTGCACCACGACGCCGGTGACCACGGCGGCGGCGATCACCGCGAGCACCACGCCGCCCACGATCAGCTTCTTCTTCCGCCGGGACGCGGCCTCCTCGGCCGCCCGCTGCGCCTGCATCCGCTCGCGGGCGGTGCGCTTGCCTTCTCGGTTCTTCTCGCTCATTGCCTTGACATCCACAGTCGGAGGGCCTTCGTGGGGTGGGGTGGTCGGGGTGCGGCGGGGCCGGCCGGTCAGCTCGCGAGCCAGCCGTCCGCCGAGAACTTGGTGCGGGGCCGCCACAGCAGCCACCCGGCGAGCAGCAGGAAGCCGGTGTCGCGCAGGATCTCCTGCAGGTACTCGGTCTGCGAGGCGTCGACGTGCCCGCCGCCGCCGAAGCAGCCGCAGTCGATCGAGATGCCGCGCGCCCAGGCGGAGACGATCCCGGCGATGAAGGCGAGCAGCAGCACCGCGGAGACGCCGGCGACGATCCGCACGCCGAGGCCGATCACCAGCAGCAGGGCGAGCGCCAGCTCCAGGAAGGGCAGGGCGTAGCCGACCGGTTTGACCAGGCCTTCGGGCAGGATCTCGTAGGCGCGGACGGCCTGGGCGGCCTCCGCCGGGTCGGCGATCTTGGCGAGGCCCGCCCAGCCCCAGACCACCGCGAGGCCGAGCCTGGCGGCGGTGCCCAGCCACAGGCTCCAGGCCGGATCCGACGGCCGCGCCGCCGGTGCGGGCGCCGAGTCGCCGGGCTGCGCTGCCGGGCCGGCCATCAGGGAACCCCCCTTGGGAAACTCGTTCACTTCCTGACGAACCGTAAGGGACGAGGGGTGGTTCCTCCATATTCAGGAATTAAGCCGGACGAGTGACGGCTGATGACGGTGTGTCCGTATTCGGCGAACACCCGTTCCCCGTCCGGCGGCGCCCGGCGCGCCTCAGAGCCGGTGGCAGCCGGGCGGGCGGACCGGGTCGGTCGGGTCGGCCCGGCCCGCGTGGTGCGGGCGGGCGGCCCGTTCGGCGGCGTCCCACCGGGCTGCCTCCGCGCAGGCGTGCGCGTCCCGCACGGCCCGTTCGGCGCCGCGCTTGGCCAGCGCCTGCCCCACCTCGGTGTGCGCCCCGACGGCGGCGCCGAGGGCCAGCGCGGCGGCCGCCGCGCGCAGCAGAACGGCCCGATGGAGACCCGGCACCGGCTCACCCCTTCGTTCGCTCGGCGACCTCGTGCACGTCGCCCGTGCACTCGTCCCTCCACTCAACGCCGGTCAACCCCGCCTGATGCGTGTCCCCGGCGCTGTTCACCCGTTCGGGGCCGCACCGCTGCGCCGCACGCCCGCCACCCGTCCCCCGGGCGGTCCGGGTGCGGGCCACGAAGGGCGACGGCCCGCCACCCCCCTGCGCGAGGGGGGTGGCGGGCCGTCGGGTGGTGCGGGTGCGGGTCAGCGCCGGCGGACGCCCGCCGCCAGGTCGCCCGCGACGGCGCGCACCGCGTCCAGCGCGGCCGCCTCGTCGTCCCCGGCCTCCAGGATCCGCTTCACGAACGCGGAGCCCACGATCACGCCGTCCGCGAAGCCCGCCACCTCGGCGGCCTGCTCCGCGGTGGAGACCCCGAGGCCCACGCAGACCGGGAGGTCGGTGGTGGCCCGGGTGCGGGCGACCAGGTCCTCGGCGAGCGAGCCGACCTGGGTGCGGGTGCCGGTCACGCCCATCACGGCGGCGGCGTAGACGAAGCCGCTGCCGGCCGCGGTGACCTCGGCCAGGCGGTGGTCCTTGCTGCTCGGGGCGACCACGAACACGGTGTCCAGGCCGTGCTCCTCCGCCGCCTTGCGCCACTCCTCGGACTCCTCGACCGGCAGGTCGGGCAGGATGCAGCCGACGCCGCCCGCGGCGGCGAGGTCGGCGGCGAAGCGCGCGGTGCCGTAGCGCTCGACCGGGTTCCAGTACGTCATCACCAGCACCGCCGCCTCGGGGTGCGCGGTGGCGACCTCCTGGACGGTGCGCAGCACGTCCTTGATCCGCACGCCGCCGCGCAGCGCGATGTCGTCGGCGGTCTGGATGACGGCGCCGTCCAGGACCGGGTCGGAGTGCGGCAGGCCGACTTCGACGACGTCGCAGCCGCCCTCGATCAGGGCGTTGACCGCCCGGATGCCGCCGTCGACGGTCGGGAAGCCGGCCGGCAGGTAGCCGATCAGCGCGGCGCGGTTCTCCGCCTTGGCGGCGGCCAGGATGCCGCTGAGCTTCGATGCCATGGTCACTTACCCCCGTGGGCCGAGTCGTGGGCCGCGTCGCCGGCCGGCTCGTCGTACAGGCCGAAGTACTCGGCCGCGGTGTGCATGTCCTTGTCGCCGCGCCCGGAGAGCGAGACCAGGATGGTGGCCTCGGGCCCGAGTTCACGGCCCAGTTCGAGGGCCCCGGCGAGCGCGTGGGCGCTCTCGATGGCCGGGATGATGCCCTCGGTGCGGGACAGCAGCCGCAGCGCCTGCATGGCGGCGTCGTCGGTGACGGGGCGGTACTCGGCCCGGCCGGAGTCCTTCAGCCAGGCGTGCTCCGGGCCGACGCCCGGGTAGTCGAGGCCGGCCGAGATGGAGTGCGACTCGATGGTCTGGCCGTCCTCGTCCTGCAGGACGTAGGTGCGCGAGCCGTGCAGCACGCCGGGGTCGCCCTTGGTGAGGGTGGCGGCGTGCCGGGGGGTCTCGGCGCCCTCGCCGGCGGCCTCGCAGCCGATCAGGCGCACGCCGGCGTCGGGGATGAACTCGTGGAAGATGCCCATCGCGTTGGAGCCGCCGCCGACGCAGGCGACGACGGCGTCGGGCAGCCGCCCGGTGCGGTCGAGGACCTGCTGGCGCGCCTCGACGCCGATGACCCGGTGGAAGTCGCGGACCATCATCGGGAAGGGGTGCGGGCCGGCGACGGTGCCGAACAGGTAGTGGGTGGAGTCCACGTTGGCGACCCAGTCGCGGAACGCCTCGTTGATGGCGTCCTTGAGGGTGCGGCTGCCGGAGGTGACGGACACCACCTCGGCGCCCAGCATCCGCATCCGGGCGACGTTCAGCGCCTGGCGCTGGGTGTCGACCTCGCCCATGTAGATGGTGCAGTCGAAGCCGAACAGCGCGCAGGCGGTCGCGGTGGCCACGCCGTGCTGGCCGGCGCCGGTCTCGGCGATGATCCGGGTCTTGCCCATCCGCCGGGTGAGGAGGGCCTGGCCCAGCACGTTGTTGATCTTGTGCGAGCCGGTGTGGTTGAGGTCCTCGCGCTTGAGCAGGACGCGCGCGCCGCCCGCCTCGGCGGAGAAGCGGTGCACGTCGGTCAGCGGGCTCGGCCGGCCGGTGTAGTCCTTGAGCAGGGCGTCCAGCTCGGCGGTGAAGGCCGGGTCGGACTTGGCCTTCTCGTACTCCTCGGCGACCTGCTCGACGGCGGCGACCAGCGCCTCCGGGATGAAACGGCCGCCGTAGGCGCCGAAGTAGCCCCGGGCGTCCGGCACCTGGGCGCCGGGGAGGTAGTCCTTCGCGGACTTGTCGGACATGGTGGAAGTCCTTAGGGGGAGATGACGACAGTGACGTCTTCTGGCCGGGACCGGCCGAACGTCCGCCGCCATCGGCGGCCCGGCACCTGCCCGGGCTCGCAGCCGATCACGTACCGCACCCGCCGCCCCAGCACCCGGCGTGCGGGCGCGCGGCAGCCGCGCGGGCGGCAACCGGGGGCGAGGCGGGTGGCGATCTTCATGTCGGCCGGTCAGTCCTTGTGCCGGACGGCGGGGTGGGCCCCGGCGGCGACCAGGTCGGCGACCGCGGCGCGCGGGTCCTTGCCGGTCACCAGGGACTCGCCCACGAGCACCGCGTCGGCGCCCAGGTTGGCGTAGGAGATCACGTCCAGCGGGCCGCGCACGCCGGACTCGGCGACCTTGACGACGCTGTCCGGGATGGCGTGGACCACGTTGCCGAAGGTGTTGCGGTCCACCTCGAGGGTCTTGAGGTTGCGGGCGTTGACGCCGATGATCCGCGCCCCGGCGTCCACCGCGCGCTTGATCTCCTCCTCGTCGTGCACCTCGACCAGCGGGGTGAGGCCGATCGACTCGGCGCGCTCGATCAGCGACACCAGGGCCGGCTGCTCGAGGGCGGCGACGATCAGCAGCGCGAGGTCGGCGCCGTGCGCCCGAGCCTCCCACAGCTGGTACGCGGTGACGATGAAGTCCTTGCGCAGCAGCGGGGTGTCCACCGCGGCGCGGACGGCGTCCAGGTCGGCCAGCGACCCGCCGAAGCGGCGCTGCTCGGTCAGCACGCTGATCGCGGCGGCTCCGCCGGCCGCGTAGTCGCCCGCCAGTGCGGCCGGGTCGGCGATCGCGGCCAGCGCGCCCTTGGACGGGCTGGAGCGCTTCACCTCGCAGATCACCCGGACCCCGTCGCCCTTCAGGGCGGCGACGCCGTCCTTGGCCTCGGGGGCCTTGGCGGCGCGCTCCTTGAGCTCGTCCAGGGAGACCCGGGCCTGGCGTTCGGCGAGGTCCTCGCGGACCCCCTCGATGATCGTGTCGAGCACACTCATGCGCCCACCTCGCTTCGCTCGGCAGGCGCTGCGCGCAACACGCACCTGTCAAT
The DNA here is from genome assembly GCF_040681575.1 of Kitasatospora sp. NPDC051702. NCBI lineage: Bacteria > Bacillati > Actinomycetota > Actinomycetes > Kitasatosporales > Streptomycetaceae > Kitasatospora > Kitasatospora sp. NPDC051702. The sequence goes on from NZ_JBFAZB010000038.1 coordinate 88,694, forward strand.
GGTTCGCTCTCCCCCAGCCTGCGGCTGGAGGTACCCCCATCGCTCGCTCACGCGAAGTGCCCCCATCATTTCTGCTAGTTCGCTAGCGACGAGCCGACCGGGACGGACCCGGTGGCTCTTCGATGGTATCGGCACCGGGGGGCGCGGGGCGCATCCGCCCGGGGCGCGTCTCGCGGACCGGACGCCCCCTGGAGCGGCTCTCAACTGCGGTTTCACCGGACGTCCACCGGTCCTCGAAGCCCCCGGTGGATCGAGTGGACCGATCACCGGCCCACCATGTGGACCGGTGCCCGCCGCTCAGACCAGCGGCGGGGCCAGTCCCGCGCCGACCGGCAGGTTGCGCACCACGGTGAACACCAGGACCAGCAGCGCGATCAGCACCCAGCGCCGGCCGCCGACCACGAGCCGGGGGCGCGGGCCGCCGGTCAGCGCGGCCCAGCCCCAGCGCAGCCAGAGCAGCGCCAGCACGCCGAGGAGCAGCACGGCCACCGCGTTGTCGTGCAGGGCTCCGGTCAGGTCGCCGTGGGTCAGCGCGTGCACGCAGCGCAGCCCCCCGCAGCCGGGGCACCACCAGCCGGTGGCGGTCAGGAACGGGCAGTCGGGGTAGTGCCCGGGGGAGTTCGGGTCCACCACGGCGACGAAGGCGGTGGGGACGGCCACCGCCGCCAGCGCGGCCAGCGGCGGGCCCAGCCGGCGCAGGACGGGCGGCGGGGCGGAGGCGGTGGGGGCGGCGTTCACGCCCCGATTGTGCCCGTGTCGGGCCCGGACGGAACGGAACGGCGGGCGCGCCGCGCCCGCCGTTCCGTCGTCCGCGGAAGGTCCGTCGTCAGGCGGTGGCGGCGGCGAGGGCGGCGCGGGCCGCGTGGGCCTCGGCCTGCTCCTCGCGCGAGGCGTAGACGTTGGTGCTGGGCTGCTTGCCCATGCCCGCCATCGACATGGCCTTGCCGACCACGCCACCGGCCAGGACGACCGCCAGGCCGGCCCAGACCAGCAGCACCGACGGGAGGATCATCGCGACCCCCGCGATCCCGGAACCGATGAAGGAGATGGTCACGCCGGTCCAGGCGGCGGGGGTGTGACCGTGTGCTGCTGCTGCCATCTGATGGTGCTCCTAGCCTCTCGGGGCCCGGCCGGGCCTGCGGGGCCGCCGGCGGGTTGACGACCTCCATTGTGCCGGGCCACACACCGGCTCCCCAAAGCGGGTGCCGGGTCTATCGCGTCACACGCGTGCCGGTCAGCCGGACGTCGGGTCCTCGCCGCGGTCCAGGGCCTTCCACAGGTCCGCCGGGGTCTCGCTCCGCGCCGGGGCCTTGCGGGTCGGCGCCTCGTACCGGCTGCCCATCGCCGGCCAGCCGCGGCCGTAGCGGAGGGTGAGCAGCCCGGCGACGGCCAGCAGCAGTCCGCCGACCAGGGCCACCCACGGCCAGCCGGTGTGGCCGACCCCGGTGGCCGCCGAGCCGGTCAGGGCCAGCTTGCGGGCCGCCTCGGCGTCCAGCGCGGCGGTGTCGCCGGCGCCCGCGGCGGAGGCGGCGGCCGCGCCGAGACCCGCCAGCAGGGTCAGCGCGCCCACCGCGAGCCGGCCTGCGCCGCGCACCGCGAACACCGCCACGGCCGCCGCGAGGCCCACCAGGGCCAGCCCGCCGGGCAGTTCGGAGATCGCGCCGCCGGTGACGGACACCGCCAGGGTGCCGGCCCGGCCCTCCGCCCAGACCCGGCCGACGGCGGTCAGCACCAGGACGGCGCTCAGCACGGTCAGCAGCAGCATCACGCCGAGCGTCCGGCGGCCCGCGGAGGGGGCCGGGGCGGCGGGGGCGGGGGTCTGGTCAGGAGCGGTCACCCGTCCACTATCCCCCGCCCGACGCGTCACACCGAACCCGGGGTGGGCGGCCCGGTCGGGAACTCGTCGGTGCGCAGCACGACCGTGCGCCCGCCGAGCGGCAGGAACAGGTCGTTGCCGAACGGCACCCGCTCGGCCTCCCGGTAGGCGCCGTCGGCGGACGGCGCGGTGTGCACGGTGCAGACCGCGGCCGCCGTGTCGACCACCACGTACAGCGGGATCCCGCCGAGCGCGTACGCCCGTGCCGTCCCGGCCGGGTGCGGCCCGGCCGCCTCCAGCACCGCCTCGACACCGGCGCCCGGGTGGCGGCCGCGGTCGTCGGGCCGGGCGTCCGGGGCGACGACGGCCAGGTCGGCGGTGAGGCCGCCGCCGGACGCCCCCGGGGCGTCGACCACCACCCCGCGCAGCACCCGGCCGCGGCCCGCCAGCTGTTCGCCGATCTGGGCGGCGGCACTGTGCAGGGCCGCGCGCCCCGGCCCGCCCTGCGGCTCCTCGGTCATCCCGGCCGCCTCTCTCGACGCCCCTCGACGGTTGCGGCGTCCTACGACATCTCCGGCGTCCGCAGCGTATTGGCGGTGGCGACGGCCCGCAGCACGGCGGCCGCCTTGTTGCGGCACTCGGTGTCCTCCCCGTGCGGGTCGGAGTCGGCGACGACACCCGCCCCGGCCTGCACGTAGGCGGTGCCGTCGCGCAGCACGGCGGTGCGGATGGCGATCGCGGTGTCGGAGTCCCCGGCGAAGTCCAGGTAGCCGACGCAGCCGCCGTAGAGGCCGCGGCGGGTGGGCTCCAGCTCCTCGATGATCCGCATCGCCCGCGGCTTGGGCGCACCGGAGAGGGTGCCGGCGGGGAAGCAGGCGGTCAGCACGTCGAAGGCGGTCCGCCCGGGTGCGACCGTGCCGGTGACGGTGGAGACGATGTGCATCACGTGGCTGTAGCGCTCGATCTGCATGAAGTCGACCACCTCCACGCTGCCCGGCTCACAGACCCGCCCCAGGTCGTTGCGGCCGAGGTCGACCAGCATCAGGTGCTCGGCCCGCTCCTTGGGGTCGGCGAGCAGCTCGGCGGCCAGCGCCGCGTCCTCGTGCGGGGTGGCGCCGCGGTGCCGGGTGCCGGCGATCGGGTGCAGCATCGCCTCGCCCTCGGTGACCTTGACCAGCGCCTCCGGGCTGGAGCCGACCACGTCGAAGCCGCCCTCGGCACCGCCGTCCGGCCCGGGGAAGCGGAACAGGTACATGTACGGGCTGGGGTTGGTGGTGCGCAGGACGCGGTAGACGTCCAGCGCGGAGGCCGGGCAGGGGGCCTCGAAGCGCTGCGAGGGGACGACCTGGAAGGCCTCGCCGGCCCGGATCCGCTCCTTGACCTCCTCGACGGCCGCCCGGTACGGCGCGCCGCCGAACGGGGAGCGGGCCTCGCCGGGGCCGGAGGGGGTGAAGGTGGCCAGGCCCGGGTCGACCGGCTTGAGCAGGTCGGCCTCCATGGCGTCGAGCCGGGCCACCGCGTCCGCGTGGGCCTCGTCCACGCCGCTGGCCAGGTCGTTGTGGTTGACGGCGTTGGCGATCAGCAGCACCGTGCCGTCGGCGTGGTCGAGCACGGCGAGGTCGGTGGCGAGCAGCATGGTCAGCTCGGGCAGCTTCAGGTCGTCCGGGTTGAGGTCGGGCAGCTTCTCCAGCCGGCGGACCACGTCGTAGCCGAGGTAGCCGACCAGGCCGCCGGTGAGCGGCGGCAGGCCGTCGTCGGTGTGCCGCGGGGTGTGCAGCGCCTCCAGGGCGGCGCGCAGCACCTGCAGCGGGTCCCCCGTGGTGGGGATGCCGACCGGCGGGGTGCCCAGCCAGCGGGCGTCGCCGTCCGGGCCGGCGGTGAGCACGGCGGCGCTGCGCACGCCGACGAAGGAGTAGCGCGACCAGCTGCGCCCCTGCTCGGCGGACTCCAGCAGGAAGGTGCCGGGTCGCTCGGCGGCGAGGCTGCGGTACAGGCCGATCGGGGTGAGACCGTCCGCGAGGAGCCTGCGGGTGACCGGGATGACCCGGGTGTCGACGGCGAGCTTGCGGAAGGCTTCGAGTTCCATGGCGGGCGGCACCTTCTGGAGTTCCGGTCGGGGTCGGGGGACGCGGGGTTCGGTCGGGGGGACGCGAGGTTCAGGAGAGCGGGAGCACGTCGGCGTCGAAGCAGGTGCGGTCCCCGGTGTGGCAGGCCGCGCCGGTCTGGTCGACCCTGACCAGCAGCGTGTCGCCGTCGCAGTCCAGCGCCACCGACTTGACCGCCTGGACGTGGCCGGAGGTGTCGCCCTTCACCCAGTACTCGCTGCGGCTGCGGCTCCAGTAGGTGCAGCGGCCGGTGGTGAGCGTGCGGTGCAGCGCCTCGTCGTCCATCCAGCCGAGCATCAGCACCTCACCGGTGTCGTACTGCTGCGCGATGGCCGGGAGCAGGCCGTCCTCGGTCCGCTTGAGGCGGGCGGCGATCTCGGGGGCCAGGGCGGTGGTGCCGGGGGCGGCGGGTGTGGTGGACATGGGGCCATTGTTGCAGTCCGGACCCGGCCCCCGGCACGTGCCGGACCGGCCCCCGACACCTGCCGGACACGCCCTACGACGCCTCGCGTTCGCAGCCGGACGGCCAGATCCGGTGGACGAACAGCCCGGCGGCCTCGGCCAGTCCGGCGATCCGGGCGGGTTCGCCGCCGGGTTCGCCGTCCCAGACCGCGATCAGCTCGTCGATCATGCCGACCAGGGCGCGCCCGGTGTCGTCGCCGAGTCCGCCGCGCTCCACGGCGGCCAGCCGGTGGACGGCGTTGGCCTCGTTCAACAGGCGCAGCCGGGTGGCCCGGTGCCCGTCGTCGGCACGGCCGACCGCGGGGGCGCTCGCGGGGACGATCACCTCCAGTTTGCCGCCGTGCTCCAGGACGGAGCGGGCGAACCAGCTCTCCGGCCCCTCCTCGACGCAACTGACGACGACCAGTTCGTACGGGCCGAAGGTGGTGACCAGCTGCCAGAGGTCCCCGCGGACCAGCATCTCCGTGATGCCGCCCGACAGACCCTGGTGACCGGTGATTCCGACGCGCATTCCCAGCTCCCGGGACTCGTGTCGTGCCGCCGGGAGCCTATCCGACGGCACGCGGACGCTCGGTACCGGGACGATTTCGGCCAACCTCCTGCCGGGCGGGCCCCCGGTGGGCCATCCTCGTGGCCATGACCTCCGAGCAGCAGCCGCCCGCAGCCGCCGAATCCCGCCCGTCCCGGGGCCTGGTCCTCACCGTCGCGGCGGTCCTGGCCGTGCTGCTCGCGGTGGTGGCCACCGTCCTGCTCTGGCCGGAGGAGCGGAAGCCCGCCGCCGCCGCGCCGCCCCCGCCCACCCCCACGGCCACCCCGACCCCCACGCCCACCCCGACACCGACCCCCGCCCCGACGAAGACCCCGCCGTACGCCTTCTTCCCGGTCGGCGCCTGCTTCGACCACCCGCAGCTGAGCCCGGTGATCACCAAGGCCGAGGAACGCCCCTGCACCGGCGAGCACGACGGCCAGGTCATCGCCGACCTCAAACTGGCCGACGGACTGGCCGGCGAGATCCCGATCGCGCTCGCCATGCGGGAGGGCTGCAAGGAGGCCGAGGCCGCCGCCAAGGCCCGCCAGAACGACGGAAAGACGTACTACGGGCGCCAGTTCGGCCCCGCCGGCACCAACTACCAGCAGGGCTGGCGGGACTACACCTGCACCCTGACCCTCAGCAACAAGCAGGGCGGGCCCAAGCTCACCGGCGCCCTGCGCTGACCTGTCCACGCCGTAGGCTGGCGGCATGTCGAACCACGCCCTCGCCGAGCGCCACCGTCTCGCCGAACTCCTGGCCGCCGCCGGGCCTGACGCCCCCACCCTCTGCGCCGGGTGGACCACCCGGGACCTCGCCGCCCACCTGGTGATCCGCGAGCGCCGGGCCGACGCGGCGGCCGGCATCCGGATCGGCGCGCTCGCCGACTGGACCCGGCGGGTGCAGGACGACTACGCCGGGCGCCCGTACGAGGAGTTGGTGCGCACGTTCCGCGCCGGCCCGCCGCTGCTCTCCCTGTTCGCCCTGCCCGGCGCGGACGAGGCCGCCAACACCGTCGAGTACTTCGTGCACGCCGAGGACGTCGCGCGCGCGGGCGAGGAGTGGACCGCCCGCCCGGTGCCGCCCGGCCGCGCCGACGCGCTCTGGCGCCGCCTGCCGATGATCGCCCGCTTCGAGGCCGGCCGCCGCTCCCCCGTCCGCCTCGTCCTGGAGCGCCCCGACGGCCGCTCCCTCACCGTCGGCCCCGCCGGCGCCCCCACCGTCCGCCTCACCGGCGAGCCGGGCGAGCTGGTCCTCTTCGTCTACGGCCGCGGCGCCCGCACCACCCTCACCGCCGACGGCGCCCCCGACGCCGTCGAAGCCCTCCGCCACATCCTCCCGCTCCCGTAGCCCCTCCGATCAAGGCAGGGGTCATTCACTCCTGCTGGCCCACCTCGCCGAGGCGGCGAGGTGGGTGTCGGAGTGGCTCGCCGAGCGCGACCTCCCCTACCGGGACTCCGCGGAGAAGGCC
>NZ_JBFAZB010000039.1:0-94968 GCF_040681575.1 Kitasatospora sp. NPDC051702
TACTGCAGGGGGGACCCTGTGGGAGAGTAGGACGCCGCCGAACAATCATTCACGAAGAACCCCCGCCGGGATATCCGGCGGGGGTTCTTTGCGTTGGGGGCGGAGCGCCGTACGACCGCGCCGGTCCTCCGGGGCAATTCCGGTGACACCGCGGTCGCCGTACCGGGAGACTGCTGACCGACGGACCTGTACGAGCAGCCGGCGGGCGAAGAGGGGCGAAGAGTGGCACTGGTGAAGAAGGGCTCCCGGCGCATCGTCGTCGACGGCGTCGAGTACCGCTGGCGGGTGAGCCGGAGGCACTGGTGCTGCGACTACGAGGGCAGCACCCTGGGCTACGTGGTGGAGGACGTGGCGCGTCCCGGTACGACGCTCGTGGTGGAGACCAGTCGGCCTTCCGCCTCGGTACCGGACACGGCGCGGGGGGAGGTCGTCCTGCCGGGTGAGGTCGCCGCGGGCATCCGGGCGGCGCGGTCGAACGGCTGGACGCCCGGCTCGAGCGGTTCGCCGTTCAAGCTGCACCTCTCCGCCGTCTGACCCCGGGTGTCCGCCCCCGGGGCACTGCCGGAGGCGGGCGCGGTCTCGCGGGCAGGCGGGCAGACGGGCGGTCAGAGCCGCCCGGCCGCCTTGAGGGCGAGGTAGGTGTCGGCGAGGGCCGGGGCGAGCTGGGCGGGAGGGGCGTCGAGGACGGTCACCCCGAGGCGGGTGAGGCGCTCGGCGGTGGCGCGGCGGTCGGCGCGGGTCTGTTCCGCGGCGGCGGCTCCGTAGACGGCCTCCAGGGTGCCGCGGCCCGCGGCGAGGACGTCCAGCCGGGGGTCGGCGACGGAGGCCAGGACGACCTCGTGGCGCTTGGTGAGCAACGGCAGCAGCGGGCGCAGGCCGTCCTCGACGGGGGCCGCGTCGAGGCCGGTGAGGAGGACGACGAGCGAGCGGTGGGGGGCCATCCGCAGGGCGGTGGAGACCAGCGCGCGCATGTCGGTGTCGTGGAGGTCCGGTTCCAGGGCGGCCATCGTGTTGGTGAACGCCTGGAGGACCTCGCTGGGCGGGGCGCCGGCCACCGCGGCGCGCTTGCGGGCGTCGTGGGCGAGCAGGTCGACCCGGTCGCCGGCGCGGGTGGCGAGGGCGGTGAGGAGCAGGGCGGCGTCGAGCGCGGCGTCCAGGCGGGGGGCGTCGCCGACGCGGCCGGCGGAGGTGCGGCCGGTGTCGAGGACGACGAGGATGTGCCGGTCGCGTTCGGGGCGCCAGGTGCGGACGGCGACGGTGTTGCGCCGGGCACTGGCCCGCCAGTCGATGGAGCGGACGTCGTCGCCGGGCAGGTACTCGCGCAGGGAGTCGAACTCGGTGCCCTGGCCGCGGGTCAGGACGGAGGTGCGGCCGTCGAGTTCGCGCAGTCTGGCGAGCCGGGAGGGCAGGTGCTTGCGGCTGGCGAACGGGGGCAGGGCGCGGACCGTCCAGGGCAGGTCGTGCGAGCCCTGACGCCCCGCCAGGCCGAGCGGGCCGAGGGAACGGACCGTCATCCGGTGCGCGTGGTGGTCGCCGCGGCGGGTCGGGGCGAGGACGGTGACGGTCCGGCGCCGTTCGCCGCCGGGGACGAGCAGGGTGTGCCGGGACGCCGCCACGGCGGTGCCGGGCTGCCAGGCGGAGGGGCCCCAGGCGTCGCGGATCCGGGCCCTGAGGGGGCGTCCGGACGGGTTGGTGACGGTCAGTTCGACGCGGGCGGACTCGCCGAGCCGGACGGTGGTGTCGCCGCCCCGGCCGAGCCGGAGGCTGCGGACGGGGGCGGCGAGCACCAGGTCGACGAGGGCGGCGAGCAGGACCGTGCCGCTGGCCAGGCCGATCCCGGCCCAGGAGGGCAGCACCAGGCCCACGAGGACCGCGCCGAGGGCGGCGAGCAGGGCGGTTCGCCCGGTGAGGGCCATGCGGTGCGCTCCTTCCGGAACGGGCGGTTCAGCGGGGGGCGGGCGTCTGGGCGAGGACGGCCTGGATGACGGAGTCGGCGGTGACGCCCTCCATCTCGGCCTCGGCGCGCAGTGCGACGCGGTGGCGCAGGGTGGGCAGGGCGAGTGCCTTGACGTCGTCCGGGGTGACGTAGTCGCGTCCGGCGAGCCAGGCCCAGGCGCGCGAGGCGCGGAGCAGGGCGGTGGCGCCGCGCGGCGAGACGCCCATGGACAGCGAGGGCGACTGCCGGGTGGCCCGGCAGAGGTCGACGATGTAGGCGAGGACCTCGGGGGAGACGGTCAGTTCGGCGATCTGCCGGCGGGCGGCGGCCAGGTGCTCGGGCCCGGCGACGGGGCGGACGCCGGCCGCGGCGAGGTCGCGGGGGTCGAATCCGGCGGCGTGCCGGGAGAGCACCTGGAACTCCTGGTCGCGGTCGGGCAGCGGCAGGACCAGCTTGAGCAGGAAACGGTCGAGCTGGGCCTCGGGCAGGGGGTAGGTGCCCTCGTACTCGACCGGGTTCTGGGTGGCGGCGACCAGGAACGGGACGGGCAGCGCGCGGGGCTCGCCGTCGACGGTGACCTGGTGCTCCTCCATGGCCTCCAGCAGGGCGGCCTGGGTCTTGGGCGGGGTGCGGTTGATCTCGTCGGCGAGCAGCAGGTTGGTGAAGACCGGGCCGGGCTGGAAGGAGAACTCGGCGGTGCGGGCGTCGTAGACGAGGGAGCCGGTGACGTCGCCGGGCATCAGGTCGGGGGTGAACTGGATGCGCTTGGTGTCCAGGCTGAGCGCGGTGGACAGGGCGCGCACCAGCAGGGTCTTGGCGACGCCCGGGACGCCCTCCAGCAGCACGTGGCCGCCGCACAGCAGGGCGACGACCAGACCGGTGACGGCGGCGTCCTGGCCGACCACGGCCTTGCCGATCTCGGCGCGCAGGGCGGTCAGCGCCTGGCGGGGGTCGGTGGCGGTGCCGGGGGTGCCCGGGGTGGCAGCCGCCGCGCCGGGGGTGCTGGTGGGGGTGGCGGTGGCCTGTTCGGTCACGGGTTCCGTACCTGCCTTTCGAGGGCGTCGAGGTCGTCGGCGAGCCGCAGCAGTGCGGCGTCGTCGGTCGGGGGCGGGCCGTAGAGGAGGGCCCGGACGTCCCCGGCGGGTCGTTCGGGGAGGCGGTCGGCCACCGCGGCGCAGAGCGCCTCGGGGTCGGGTGCGCCGGCCCGGGGCGGGACGCCGAGGGCCGGGGCGATGCGGTGGGCGGCGGCCCGGCGCAGGGCCTCGGCGGCGCGGCCGTGGGCCCTGGCCCGGCGGTAGAGCCGGGCGCGGCCCTCAGTGGTCTCGGCGGCGCGGACCACCACGGGCAGGTTCTCGCTGATCACCGGGCCGAGGCGGCGGCCGCGCCAGAGGGCGGCCAGGACGGCGGCCACGGCGAGCTGGTAGCCGGCCCAGCGCCAGCCGTCCGGGATGTAGTCGCCGAAGGTCCGGTTCCGGGTGCCTTCGGCGAGCGGCGCGGTGTAGTCGGGCAGGTGCCAGGTCAGGTGGGGCCGGGAGCCGAGCAGCCCGAGGGCGAGGGCGGCGTTGCCGTCCTCGGCGAGCTCGCCGTTCTGCAGGAAGTCGCCGGTGCCGAGCACGATGACCTCGCCGCCCGGGGCGGGGGCGCTGACCAGCGGGTAGCCGTGGCCGCGCGGGTAGCAGCCCTGACCGCGGCTGCCACTGGTGTAGAGCATGCCGCCGATCCCGGCGCTGCCGGCCCGGACGGCCTCGGTGAGCGGGCACCGGGCGGGAGTGCTGCGGACGGTGGCGTAGGGCGGGCCGCCGTCCTCCTCGGAGGGGCGGATGCCGGGGGCCAGGGCGCTGAGGGCGGCCGGTCCGGGGGCGACGAGCACCAGCCGCTCGTGCCGGGCGCCGGCGACGGCCCGCAGTTCGGCCGGGGTGAGCAGGTCGGGCTCGGGCAGGACGAGGGTGTCGGGCCCGGTGGGGCGCAGGGTCGGGTCGGTGCTGATCGTGGTCCGCAGGCCCTGCTGCTCGAGCAGGGCGAGGACGGCGCGGGTGCCGTCGCTGTCGTAGGAGCGCGGGTCGAGCGGCGGGTAGCGGCGGTCCTGGCCGAGCGCGGCCACCGCGGTGGCGCCGATCAGCAGGACGGCGAGGGCGGCCAGGTACCAGCGGGCCCGGCGCCACAGGCCCCGCCCGGTGGGGGCGAGGCTGCTCGGGGCCGTCCCGCCGGGGGCGGGGCGGGCGGTCCCGGCCTCGGCGGGAGGCGCGGGGGCGGTGCTGGTCATTCCGCTCCTTCCGGGGCCGTGTCGAGGTCCGGCCGGGCGCGTTCCAGGGCCCGGTCGAGGTCGCTCAGCAGCTGGTAGGCGGCCTGGTCGGCGGTGCGCTCGCCGTAGGCGATGTCGTCGAAGGTGCGGGCGGCGCCGGCCAGCGCGGCGGCGTGCCGGGGCAGTGCCCGGCCGGCCTCGGCGGCGGCCTCGTCGGCGGTGCGGCCGGGGCGGGCGTCGAGCAGAGTGCGCTCCTCCAGGCCCCGGACGAGGGCGCGCATCCGGGCGCGGACGGCCTCGGCCCACTGCCCGGCGGCGGCGTGCCGTTCGGCGTCGGCCCGGTACTGGGCGGCGCGGCGCGGGCCCTCGTCGCCGTAGACGTCCAGGACGGTGCGGGCCGCGCGGCGGGGTGCGCCCAGGCGCCACCAGAGTGCGGCGCCGATCAGGACGGCGACGACCAGGAAGAGCACCAGGCCGGTGGTGCCGCTGGTGCCGGTGCCGGAGATGCCGTCCAGCGCTCCGGTGATGTGGTCGTTGAGCCAGCTCATGACCCGTTCCAGGACGCTCGGGTCGTGCTTGTGGTACTCCGCGTCGAGCAGTTCGTCGCGGGCGGCGTCGCGCGCCGGGTCCCGCGGCACGGTGACCGGGGCGCCGCCCGCGACGAGGAGCCCGTCCCCCCAGGTAGGCATCCGCGTCAGCGCCTCGCCGGGCCGGGGCCGGCCCGGTCGCCCCGGCCGGCGCCGTCGGGCTCGGCGAGGCCGGCGGCGCGGGCCAGTTCGATGTCGAGGGCCTCGCGGCGGATCCGCTGGTCGACGTAGATCAGCACGTTCAGGGCGGCCAGGAAGGGGATGGTGAGGGTGGCCGCGATGATGCCAGCGACGGCGGTGGTGACCAGCATGGCGGCCGGCTGGTGGGCGATGCTGTTGAGGTCGACCTGGCGGTCGACGTCGTCGAAGCCGAGGACGAGCCCGAGGAAGCGGAACGGGACGGCGATGACCATCGCCACGATGAAGGACAGCACCTCGCCGAGCAGCGTGACGCCGAAGATCCGCCACCAGGAGCCGCGGACCAGGCGCCGGGAGCGGGACAGCGCGGTGACCACGCCCTGCTTCTCCAGCATCAGGGCGGGGGCGGCCAGGCTGAACCGGATCCACAGCCAGGCGGCGACCGGGAGGGTCAGGAAGCCGACGAGGAACAGCAGTGCCTCGGTGGCTGGCTCGCCGGAGCCGCCGGATCGGTAGAAGTACCAGGGGCTGAACCCGAGCAGCACCACGCCGCCGGACATCAGGCCGGTGAGCACGGTCAGTCCGAGCAGCTGCAGCACCCGGGGACGGGCGTCGCGCCATGCGTCCCCGGCGGTCGCGGACCGGCCGAGGACGGCGCGGCTGACGACCACGGTGAGCAGGGAGACGGCGACCACGCTGCCCAGCACCCGCAGCGGCAGGGTGGCCAGCAGGATCACCACCTGGGTGGCCGGTCCGGTCCTGCCCGTGACCAGCTGGCCGGCGGCGACGACCCCGGCCTGCTGGATCACGGCGATGCCGAGCGCGAGCGGGAGCGCCGTCCGCCAGTGCCTGCGGATGGTGGCGACGGAGCCGTCGAGGAGTTCGCCGACGCCGAGCGGGCGCAGCGGGATGACGCCGGGCTTGGGGCTCTGCGGGGCTCCCCAGCCGTACGGGTGGGGGCCGCCGCCTCCGGCGGGCCCGCCGCCGGTCAGGGCGGGCGGGGCGTTCCACCGGGGTGCGGGGTGGCCCTGCGGGGGTGCCGACGGCCCGGGCACGGCGGCGGGCGCGTCGGCCGGCGGCCGGGCGTCGCCGCGGGGCGGCTCGGACGAGCCGGGCGAGGCCCAGCCCGGAGTGTCGGTCATCACTGCTCCTCGGAGGGCGTCACGGGCGCGGTTCCGGGCGGATCTTTCGCCCGCGCGCAGCGCCCATCGTGCCATGGGGCCAGGACGGGCCCCAGGGGCAGCCGCTCGATGATCGGCAAGCCGGGCCCCGTGGTGGGCGGGTGGTGGGCCGCGGAGGGTGCGGAGGTACTCCGGTGCGGGCCATTCGTCCGGTATGGCCGGAAATGGACGCCCGGCGAGTTGGCCGTTGTGGAGCATTGGCACTGCTGTGCGGCAGGTCACAATCCGGTAATGAGAGGATGGACGCATGAAGGGACGCGTCCTCGTCGTTGATGACGACTCCGCACTGGCCGAGATGCTCGGCATCGTGCTGCGTGGTGAGGGTTTTGAGCCGTTTTTCGTCGCGGATGGGGACAAGGCGCTAGCCGCGTTCCGGGAGACCAAGCCCGACCTGGTCCTGCTGGACCTCATGCTGCCCGGCCGGGACGGCATCGACGTCTGCCGGCAGATCCGGGCGGAGTCCGGGATCCCGATCGTCATGCTGACCGCGAAGACCGACACGGTCGACGTCGTGGTGGGCCTGGAGTCGGGTGCCGACGACTACGTCACCAAGCCGTTCAAGCCCAAGGAGCTGGTGGCCCGGGTGCGCGCCCGGTTGCGCCGCGCCGAGGAGCCCACCCCCGAGCAGCTGACCATCGGCGACCTCGTGATCGACGTGGCCGGCCACTCGGTCAAGCGGGACGGCCGGGGCATCCCGCTGACCCCGCTGGAGTTCGACCTGCTGGTCGCGCTCGCCCGCAAGCCCTGGCAGGTGTTCACCCGCGAGGTGCTGCTGGAGCAGGTCTGGGGCTACCGCCACGCGGCGGACACCCGCCTGGTCAACGTCCACGTGCAGCGCCTGCGGTCGAAGATCGAGAAGGACCCGGAGCGCCCCGAGATCGTGGTGACCGTCCGCGGCGTCGGCTACAAGGCCGGACCCAGCTGACGTGACGCACCAGGCTGACGAAGCCCCGTCGGGTACCGCGACCGACGGGGCCGACTCCGTTCGCGGGTCCGTGCTGAGCTCGACCACCCGCAAGCGCCGCCGCGCGGCCGCGTACGCGTTGCTGACCCGGCAGCTGCGCCGCCCCACGCGCCGGGTGACCGCCCTCTACCGGCGGTCGATCCAGCTGCGCGTGGTCGCGGTCTCCCTGCTGGCCTCCATCGCGGTCGTCCTGGTGCTCGGCGTGGTCGTGGTGGCGCAGGTGCGCACCGGGCTGCTCGACACCAAGATGGCGGCCGCCCGCGAGCAGGCCAGGATCGGCTTCCAGGCCGAGCAGAAGAAGATCGACGAGGCGAAGGACCAGCGGGTGCGGGTCGGTGCCACCGCCGACCCCACCACCGAGGAGACCGGCACCTGGCTGCTGCGCCAGGTCAACGACCTGGCCGCGAGCGGGCAGACCGTCTACTCGGTGATCGCGATGGCCCCCGGCACCGACGCGATCGTCCCGGAGACCGGCTTCGCGCCCCGCTACTCGGGCGACATCCTGCCCAGCAGCGTCCCGGACACCCTGCGCGACAAGGTGTACACCGAGGCCGGCCAGATGTACGACCAGCCGACCCGGATCCAGCGGGCCGACGACCGGACCGAGCCCGGGCTGGCCCTCGGCATGCAGTTCAGCGGCCCGGCCGGCAACAGCTACCAGATGTTCTACGTGTTCTCCTTCGGCCAGGAGACGGACACCCTGAACCTGATCACCGGCACCCTGGCGACCGCCGGCGTGTTCGTGGTGATCCTCATGGGCGGCATCGCCTGGGTCGTGGTGCGCCAGGTGGTCACCCCGGTGCGGATGGCCGCCGGCATCTCCGAGCGGCTCGCCGACGGGCACCTCGAGGAGCGGATGAAGGTCACCGGTACGGACGACATCGCCCGCCTCGGGGAGTCGTTCAACCGGATGGCCAACGCCCTGCAGGCGCAGATCCGCCAGCTGGAGGAGCTGTCCAGGGTGCAGCGGCGCTTCGTCTCCGACGTCTCGCACGAGCTGCGAACCCCGCTGACCACCGTCCGGATGGCCGCCGACCTCATCTACGACAGCCGCGAGGACCTGGACCCGATGGCGGCCCGCTCGGCGGAGCTGCTGCAGGGCCAGCTGGACCGCTTCGAGTCGCTGCTGGCCGACCTGCTGGAGATCAGCCGGTTCGACGCCGGCGCCGCGATCCTGGACGCCGAACCGGTCGACCTGCGCGAGATCGTCGGCCGGGTGGTCGAGGCCGCCGAACCGCTCGCCGAGGCGAAGGGCAGCGCCGTGGTGATCCGCGGCGACGGCGAGCCCGTGCTCGCGGAGGTCGACTCCCGCCGGATCGAGCGCATCCTGCGCAACCTGGTGGTCAACGCGCTGGAGCACGGCGAGGGCCGCGACGTGGTGGTCCGGCTGGGCTCGGCCGACGGCGCGGTCGCGGTCGGCGTGCGCGACTACGGCATCGGCCTCAAGCCCGGCGAGGCGTCCCGGGTGTTCCACCGCTTCTGGCGGGCCGACCCGTCCCGGGTGCGGACCACCGGCGGCACCGGCCTCGGCCTGTCCATCGCGGTCGAGGACGCGCACCTGCACGGCGGCTGGCTGCAGGCCTGGGGCGAGCCCGGCGGCGGCTCGCACTTCCGGCTCACCCTGCCCCGCACCCGCGGCGGCGAGATCAGCCGGGCGCCGTTCCGGCTGGAGCCGGAGGACTCCCGCAACAACCGCGGACTGGGCGCCTACGGCACGCCGTACCGGCGGGCGATCAGCCCGTCCGGTGCGACCGCGCTGACCGTCGCCGAGGAGCAGGCGGAGACGCCGGAGGGGCCGGTCAACGGCTTCGGCAGCGGGCTCGGCGGGGTGCTGAACATCGGCCCCGGCCTGGGCCAGAGCCGGCTGCCCGTGGGCCCGCGCGCGGACCCCTCGGACGTGCGGACGGCGGGGGCCGGGTACGGTGCCACCGGCGCCCAGGTGATGGTGGACCCGACGCCGGGACGGCCGTCGGTGGCACAGCGGACGGCGGAGCCGGACGTGACGGGCGGGACGGACCTGGAGGGGTCGCAGCGTGCGAAGGACGAGCAGCGGGACTGAGCCGCGCTTCACGGCGGTGGCCGGCATGGTGCTCGGCGCCCTGCTGGCGAGCGGCTGCGCGGCGATGCCGGACTCCGGCGGCATCTCCAAGGTGGAGCTGTCCCAGGGGGCGGCGGACCGTAACCTGCAGGCCAGGGTCTACCCGGTGGCGCCCGCCAAGGGCGCCAAACCGCGCGCCCTGCTGACCGGCTTCCTGGACGCGGTGACGGCCGACGAGGGCTACGAGACCGCGCGCAAGTACCTCACCGAGGAGGCCGCGGCGACCTGGAACCCGGACGCCGGGATCCAGGTGCTCGCCGCCGCCACCCCGAACCTGCCGTCCGGGCAGGACGTCACCGACACGGACACCATGGTCTCCGCCTCGGTGACGGGCCAGGTGATCGCCAGGATCGACGAGAAGCAGTCCTACGTCCTGGTGGACGGTCAGCGCGACATCTCGTCCGACTTCACCTTCGTCCGGCAGAAGGACGGCGAGTGGCGGATCGACAAGCTGCCGGCCGGCGTGATCATGAACGAGACCAACTTCCGGAACAGCTACCGCCAGGTCGACCGGTTCTTCTACACCTCCCCGGACCCGTCCGCGGTGTCCACCGGCAAGGCCGACCAGGAGGTGCTGATCGCCGACCCGATCTACCTGCGGCGCCGAATAGACCCGCTGACCATGGCCGCGAAGGCCCTGGTCGCCGGGCCCTCGAATTGGCTCGCGCCGGTCGCCCGGACCGCCTTCCCGAGCGGCGCCCGCGTCGACCGGGTGACCGTCGACGACAGCCGGGTCGCCCACGTCCAGCTCGGCGGGGCCGACACCACCGACGGGGTGTCCTGCCGCCGGATGGCGACCCAGCTCTTCTACACCCTGGCCGACCAGGGCAAGGGGCAGGTCGAGCGGCTGGAGCTGAAGGGGCAGCGCGGCAGCTGCGCCGTCTCGCGCAGCGATGTGCAGGCCACCGGGCCCGGCGCCCTGGCCGGGCCGCCGCCCGCGCAGCAGTACTACCAGCGCGCCGACAACGGCGTCCTGATGGTCACCGAGGAACAGCGCAACGGGGACCCGGTGCGCGGCGTCCTCGGCAAGCCGCAGCCGGCCGGCAAGCCCGCGCTCGGCACCGTCGCGGTCAACCGGGACGGCTCCTGGGCCGCCGCGATCAGCGGCGACGGCCACCAGCTCTACTCGGTGCCGCTCTCCGACAACGCGGTGGCGCTGCCCGAACCGGTGCTCGCCACGCCGGTGCGGACCGCCGACAAGGAGGACGGGCTGGCCTCGCCCAGCTGGGACGGCCGCGGCGACCTCTGGGTGGTGGACCGCAACCCGCAGGCCCCGCGGGTGGTGATGGTCCGCGGCAACAAGGCCTACCCCGTGCCGGTCGAGAAGCTGGACGGGCAGACCGTGCAGGCGATGAAGATCTCCTCGGACGGCGCCCGGGTGGCACTGGTGGTCAAGACCGCCGGTGTGCCCAGCCGTTCGCTGATGTTCGGCCTGGTGGTGCACGGCGGGACCCCGGAGGCGCCCACCGCGAAGATCGTCGGGCTGCGCCGCGCCGCGCCCTCGCTCACCGACGTCGTCTCGGTCTCCTGGGCGGAGGCGGACCAGCTGCTCGTGCTCGGCAAGGAGGCCGACCGGATCCAGCAGCTGCACTACATCAGCACCGACGGCTCGCAGAGCACCGACGGCCCGCTCCCGGGCGCCGACAGCATGCTCACCGTCTCGGCCTCCGAGTCCCGCTGGAGCGCGCTGGCGCAGGCGCCGCCGGTGCTCGCGGTGGCGGTGGGGAAGATCTACCGTCTGATCGGCAATCAGTGGCGGGAGGTCCCGCTCACCGACAAGGCGGGGTCCTTCTTCTATCCGGGCTGACCCGGGCTCACCCGGGTCGATCCCCTCGGCCGCCTCGATCCGCTCCGCCCGGCCCCCGTGGCCGGGCGGCGGCGGTTCCGGGGCCGCTCAGCCGGGCCGGCGCGGGCCGGCCGTTCCCGTTGCTCCCGTCGCTCCCGCCGCGGCGACCGCGGCGCCCGCCCGGGCCGGCAGCCCGGCGTCGGCCAGCGCCCGGGCCGCCTCGGCCAGGCTGGCACCGGTGGTCACCAGGTCGTCCACCAGGACGGGTTGACGGCCAGCCAGGGCCCGGCCGGCGCGCGGCAGCACCGTCAGCGCACCGTGCAGGTTGCGGCGGCGCTCGGCCGCGCCCAGCCCCGCCTGGTCGGCGACCGGGCGGGCGTGCCGCAGCAGCGGCTCGGCCCGGACGTCCAGGCCGGCCCGGCGCAGCGAGCGGGCGGCGGCCCCGGCCAGCCGCAGCGTCGGGTCGTGGCCGCGGGCGCGGACGGCGGCCCGGGTCGAGGGCATCGGGACCAGCAGCAGCGGCGCGGCGTCGGCCCGCGGACCCAGCGAGGAGCGGACGGCCCGGCCGAGCGCCTCGCCGAGCGGCCCGGCCAGCCGCAGCGCGCCGCGCTCCTTGTGCGCGAGCAGCAGCTGTCGGACCGGGTCGGCGTACGGGGCGGCGGCGTGCACCCAGGGCAGCGGGGTGGGGCCGGGGCGGGCGGTGGCCAGCGCGAGCCGGCAGACCGGGCAGAGCTGGCTCCGTTCGGCGCCGCAGCCCGCGCAGCGGGCCGGCAGCAGGACGTCCAGCAGCCCGGCCAGTGCGTGGCCGAACGGCCCTTGGGCGGGGCGCGGACGGGTGGGTGCGGGAGTGGTCGGCACGGCTGCTCCTGGCGGCGGCAGGCACGAAGAGTGAGCAAAGGATGCGCCGTACGGGGGGTGTTGTCCAGGTATTCACCCATGCTTCACTCGCAGGAGGGTAGAGAGGGTGGAACAGCTTGACCGCCCTGCCCGCAGTACGGGGTGATACCCGTGTCCTCACCTGGGGAGGCGAAAACCCCGTGTGAGGTGTTCGATAAGCCCACAGGGGGTTTCAACCGTCCCTGGTGGGGAGGAAGTGAGGTGAGGGCCAGTCGTTTCCGTCGCTGGCGGCGGGGGCGGGGGGCCGGCAGTGGATGGGCTGGTCCAGCTGGGTCTCAGCCCGATCCGGTAGCACCCGGATCGGCGTCAGCACGAGGGATCGGAGTTCTGCGTGGACATCGTCGTCAAGGGCCGCAAGACCGAGGTGCCCAAGAGGTTCCGCGAGCACGTGGCCGAGAAGCTGGAGAAGGTCCAGAAGTTCGACGGCAAGGTGATCAGCCTCGACGTCGAGGTGTCCAAGGAGCACAACCCGCGGCAGGCCGACCGGTCCGAGCGGGTGGAGATCACTCTCCGTACCCGTGGGCCGGTGATCCGGGCCGAAGCCGCCGCCGGGGACCCGTACGCGGCGCTCGACCTGGCCTCGGCGAAGCTCGACGCACAGCTGCGCAAGTCGGCTGACCGGCGTCGGGTGCACAAGGGCGGCAACGGCCGCACCCCCATCAGCGTCGCCGAGGCGACCGCGCCGCTGGCCGCGCTGCCGCTGACGGCCACGCCGGAGAGCGAGACCAACGGCGCCGTCCGCAAGACCATGATGGGATCCCTGGAGGTCGAGGGCGAAGGCCCGCTGGTGGTCCGGGAGAAGACCCACCCGGCCGCCCCCATGGCGCTGGACCAGGCGCTCTACGAGATGGAGCTGGTCGGCCACGACTTCTACCTCTTCGTGGAGAAGGACAGCGGCCTGCCGAGCGTCGTCTACCGCCGCCACGGCTACCACTACGGTGTCATCCACCTGCAGACCGACTCGTCGGCCGGCTCGGGTAGTGGAGCGGGCGGGGCGATCGGGGCGAACGGCGACGAGGACTGACCGTCCGAGCAGTGATGGAGAGGTGACCCCGGTGGCTCCGGCCGCCGGGGTCACCGGCGTTCCGGGCCAGGTCGGCTCGAACCGCGCTCGAGGAGCGGCCCGGGGGGTCACCCGATGCGGAGCGATCGGCGCCGGAGGGTGACCGCGGCGGCTGCGGGGCGTGGAATGATTGGCGCACGACGACCCGCGAAGGGGGAGGAGCGGATGGGGGATCACTTCGGGCTGGGGCCCGCCAGGGGGCCTGCCGCCGGACTGTCACCGGGGCCGGAGGAGGAACCCGCGTACGCGCCGCACCGGGGTGAGCCGATCCGCGTGCTGGTGGTGGACGACCACGCGCTGTTCCGGCGGGGGCTGGAGATCGTGCTCGCGGAGGAGCCGGACATCAAGGTCGTCGGCGAGGCGGGGGACGGCGCCGAGGCCGTGCTGAAGGCCGCCGACCTGCTGCCCGACATCATCCTGATGGACGTGCGGATGCCGCGGCGCAGCGGGATCGAGGCCTGCACCGCGATCAAGGACGTGGCGCCCAGCACCAAGATCATCATGCTGACGATAAGCGACGAGGAGGCCGACCTCTACGAGGCGATCAAGGCCGGAGCCACCGGCTACCTGCTGAAGGAGATCTCCACCGACGAGGTCGCCACCGCGATCCGGGCGGTCGCCGACGGGCAGTCCCAGATCAGCCCCTCGATGGCCTCCAAGCTGCTCACCGAGTTCAAGTCGATGATCCAGCGCCGCTCCGACGACCGGGACCTGGTGCCCGCACCCCGGCTCACCGACCGGGAGTTGGAGGTGCTGAAGCTGGTGGCGACCGGGATGAACAACCGGGAGATCGCCAAGGAGCTGTTCATCAGCGAGAACACCGTGAAGAACCACGTGCGCAACATCCTGGAGAAGCTCCAACTGCACTCCAGGATGGAGGCCGTGGTGTACGCGATGCGCGAGAAGATCCTCGAAATAGGGTGACCGGGGCGGCGCCCGGGCCTCAGGCCGCCAGGAGCTTCTCCAGGGCCGGGCGCAGCCGCTCGTCGTGCAGGGCCTCGACCCGGACGGCGTCGCAGCCCACCCAGGCCGCCGCCTCGCGCAGGGCGGTGGCCAGGGCGTCCAGGTGCCGGGCGGAGTCCAGCGAGAGCTGACGGGCCACCAGGGTCCGGCCCTCGCGGGCCGGGTCCACCCGGCCGACCAGCCGGCCCCCGGCCAGCAGCGGCATGGCGAAGTAGCCGTGCACCCGCTTGTGCTTGGGGGTGTAGGCCTCCAGCCGGTGCGTCATGCCGAAGATCCGCTCGGTGCGCGCGCGGTCCCACACCAGCGAGTCGAACGGTGAGAGCAGCGTGGTGCGGTGGCGGCCGCGCGGGGCGCCGGCCAGTGCGGCCGGATCGGCCCAGGCCGCCGCCGGCGCACCCCCGGGGCCCCAGCCGGCCACCTCGACCGGGACCAGCCCGCAGTCGCCGAGCACGCCGTCCAACTCCTCGGCGCGCAGCCGGTGGTAGTCCAGCAGATCGGCCCGGGTGGCCACGCCGAGCGCGGCACCGGCCTGGGCGACCAGGGTCCGCACACACTCCGCGTCGTCGGGCTCCTGGCCGAACAGCGCTTCGGGGACGGCCTGTTCGGCCAGCGCGTAGACGCGCTTCCAGCTCCGGCGCTCGGTGCAGACCACGTCGCCGAAGGCCAGGGCGCGCTCGACCGCGATCTTGGTGTCGGACCAGTCCCACCACTCGGCCGTCCGCTTGGCGCCGCCCAGCTCGGTGGAGGTCAACGGCCCCTCGGCGCGCAGCTTGTCGAGCACGTGCCGGTACGTCTCGGGGGTGACCTGGTGGCCCCAGAGGTGGCCGCGCTCGCGGTAGCGGCGGCGCCGGAAGGCGAACAGCGGCCACTCCTCGACCGGCAGGACGCAGGCGGCGTGCGACCAGTACTCGAAACTCGTGCCGGCACCCCAGTAGGCCGCCTCGACGGCCGGGCGGCCGACCGCGCCGAGCCGGGCGTACGGCACCAGCTCGTGCGAGCGGGCCAGCACCGAGATGGTGTCCAGCTGGACGGCGCCCAGGTGCCGGAGCACGCCGCGCACCCCGCTCCGGCGGTCCGGTGCGCCGAGCAGGCCCTGGGCCCGCAGGGCGATCCGGCGGGCGTCGTCGGCGCTGAGGACGGTGACGGGCGGGCCGGCGGGGGCGCCGGCGGCAGGCAGGGCGGTCATGTCCGCGAGGGTAGTCGCGGGCACCGACAACCGGGCGCCGACCGGGGGCGGGGTGCGGGGTCCGGGTGCGGCCCGGGGCCCGGGTGGGCGGCGGGCGCCGGGTGCGGCGGTACCGGGCTCAGACCCGACGGTCGGCCGGCCCCGCGGCGTCGAGGAGGCCCGGGACGTCCGGGAGGTCGGAGGCGAGCAGCGAGGCGACCCAGGCGTCGCGGAAGGTGCCGCGCTGCTCGGCGTACGAGCGCAGGGTGCCCTCGAAGCGGTAGCCGACCCGCTCGGCGACCGCGCGGGACGCCTCGTTGCCGACGTAGGCCTGCCACTCGAGGCGGCGCAGGCCGAGCTCGAGCAGCCCGTGCCGGGCGACGGCGCGGGCGGCCTCGACGGTGTAGCCGCGCCCGCGGAACTCCTTCACCGCCCACCAGCCGACCTCGGCGGAGCCCCGGTCGCCGGGGCGCAGGACCAGCCCCTGGGTGCCGACCAGGGCGCCGGACGCGCGCTCGAACACGCACCAGATCAGGTTCCCGCCGGTGCGCCGGCCCTCGGCGGCGAGGTCGTGGACGAAGTACTCCGCGTCCTCCCGGCGGTACGGGCTGGGCACCACCGTCCAGCGCTGGATCTCCTCGTCCTGGCAGGCGGCGTGGACCGCGTCCACGTCCGAGGCCTGCGGGGGCCGCAGCAGGAGGCGGTCGGTGGTGAGGGAGGCGGGGTCGCCGCCGGGGCCTTCGACGTCTTCTTCCATGCCGGGATTATTCCGACGGAAGGGGAATTCGGTCATCCGAATATGCGGCCAACTCCCGGGTGGGCTGACCGGTTTGCCCCGGTGGGCGGTGCTATCGGTCCAACTGCTCGGGCGGGTGACACGGGAATAGCGTGCTGACGCACCTCCCGGGGCATTGGACTCCTCGCATACGATGGCCCGTGCGGTGGGGTGGACCCGCCGTGCAGTCGTCCAGTGCCAATACAGGCAAGGAGCCCGCTCAAGTGTCCGTCTTCGACAAGATCCTGCGCGCCGGCGAAGGCAAGATCCTTCGCAAGCTGCAGCGGATTGCTGCCCAGGTCAACTCCATCGAAGAGGACTTCGTCAACCTCACCGACGCCGAGCTCCGCGCGCTGACCGACGAGTACAAGCAGCGGCTCGCCGACGGCGAGACCCTGGACGACATCCTCCCCGAGGCCTTCGCCACCGTCCGCGAGGCGGCCAAGCGCGTCCTGGGCCAGCGGCACTACGACGTCCAGCTGATGGGCGGCGCCGCCCTGCACCACGGCTACGTCGCCGAGATGCGCACCGGCGAGGGCAAGACCCTCGTCGGCACCCTGCCCGCGTACCTGAACGCGCTCACGGGCAAGGGCGTCCACCTGATCACCGTCAACGACTACCTCGCCGAGCGCGACTCGGAGTGGATGGGCCGGGTGCACCGCTTCCTGGGCCTCGAAGTCGGCGTGATCCTGGCGAACATGACGCCCGCCGAGCGCAAGCAGCAGTACGCGATGGACATCACGTACGGCACCAACAACGAGTTCGGCTTCGACTACCTGCGCGACAACATGGCCTGGTCGAAGGACGAACTCGTCCAGCGCGGCCACAACTTCGCCGTCGTCGACGAGGTCGACTCGATCCTCATCGACGAGGCCCGCACCCCGCTGATCATCTCCGGCCCGGCGGACCAGGCGACCAAGTGGTACGCCGACTTCGCCAAGCTGGTGCTGCGCCTGAAGGTCGACCGCGACTACGAGGTCGACGAGAAGAAGCGCACCGTCGGCATCCTGGAGGAGGGCGTCAGCCGGGTCGAGGACTACCTGGGCATCGACAACCTCTACGAGTCGGTGAACACCCCGCTGGTCGGCTTCCTGAACAACGCCATCAAGGCGAAGGAGCTGTACAAGGCGGACAAGGACTACGTCGTGATGAACGGCGAAGTCATGATCGTCGACGAGCACACCGGCCGCATCCTGGCCGGCCGCCGCTACAACGAGGGCATGCACCAGGCGATCGAGGCCAAGGAGGGGGTGGAGGTCCAGAACGAGAACCAGACGCTGGCCACCATCACCCTGCAGAACTTCTTCCGCCTGTACGACAAGCTCGCGGGCATGACCGGTACCGGCACCACCGAGGCCGCCGAGTTCCACCAGATCTACAAGCTCGGCGTCGTCCCGATCCCGACCAACAAGAACCCGCTGCGCATCGACCAGCCCGACCTGATCTACAAGTCGGAGCCGGCCAAGTTCGCCGCCGTGGTCGAGGACATCGCCGAGAAGCACGAGAAGGGCCAGCCGGTGCTGGTCGGCACCGTGTCGGTCGAGAAGTCCGAGTACCTGTCGCAGGAGCTGCGCAAGCGCGGCATCCCGCACGAGGTGCTGAACGCCAAGCACCACGAGCGCGAGGCGCAGATCGTCGCGCAGGCCGGCCGCAAGGGCGCCGTCACCGTCGCCACCAACATGGCCGGCCGCGGTACCGACATCATGCTCGGCGGCAACGCCGACCACCTCGCCGCCGCCGAGCTGGCGCAGCGCGGGCTGACCCCGACGGACACCCCGGAGGAGTACGAGGCCGCCTTCCCGGCCGCGCTGGAGAAGGCCAAGGCCTCGGTCAAGGCCGAGCAGGACGAGGTCAAGGAGGCCGGTGGCCTCTACGTCCTCGGCACCGAGCGGCACGAGTCCCGCCGGATCGACAACCAGCTGCGCGGCCGCTCCGGCCGTCAGGGCGACCCGGGCGAGTCCCGCTTCTACCTGTCGCTGGGCGACGACCTGATGCGCCTGTTCAAGGCCGGCATGGTCGAGCGCGTGCTGTCGATGGCCAACGTCCCCGAGGACGTGCCGATCGAGTCGAAGATGGTCACCCGGGCGATCGCCTCCGCGCAGACCCAGGTCGAGCAGCAGAACTTCGAGATCCGCAAGAACGTCCTCAAGTACGACGAGGTGCTGAACCGCCAGCGCGAGGTCATCTACGGCGAGCGCCGCCGCGTGCTGGAGGGCGAGGACCTGCAGGAGCAGGTCGGCCACTTCATGGACGACACCGTCGCGGCCTACGTCAAGGCGGCCACCGGCGAGGGCTTCGAGGACGACTGGGACCTGGAGAAGCTCTGGTCCGCGCTCAAGCAGCTCTACCCCGTCACCCTGGACCTGGAGGAGCTGGAGGAGGAGGCCGGCGGCACCGCCGGGCTGACCCCGGAGTTCCTGACCAAGGCCATCCAGGAGGACATCCAGGCGCAGTACGGCGCCCGCGAGGACCAGCTCGGCGAGGAGATCATGCGCGAGCTGGAGCGCCGGGTCGTGCTGTCGGTGCTGGACCGCCGCTGGCGCGAGCACCTCTACGAGATGGACTACCTCCAGGAGGGCATCGGCCTGCGGGCCATGGCGCAGCGCGACCCGCTGATCGAGTACCAGCGCGAGGGCTTCGACATGTTCACCGCGATGATGGAGGGCATCAAGGAGGAGTCCGTCGGCTACCTGTTCAACCTGGAGGTCCAGGTCGAGCAGCAGGTCGAGGAGGTCCCGGTCGAGGACGCCGCGGTGATGCTCGACAAGCTGGAGAAGGACGCCGCCCGCCCGGAGATCAAGGCCAAGGGCCTGGAGGCCCCGAAGCCGCAGCGGCTGCACTACACGGCCCCCTCGGACGAGGTCGGCGGCGGGGTCATCGAGGGCGACTTCGAGGACCTGGCGCCGGAGGACGAGGGCGACGGGCTGACCCGCGCCGAGCGCCGCAAGGCCGCCAAGTCGGCCAAGGGCCGCCGCCGCAAGGCCTGATCGACCCGCAGGACGCCGCACAGGGCGCCGCTCCCGGACGGGGGCGGCGCCCTGCGCCGTCCGCCGCCGGGCCGCGCCGGTGTCCGCGCCGGGGCCCGTGTTCTCGCGCGCGGCCGGGGCCACGGCGGCCCGGCTCACCGGGCCTCCACGGCGGTGCACTGCCACTGCCCGGCCTGCCCGCGCTGCTCCAGCCGGAAGGCGACCATGTGGTGCCGCCGGCCGAGGTCGACCCGGACGCAGGCCTCCACGGCGTCCGGCGCGGGGGACCGGTCGTGCACCGGGCCGAGCCTGGGCCGGTCGGCGGCGCCGCCGCGGCGCAGCGCGCCGATCCGGACCAGGGACGCGAGCTGCCCGTAGCCGTCCAGGCTGGTGTGCCGCATCAGCTGGCCGGCGGGCCGGGCGCCGGTGAGCACCTCGACGAGCTGGTGGGCGAACCGGGAGGCGAGCGCGCGGGGGTCGTGGCCGCCGGGGCCGGGGCAGTCCGTGCGGGGGTGGCGGGGCCGGCGCCCGGCGGGGTGGTGGTCGTGGGCGGCCGGGTGGCTCCCGCGGGGGGCCGCGTGCCGGGCCCGGGTGGCGGGGGGCTGGGAGTCGGGGTGCTGCGTGGCCGGGTGCTGGGCGAGCGGGTGGGCGGCGGCGCCGTGCGGTCGGCGGTGCGGGCGGGGGCTCAGCGGTGCGGTCACGGTCGGCTCCTCGGTCGGGTGGTGCGGGTACGGAGGGTTCTAGTGGCCCCGTGCGTAGGGCGGCAAGGGCTTTCGCCGCCATCCGGGGACCAGTCGGAAAGTTCACCTATCCGGGTGAACCGGCAGTGCGGTGACGGGCCCGTGACCAGGCCCCGGGGCGCCCGGTTGACGTGCGGGAACGGCGCCTGCGGTCCGAAAGGGGACGCTCCGCCGCACCGGACCGGGTGATGCCGCGCCGCTGCCCCCGTTGCGCCGCCCGGCCGCCCGCGCGCACCATCGGAGCCTGACCGGGAACCGCGGGGAGCGGGCGAGCCGACCCCACGACGACGGGCGGACGCGATGACGACACGGGTGGCGGTGCCGTCCCCGGCGGCCGCGGGCACCTCCCCGCCCGCCGGGGACGCCCCCCGGCGCGGCCTGGTGCTGGGCGGCGGCGGGATGCTCGGCGCGGCCTGGACGATCGGTGCGCTGTGCGCCGTCGAGGAGGCCACCGGCCGGCGCCCGGGCGACGCCGACCTGCTGCTCGGCACCTCCGCGGGCGCGATCCTCGGCGCGCTGCTGGCCGGCGGGGTCGGCCCCGAGCAGCTGCGCGACCACCAGCGCGGCCTGCCGGTCACCGAGGGCCCGCTGGCCGGGGTGGCCTTCGACTACGAGACCTCCGTCGGCGGTGCGCTGCCGCCGCGACCGCGGCCCGGCATCGGCTCGCCCGGCCTGCTTCGGGACGCCGTCCGGCACCCGCGCGAGTACCCGTTGCTGACCATGGTGTCCGCGATGGCGCCGCACGGCCGCGGTTCGCTGACCCCGGTCGGCGAGCTGGTGCGCGGTCTGCTCGGCCCCGGTGGCTGGCCGCCGCCCGGCGAGGACGGCGGCGCCCGGGTCCCGGCGCTGAGGGTGGCCGCGGTGGACTACCGCAGCGGCCACCGGGTGGTCTTCGGCGACCCGGACGCCCCGGCGGTCGCGGTCGCCGACGCGGTGATGGCCTCCTGCGCGATCCCCGGCTGGTTCGCGCCGGTGCGGCTGAACGGCTCGGCGTACGTGGACGGCGGCTGCTGGTCCGCCACCAACGCCGACCTGCTGCTCGGCCGGGGCCTGGACGAGGTCTACGTGCTCGCCCCGATGGCCCTGCGGCTGGGCCCGCCCGACGGCGGTCCGGCCGGCGCCGACCCCGTGCACCCGGTCGACGGGGCCGGGCGCGGCACCCTCGCCGCACTGCGCGAGTGGCGCGCCCGGGACCGTCCGCGCGGCGTCCTGGCCCAGCTGGTCAGCCGCTACCGCCGCGCCGTCACCCGGCAGCTGCTGCGCGAGGCCGCGCTGCTGCGGGCCGAGGGCGTGCGGGTGCGACTGCTCGCGCCGACCCTGGCCGACCTCGCCGTGATGGGCCCGAACATGATGGACCCGGCCCGCCGCGACCCCGTCCTGGAGAGCGCCCTGAGGACCAGCCGGGAGGCCCTGCGGGCCACCCGCTGAGCCGGGCCGGGGTGATCACGGGGGGCCGTGCGGCGCTTATTCTTGGGGCGCTGCACGTAGTGCCGCTGGACGAACCCCCGCCGGACGGACCCGGCAGGACGAACCCAGGCAGGACGAACCCCCGCAGGACGAACCGGAGAGTGCCACCGATGCGCGTGTACGTGCCCACCACCCTGACCGGCCTGGCGGCGGCGCACCCCGGTGGTGCCCTGGAGCCGTCCGCGGCCTACGCCGTGACGCCCGCGCTGCGCGAGTGGTACGTCAGCGACGACCTGGAGGAGCTGGAGTACGCGGCGCTGAACCGGGCCGCCCAGTCCTCCCTGCGCCTGCTGGCCGCCGACCCGGACGCCCCGCGCCGCCGGGTCGTGGTGGCGCTGGACGTCGCGGACTCGGCGGTCCGGCCCTTCCCGGGCGACGAGTACCAGGACCAGGCCTCGCTCGGCCGGGTGGTGCTGGCCGGCCCGCTGCCGCTGGCGAAGGCGGCGGCGGTGCACGCGGACGTCGCCGACGACGAGGTGGTCGAGGACGTCGCGGCGGCGGTGGCTGCGGTGTCCGCGGCCGACGCGGGCGACCAGGACGCCCAGTTCACCGTGGACGGCGCGGAGGACCACGACCTGCTCTGGTTCGCGACCCAGGAGATCCCGTCCCTGCTGGCCTGAGGTGAGCCGGGCCCTACCGGTTCGCCGGTGATCGGAGTTACCGTTCCCGGCGTGCGCAC
Organism: Kitasatospora sp. NPDC051702; assembly: GCF_040681575.1. Lineage (NCBI taxonomy): Bacteria > Bacillati > Actinomycetota > Actinomycetes > Kitasatosporales > Streptomycetaceae > Kitasatospora > Kitasatospora sp. NPDC051702. The sequence goes on from NZ_JBFAZB010000039.1 coordinate 21,648, forward strand.
ACACATCGTTTGGGACTGGAACGGCACGCTCTTCCACGACATGGAGGCGGTGCTCGGCGCGAGCAACGCCGCGTTCGCGACCATCGGCGTGGGGCCGATGACCCTGCAGGAGTACCGCGAGCAGTACGAGATCCCGATCCCCCGCTTCTACCAGCGGCTGCTCGGCCGGCTGCCCTCGGCGGAGGAGTGGCTGCTGCTCGACGACGCCTTCCACGCCCGCTACCACGAGCTGCGCCAGGAGTGCGGGCTGACCGAGGGCGCCCGCGAGCTGCTGGACGGCTGGGGGGAGGCCGGGCACAGCCAGTCGCTGCTGTCCATGTACGAGCACGAGAAGCTGCTGCCGCTGGTCGACACCTTCGGCCTCACCACCCGCTTCCTGCGGGTGGACGGCCGCAGCGGCCCGTCCGGCGGCCAGAAGGCCGAGCAGCTGGCCCGGCACCTGGCCGCGCTGGGTGAGCAGGTGGACCCGGCCCGGACGGTGCTGATCGGCGACGCCGCGGACGACGCCCTGGCGGCGCTGAGCGCGGGCGCGCACGCGGTGCTCTACACCGGCGGCTCGCACACCCGGGAGAAGCTGGAGCCGGTCGGCGTTCCGGTGGTGGACACCCTGGCCGAGGCGGTCGAGCTGGCCGGGCGGCTGGGGCAGGGCTGACGGGCGCGCCCCGGCCCCGCTCGACGGGCGGGGGCCGGCGCCCGTCGCGACGGCGGACGTGGCGGGCGCCACGTCCGCCGTCCGCGTGTCTGAACGGGCGGATCGCGCGGCGGCTGGTCAGGCTGGACTGACACCGGAGCAGTCAGCAGGACGGAGCCGCCATGCCCATCGACGCAGTCACCCAGGTACCGGACCCGGTCAACGAGCCCGTGCTGGGGTACGCGCCGGGCAGCCCGGAGCGGGACCGGCTGGTCCGCCGGCTGGACGAGCTGGCGGCCGAGCCCGTCCCGCTGCCGATGACCATCGGCGGCGAGCAGCGCTTCGGCTCCGGCGAGCGGATCGACGTCGTCCAGCCGCACCACCACGCGGCCCGGCTGGGGGTGCTCGGCAACGCCACCCGGGAGGACGCGCGGGCGGCGGTGGACGCGGCGCTCGCGGCCGGCCGGCAGTGGCGCTCGCTCTCCTTCGACGACCGGGCCGCGGTGTTCCTGCGGGCCGCCGAGCTGCTGGCGGGCCCCTGGCGGGAGACCCTCAACGCGGCCACCATGCTCGGCCAGTCCAAGACCGTGCAGCAGGCCGAGATCGACTCGGCCTGCGAGCTGATCGACTTCTGGCGGTTCAACGTGCACTTCGCGCGGCAGGTCCTGGCCGATCAGCCGGTCTCCTCGCCGGGCGTCTGGAACCGGGTCGACCACCGCCCGCTGGAGGGCTTCGTCTACGCCGTCACCCCGTTCAACTTCACCGCGATCGCAGGCAACCTGCCGACCGCGCCCGCGCTGATGGGCAACACCGTGGTCTGGAAGCCCGCGCCGACCCAGACCCTGGCCGCGCACCACCTGATGCGGCTGCTGGAGGCGGCCGGCCTGCCGCCCGGCGTGATCAACCTGGTCACCGGGGACGGCCTCCAGGTCTCCCCGGTCGCGCTCGCCGACCCGGCGCTCGCCGGGCTGCACTTCACCGGCTCCACGGCGACCTTCCAGTCGCTCTGGCAGACCATCGGCGCCAACATCGGCGGCTACCGGACGTACCCGCGGATCGTCGGCGAGACCGGCGGCAAGGACTTCCTGCTGGCGCACCGCTCGGCCGACCCGGAGATCCTGCGGACCGCGCTGATCCGCGGCGCCTTCGAGTACCAGGGCCAGAAGTGCTCGGCGCTCTCCCGCGCGTACCTGCCGCGCAGCCTCTGGCAGCGGATCAAGGACGAGCTGCTCGCCGAGGTGGACGCGCTCACGGTGGGCGACGTCACCGACCTCTCGAACTTCATGGGCGCCCTGATCGACCGGCGGGCCTTCGAGCGGAACCGGGACGCCATCGAGCGGGCCAAGGCCGACCCGACGGTCGAGCTGGCGGCCGGCGGCCAGTACGACGACGCGATCGGCTGGTTCGTCCGGCCGACCGTGCTGGTCTCCTCCGACCACCGCAACGAGATGTTCCGGACGGAGTACTTCGGTCCGATCCTGGCCGTCCACGTGTACGAGGACTCCCGCTGGGACGACGTGCTGGGCCGGGTGGACGCCGGGGCCCCGTACGGGCTGACCGGCTCGGTGATCGCCCAGGACCGCTACGCGGTGGCCCAGGCGGTGGAGGCCCTGCGGTTCGCCGCCGGGAACTTCTACATCAACGACAAGCCGACCGGCGCGGTGGTCGGCCAGCAGCCCTTCGGAGGGGGCCGGGCCTCCGGGACGAACGACAAGGCGGGCGCCGCCCAGAACCTCCTGCGGTGGACCTCGGCCCGGGCGATCAAGGAGACCTTCGTCCCGCCCGTCCGGTACGGATACCCCCACATGGGCTGAGAGTGAACAAGGGGTTCCGGTTTGGACATGGTGTCCAGGACGGACCGATCATCCTGCAGGTTTGCGCCTCCCTGTCCCTGTGCACCTTCGATTGATCCGGTTAGGCTGGCTGGCGTCGTCGGGTGGCTTCGCAAGACGAATCGTCCTACCCACTGCGAAGGTGTTTCATGCGCGCCATGGGGCCTTTTCAGTCGGATGGTGCGGCAGGATTGCGGGAGACCCGTCGGTGAACATCCACACCCGACCGAGTCACGCAACGGCGCGCGACAGGAGCCAAGAAGTCATGCAGACCAAGCTGGACGCAGCCAAGGCCGAACTGCTCAAGAAGGCAGCCGCAGCCGCTGAGAACAGCCAGGTGGGGGGAGCGGCGCCGGGGGAGGGTCTGAGCAACGGCGCTCTGACCGCGTACCTGCACCACTACTACCTCCACACCGCGCCCGAGGACCTGGTCGACTCCGACCCGGTCGACGTCTACGGCGCGGCGGCCTCCCACTACCGGCTGGGCCTCAAGCGCCCGCAGGGCACCGCCGAGGTGCGGGTCCACACCCCCTCGGTGGAGGAGAACGGCTGGTCCTGCGGCCACACCGTGGTCGAGGTCGTCACCGACGACATGCCCTTCCTGGTCGACTCCGTCACCAACGAGCTGTCCCGCCAGGACCGCGCGATCCACCTCGTCATCCACCCCCAGCTGGTCGTCCGCCGTGACATCACCGGCAAGCTGCTGGAGATCCTGGACGTCGACGCCTGCTCCCGCAGCCAGGCCGCCGGCGCCGAGTGGCCCGCCGACGCGACCGTCGAGTCGTGGATGCACATCGAGATCGACCGCGAGACGGACCGCGAGGACCTGCGCTCCATCGAGACCAACCTGCGCCGGGTGCTCGGCGACGTCCGCGAGGTCGTCGAGGACTGGAGCAAGATGCGCGAGAGCGCGCTGCGCCTGGCCGACGAGCTCGCCGAGGAGCCCCCGGGCGGCCTGCCCGAGCAGGAGGTCGGCGAGGCCTGGGAGCTGATGCGCTGGCTCGCCGACGACCACTTCACCTTCCTCGGCTACCGCGAGTACGACCTCGTCGAGCACGAGGGCGAGGAGGTCCTGAAGGCCGTCGCCGGCACCGGTCTGGGCATCCTGCGCGCCGACCCGCACAGCCACGACGACCGGCACCACTCGGTCAGCGAGGCCTTCGGCCGGCTGTCCGCGCCGGTCCGCGCCAAGGCCCACGAGAAGAAGCTGCTCGTCCTCACCAAGGCCAACAGCCGCTCCACCGTGCACCGCCCGGCCTACCTGGACTACGTCGGCGTGAAGAAGTTCAACGCCGCCGGCGAGCCGATCGGCGAGCGCCGCTTCCTCGGCCTCTTCTCCTCCGCCGCGTACACCGAGTCCGTCACCCGGATCCCGGTCGTGCGCCGCAAGGTCCAGGAGGTGCTGGACGCCTCCGGCTTCTCCAGCGAGAGCCACGACGGCCGCGACCTGCTGCAGATCATGGAGACCTTCCCGCGGGACGAGATGTTCCAGACCGCGGCCTCCGAACTGCTCTCCATCGCGACCAGCGTGCTCTACCTGCAGGAGCGCCGTAAGCTGCGCCTCTTCCTGCGCCAGGACGAGTACGGGCGCTACTTCTCCGCGTTCATCTACCTGCCGCGCGACCGCTACACCACGCGGATCCGGCTGCTGCTCACCGACATCCTCAAGGAGGAGCTGAACGGCGCCACCATCGACTACACGGTGTACGCCACCGAGTCGGTGCTGACCCGCCTGCACTTCGTGGTCCGGGTCGCCCCGGGCACCGAGCTGCCGCAGCTCACCGACACCGACATCGAGCGGATCGAGAACCGCCTGGCCGAGGCGGCCCGGTTCTGGATGGACGGCTTCCACGACCAGCTGCACCTCGAGCTGGGCGAGGAGCGGGCCGCCGAGCTCGGCCACAAGTACGCCAACGCCTTCCCCGACGGCTACCGCGCCGACTTCCCGCCGCGCACCGCCGTCTCCGACATCAAGCAGATCGAGGCGCTGCACGGCGACGGCGACTTCCGCCTCAACCTGTACCAGCCCGTGGGCGCCGGCGACGACGAGCGCCGCTTCAAGATCTACCGGGTCGGCGGCCCGATCTCGCTCACCGAGGTCCTGCCGGTGCTCCAGCGACTGGGCGTCGAGGTGCTCGACGAGCACCCGTACGCGCTGCGCCGCTCCGACGGCACCACCGCGTGGGTGTACGACTTCGGCCTGAAGCTGCGCGAGGCCACCGGGCTCACCGACGAGGCCCGCGAGCGCTTCCAGGAGACCTTCGCGGCCACCTGGACCGGCAAGGCCGAGAACGACGGCTTCAACGAGCTGGTCCTCACCGCCGGGCTGACCTGGCGGCAGGCGATGATGCTGCGCGCGTACGCCAAGTACCTGCGCCAGGCGGGCTCCACGTTCTCCCAGGACTACATGGAGGACGCGCTCCGCAACAACACCCACACCACCCGCCTGCTGGTCAACCTGTTCGAGGCCCGGCTGAGCCCGAGCCACCGTTCGGGCGCCCTGGAGCTGACCGAGGGCATCCTGGAGGAGCTGGCCGGCGCGCTCGACGAGGTCGTGTCGCTGGACGAGGACCGCATCCTGCGCTCCTTCCTGCACCTCATCACGGCCACCCTGCGGACCAACTTCTTCCAGCACGCCGCCTCCGGCGAGTGGCACTCCTACGTGTCGATGAAGTTCGACCCGAAGGCCATCCCGGACCTGCCGGCCCCGCGTCCGGCGTTCGAGATCTGGGTCTACTCGCCGCAGGTCGAGGGCGTGCACCTGCGCTTCGGCAAGGTCGCCCGCGGCGGTCTGCGCTGGTCCGACCGGCGCGAGGACTTCCGCACCGAGATCCTGGGCCTGGTCAAGGCGCAGATGGTCAAGAACACCGTCATCGTGCCGGTCGGCGCCAAGGGCGGCTTCGTGGCCAAGCAGCTGCCGGACCCGTCGGTGGACCGGGACGCCTGGCTGGCCGAGGGCATCTCCTCGTACAAGACGTTCATCTCCGCGCTGCTGGACATCACCGACAACCTGGTCGGCGGCGAGGTCGTCCACCCGGCCGACGTGGTCCGCCACGACGAGGACGACACCTACCTGGTCGTCGCCGCCGACAAGGGCACCGCGACCTTCTCCGACATCGCCAACGGCGTCGCCGAGTCCTACGGCTTCTGGCTGGGCGACGCGTTCGCCTCGGGCGGCTCGGCCGGCTACGACCACAAGGGCATGGGCATCACCGCCCGCGGCGCCTGGGAGTCGGTGAAGCGCAACTTCCGCGAGCTCGGCGTCGACACCCAGACCGAGGACTTCACCGTCATCGGCATCGGCGACATGTCCGGCGACGTCTTCGGCAACGGCATGCTGCTCAGCGAGCACATCCGGCTGGTCGCCGCCTTCGACCACCGCCACATCTTCATCGACCCGAACCCGGACGCGGCCGCCTCCTACGCCGAGCGCCGCCGCCTCTTCGAGCTGCCCCGCAGCTCCTGGGACGACTACGAGAAGTCGCTGATCTCGGCCGGCGGCGGGGTCTTCCCGCGCAGCGCCAAGTCGATCCAGCTCAGCGCGCAGGCCAGGGCCGCCCTCGGCGTCGACGTCGCCCGGCTCACCCCGGCCGAGCTGATGAAGGCGATCCTGCAGGCGCCGGTCGACCTGTTCTGGAACGGCGGCATCGGCACCTACGTCAAGGCCTCCACCGAGACCAACGCCGAGGTCGGCGACAAGGCCAACGACGCCATCCGCGTCAACGGCGACCAGGTCCGGGCCCGGGTCATCGGCGAGGGCGGCAACCTCGGCTGCACCCAGCTCGGCCGCATCGAGTACGCCGCGGTGGGCGGCCCGGAGAGCACCGGCGGCTGGATCAACACCGACGCCATCGACAACTCGGCCGGCGTGGACACCTCGGACCACGAGGTCAACATCAAGATCCTGCTCAACCAGGTCGTCGCCGAGGGCGACATGACGGTCAAGCAGCGCAACACCCTCCTCGCCGAGATGACCGACGAGGTCGGCCACCTGGTGCTGCGCAACAACTACGCGCAGAACGTGGTGCTGGCCAACGCCGTCGCCCAGGCGCACAGCATGGTCAACGTCCACTCCCGGATGATCAACCGCCTGGAGTCGGCCGGCCAGCTCGACCGGGGCCTGGAGTTCCTGCCCACCGAGCGCCAGATCAAGGAGCGGCAGCAGAACGGCCGCGGGCTCTCCCAGCCCGAGATGTCCGTCCTGCTCGCGTACACCAAGATCACGCTGGCCGACGAGCTGCTCGCCACCGACCTGCCCGACGACCCGTACTTCCGCACCGCGCTGCACGACTACTTCCCGAGCGCGCTGCGGGCCCGGTTCGCCGAGGCGATCGACAACCACGCGCTGCGCCGCGAGATCATCACCACCCTGATCGTCAACGACACGATCAACCGCGGTGGCTGCACCTTCGCCTTCCGGCTGAAGGAGGAGACCGGCGCGACCTACGAGGAGATCGCCCGCACCCACACCGCCGCCCGGGCCGTCTTCGGCCTGGAGGAGATCTGGGGCGAGATCGAGGGCCTGGACAACAAGGTCCCGGCCCGCGGCCAGACCAAGATGCGGCTGCACTCGCGGCGCCTGGTCGAGCGCGCCACCCGGTGGATGCTCAACAACCGCCGCCAGCCGCTCGACATCGCCGGCACCATCGAGTTCTTCCACGACCGGGTCAACCAGGTCTGGGGCTCGCTGCCCAAGCCGCTGCGCGGCGAGGACCTGGCCTGGTTCGAGTCCGTCTACGAGGAGCTCGCCGCGGCCGGCGTGCCGGAGGAGCTGGCGACCCGGGTCGCCGGGCTGTCCTCGACCTTCCCGACCCTGGACATCACCGAGGTCGCGGACCGTTCCGGCAAGGACGTCGCGGACGTCGCCGAGCTCTACTACGACCTCGCCGACCGCCTGCAGATCACCCACCTGCTGGACCGCATCATCGAGCTGCCCCGGACCGACCGCTGGTCGTCGATGGCCCGGGCCTCGATCCGCGAGGACCTCTTCGCGGCGCACGCGGCGCTGACCGCCGACATCCTGGTCTGCGGCCCGGAGGGCGCCACCCCGGAGGAGCGCTACACCGCCTGGGCGGAGCTCAACAGCACGCTGCTGAACCGCGCCAAGAGCACCCTCGACGACATAAGGGGTTCGGACAACTACGAGCTGTCCAGCCTCTCGGTCGCGATGCGCGTCATCCGCACCCTGCTGCGCACCGGTTCGATGCGCTGACGGACGGCTGAACCGGCGGGGCCCGCGTCTTCGGACGCGGGCCCCGCCGGTTCGTTCGTGCCCGGATCGGATGGCGGCCGAGACGGACGCCCGCGCCAAGTCCGACGCCTACGTCGCCAAGCTGGACGAGGTCCTGGCGAAGCTGAAGACCCACGAGACGCTGCCGCCCGGCTCCTCGCCGCAGCAGATGATGGAGTACTACAAGCGGGAGAAGGTGCGGCTGGACCAGAACGCCGCCGACCAGGCGGAGCTGGACCGGCTCTCCAAGGACGCCAAGGCGCTCGAGACGGCCATCAGGACCCACGACCAGGCCTTCCTCACCACCGGCCGGGTCGGCTTCGGGACGAAGGGCCTGCGCGAACTCGTCGCCCCGGCCGGCACCCGGACCGCCGACGGCGTCGGCGCGGGCTCGACGGAGGAGGAGCTCAAGCGGGCCTACGACGGCAAGGGCCTCAAGCCGGGCAAGGACGGCAAGTACGAGCTGCCGGCCGAGGGCGTGCGCAGCGGCGAGGGCTGGGTCTACGAGTTCACCATGGACGGCGCCAGGGTCACCGGCCTCGCCCTGGTCAAGCGCGGCACCTACTGCTCCTGACCGCACCGGGCCGCACCCGCCCCTGCCGGGCCGCACCCGACCGGGTGCGGCCCGGAACCCCCTAGCGGGCGGTGGCGCGCTGGAGGGCGCTGGCCAGCAGTGCGAGGTCGGTGGGGCCGTTGCCGAGCTCGCGGACCGGGCGGCGGGCCGGCGGGGCACCGAGCTGCAGCGGGTCGATGGCGACGACGGTGGGCCGCAGCGTGGCGGTGCGCGGGATGCGGCCGCTGATCCGGGCGGTCTGGAAGGCGGTGACGCCGCCGTCCGGGAGGCGCAGGTAGCCGCGGCCCGGGGTGTCCTCGGGGAGGCCGGCGGCGTCGCCGAGGTGGATCAGCAGGTCGGAGTCGGCCGGGTCCTCGGTGCGCAGGGCGATCCGGAGCAGGGCCGCCTCGTCGACCTCGGTGCCGGCGCTCTCCTCCGGCCGGCCGGTGGCCACCGCGAGGTGGACGCCGAGCGGGCCGCCGCGGCGGGCGACGGCGGCGAGGGCCCGGGCCAGCGGGCGGCCCGCCGGCGAGGTGGGGGAGAGCAGGGCCTCGTAGTCGTCGACGACGACGACCAGCCGGGCGGGGACGGCACCCGAGGGGGCGGTCGCGGGCCGCGGGCCGTCGGGGCTGCGCGGCTGGACGATGCGCGGCGGGGCCGGGGCGGGGGCGCCCACGGTGGCGGGCACCGGGACGGCGTCCACGCCCGCGGCGAGGTCCGGCCGGCCGTCCAGGATCCGGGCGGCGTGCCAGGAGGCGAAGTCGAGGCCGTCGAACAGTCGCTCGCGCAGGGCGAGTTCGTCCTCCAGGGCCTCTGCGGCGAGCAGTGCGGCCCGCGGGTCGGTGGCGGCGTTGACCCGGCCGGTGACGTGCGGCAGCTCGGTGCAGCCGTCCAGGCCGTCCTCGGTGGCCCGGCCCTCGATGAGGGTGACGGCGAGGCGCTCCGGGCGTTCGGAGACGGCGAGCGAGGCGACCAGGGTGCGCAGCAGTTCGGTCTTGCCGGAGCCGCGGGCGCCGCCGATCAGCAGGTGCGGGCCGCCCGGGTCGGGGGAGGGCAGGGCGAGTTCCGGGTCGGCCAGGTCGAGGGTGCAGAGCTCGTCCCGGGTGGTGCCGAGCAGCGCGGTGGCCGCGCCGATGCCGCCGGCGTGCGCGGCCCAGCGGGCGGAGAGCTTGGCCGGGGTGACGGTGTCGAGCTGGAGCAGGTCGAGCAGTCGCAGCGCGTCGGGCAGCGGTCCGCGGGCGGCCGGGACGGCCTCCCGCAGCGGGGCGAGCAGGCGGGCGAGCCGCTCGGCCCAGGCGTCGGAGACGGCGTCCAGCGAGACCTCGTGCAGGGTCTCCCGGCCGCGGGCGACCGGACGGTCCAGCGAGAGGTGGGTGCCGACCTCTCCGGTGACGAGGGCGGTGGCGCCGAGGCCGCGGGGGAGCAGTTCGGGCTGTTCCGCGAGGCAGACCGGGAAGATGCCGACGGCCGGGCCCTGGCGCAGCAGCAGGTCGACCGCCTGCCGGGCGTGCTCGGTGGCCGGGCGGCCGTCGACCACGACGACGGTGGCGGGGTGGCCGCCGAGGCCGATCGGGCCGTTGAGCCGGGCGGTGAGTTCGTCGAGCCGGGCCGTCGCCTGCTCGTCGTCGAGGCCGAGCAGCAGGCGGCAGTCCTGGCCGTCCGCCGGCCGCAGGTGCGGCAGCCACAGGGCCCAGGCCCAGGTGTCGGCGCGTTCCTCGGGGGTGCGCGCCGGGTCGGCGTCGACGACGACGAGGCTGAGGCCGGTGGGCGGGTGCAGGGCGACGAGCTGGGCGACGACGGCGCGGGTGAGCGCGTCGAGGCGCGCGCGGGGGCCGCTGAGCCCGAGGCTGCCGGCGGTCTGCAGGTCGAGGGTGACCGGGACGGCGGGCAGTGTCGCGCCGGGCGCGGTGCCGGGGCCGCCGGTGGGGCCGCCCCCGGCCGGGGGGAGGGGGCGGTCGGCGGTGCCCAGGCGCAGGGTGAGCGCGTCGGGGTGGCCGGGGCCGCGCTCCCAGAGCCGCGGGCCGGGGCCGACGGCGTTGAGCAGCAGGGTGGCGAGGTCCGGCCAGCGCTCGCGCTGGGCGGCGGCCTGGCGGAGCCGGACGGCGGTGTGGTGGCGTTCGGCGCTCTCCTGGCCGGGCGGTTCGGCGGTGCGGCCGAGCCGCAGCGAGAGCAGGCCGCGGCCGCGGCCCGGGGCGGGTTCGGGGGCGGCGGGCGGCTCGGCCGGGGGCGGCGCGGGCCGGGCCGGGCCGGGGGCGGCGAGCTGGAGGTGGCCGTGGCCGTCGGGCACGGCGGCGCGGCCGCTGCCGGGGGCGTCGGTGCGGTCGGGGGTGGTCACCTGCAGGGTGGACTCGCCGATCCGCAGCAGGCCGCCGGGCTCCAGCGGGACGGCCTCCTCGGTGCCGCCGGGCGGCACGATCCGGCCGTCCAGGGTGGTGCCGTTGGTGGAGCCGAGGTCCCGGACGGTGATCCGGCCGTCGTCGGCGAGGTGCAGGGCCAGGTGCAGCCGGGAGACGTCGGGGTCGTCGAGCGGGACGTCGGCCTCGCCGGAGCGGCCGATCCGGATCTCGCGGCCGTGCAGCCGGTGCACGCCGCCGGCGTCCGGGCCGCCGACGACGCGCAGTTCGGCGACGGCGGGGGTGTCGTCGGGCTCGTCGGCGGTGGGGTCGGGCTCGTTGAGGCTGAGGACGGCGCCGTCGAGCAGCGGGGGGTGGCCGAGCAGGGTGTGCTCGTCCACCCGGTGCGCCCCGGCGTACAGGTGCACATGGGTGGCGGCCCGGGGCCCGCGCACGCCGACGGCGCCCGCGAGCGCGCCCGCGAGGGCGCCGAGCGCGGTGCCGACGGGCGCGGTGACCAGCACGTCCACGTAGGGGATGGCGGAGCCGGCGGCGGTCGGGCCGCTGCGCGGTCGGAGGACGGTCAGCCGGATCTGCATCTCGCCCGCGGGTCCCTTCTGCTGGTGTGGAGCCCGTCCGGTGGCGTCGCGGACGCGCGGGGCGGTCGCGGCGACCCTTTGGGCCACACGAGTGGCGAGTGTCCATCCTGCCATCCGTCACGGACAGTCCGCGCACGGTACCGGATTTGACGATCTTGCGATCACCGCCATGGTGGAGGCGACGGAGGGTCAGGTCAACCGGTGCCGGGACGACCCCGTCGACGGGCCCGCCGACCGGCTCCGGACGGTCCCCTAGGGGATGTCCCCCACCACCTCCTGGATGGCCTGCCGGTTGCCTCTGAAACCCGAACGGACACGGTTAGAGTGGCCGCAGACACGGGCCCGGCAGGCTCACCGCACCGGCGGAGGAGCGCCCCGCGCGGGCGGCACGGCGAGGAGTGCGACAGGTGCGGCCAGTCGGCAGCAAGTATCTGCTTGAGGAGACCCTCGGACGGGGTGCCACCGGCACGGTCTGGCGCGGCCGGGTGCGCCCCGACGTCCAGGTGCCCGGCAGCGAGCCGGGGCAGCTGGTGGCCATCAAGGTACTGCGCGAGGAGCTGGCGGCCGACCCGGACGTCGTGATGCGCTTCCTGCGCGAGCGCTCGCTGCTGCTGCGGCTGACCCACCCCAACATCGTCCGGGTCCGCGACCTGGTCGTCGAGGGCGAGCTGCTGGCCCTGGTGATGGACCTCGTCGACGGCCCCGACCTGGCCCGGTACCTGCGCGCCAACGGCCCGTTCAGCCCGATCGCCGGCGCCCTGCTGATGGCCCAGGTCGCGGACGCGCTGGCGGCCAGCCACGCGGACGGGATCGTCCACCGCGACCTCAAGCCGGCCAACGTCCTGCTCTCCTCGCTGCTGGTCGAGGGCACCGAGCAGATGCACCCGATGCTCACCGACTTCGGCATCGCCCGGCTCGCCGACTCCCCGGGCATCACCCGCACCCACGAGTTCGTCGGCACCCCCGCCTACGTCGCCCCGGAGTCCGCCGAGGGCCGGCCGCAGACCTCGGCGGTGGACGTCTACGGCGCCGGGATCATGCTGTACGAGCTGGTCACCGGCCGGCAGCCGTTCCAGGGCGACGGCGCGCTCGCCGTCCTGCAGGCCCACCTGGCGCAGGAGCCGCAGCGGCCCAGCACCATGCCCGAGCCGCTGTGGACGGTCATCGAGCGCTGCCTGCGCAAGGACCCGGCGCAGCGCCCGGGCGCCACCTCGCTGGCCCGCGCGCTGCGCGTGGTGGCGGCCGGGGTCGGGGTGCACGCCTCGCCGGCCGCGGTGGACGAGGCGCTCGCGGTCGGCGCGCTGCTGGTGCCCGACCCGCGGCCGGCCGCCGTCCCCGGCAGCGCCCCGGTCGTCCCGGACCTGGCGCCGCCCTTCCCGGAGGCGCCGCCGGCGGGCCAGGGCGGTTCGCACTACGACCCGGCCGCGGCGACCCGGGTGATGAGCACCCAGCCGCCGGCCGCGCCGCCGTACGGGGCCGCCGACCGCACCCAGGTGCTGCCGCCCACGGCCGTGCCGCCGCCCCCGCCCGGTGCGCCGAAGGAGGAGGCGCCGCACCCCTGGCAGACCCAGCTGCAGGCGGCCCGGGACCGCAACCAGCAGACCCAGGTCGGCTACTTCGGCCCGGAGGACTTCGAGGACCCGCAGGTCGCCCCGCCGCCGTTCCAGGCCGGACAGGGCGGCCGGCCGGGCCAGGGCTACCAGCCGCAGCCGCCGGCCGGCTACCGGCAGGACCCGCGGCACCAGGCCCCGCCGCCCGGGTACGCCCAGCGCCCGCCGGTGGCCCCGCCGCCGTACCAGGCCGGACGGGGTGGTCAGGGCGGCCAGGGGGGCTACGGAGGCCAGGGCGGCCAGGGCGGTTACGGCGGCCAGGCCAGTCCGGGCGGTTACGGCGGCCCGTCGCAGCAGGGCGGCCGCCCGCAGCCGCCCGGCGGCTACCGGCAGGCCCCGGCCGGGTACGGCCAGTCGCAGCCGCAGGGCGGCTACCCACCGCCGCCCCCGCCGGCCCCGGTGCCGCGCCGGGCCGAGCCGCCGGCGCCGCAGCACCGGGAGCCCCCGCAGCGCCGCGAGGAGCCGCGCGAGCAGCCCCGCCGCGAGCCCGCCCCGCCGCGCGAGCGGCGCCCGCGCAGCCGCAACCGGATGTACATCCCGGGGCTCGGCTGCCTCAAGGGCTGCCTGGTGGTGCTGCTGGTGCTGTTCGTGGCCGGGCTGGCGCTGTGGAACTTCACGCCGCTGCCGCACTACTGGGACAACGTCCAGAGCTGGTTCACCACGGTGCGGGACTGGGCGGACGCGCTGTTCGGCAGCTCGAAGAACTGACGCCGGGACGGTTCCGTCCCGCGGGGCCGTCCGGACGCGACGCCGCGCCCGGACAGCAGGATTGACGCTTTGTCGACAATTTTCGAGATTTCTCGCCCGGGACTGCCCGTCCGGGGCCCTCAGGCGGCCCGCACGGGGGGTCGGGGCGCGTAGGTTGGTCGCTGTTGTCCCGCCCCACCGAGCGCACCGGGCCCCCCGGAGCGCTCCCGCGCCGCCCACGGAGCAGCATTGGCACGCAAGATCGGCAGCCGGTACACCGTCCACCAGGTCATCGGCCGGGGTTCGGCCGGGACGGTCTGGCTCGGTGAGGGGCCCGACGGCCCGGTCGCGGTCAAGCTGCTGCGCGAGGACCTGGCCGCCGACCAGGTGCTGGTCGGCCGCTTCGTCCAGGAGCGCGCCGCGCTGACCAGCCTCGACCACCCCCGGGTGGTCGGCGTGCGCGACATGGTCGTGGACGGCAGCGACCTCGCCCTGGTGATGGAACTGGTCCAGGGCACCGACCTGCGCTCCCGGCTCGAGCGCGACGGCGCCCTGCCCCCGCAGACCGCCGCCTCGATCATCGCGGACGTCGCCGACGGCCTGGCCGCCGCGCACGCGGCCGGCATCGTCCACCGCGACGTCAAGCCCGAGAACGTGCTGCTCGACCTCGCCGCCGCCCCCGGTCCGGGCGCCGCCCCGCGCGCCAAGCTCACCGACTTCGGCGTCGCCCGCCTGGTCGACGCCCCCCGCCGCACCCGGGCCACCCGGATCATCGGCACCCCCGACTACCTGGCGCCCGAGATCATCGAGGGCCTGGAACCGCGCGCGGCCGTCGACATCTACGCCCTCGCCACCGTGCTCTACGAGCTGCTGGCCGGATCCACCCCCTTCGGCGGCGGGCACACCGGCGCGGTGCTGCGCCGGCACGTCACCGAACAGGTGCCGCCGATCCCCGGCCTGCCGGACGGCCTGTGGCGGATCATCTCCGAGTGCCTGGCCAAGGCCCCGGCCTCGCGGCTGCGCGCCGCCGAGCTGGCCGCCCGGCTGCGCGAGCAGCTGCCCTCGCTGGCCGGCCTGCCGGTGCTGGCGGTGCCCTCCCAGGGCCGGGCCCCGGCCGAGGAGGCGCTCACGCCGGGCGAGGCCGTCTACGCCGAGGTGGACGCCGGCCCGGGCACCCACAAGCGCCGCCGCGGCCCGGCCGTCCCGCTGGTGCCCGGCACCGCCCCCGACTCGACCCGGGACACCCACACCAGCCTGCGCCGCCCGTCCGCGGACGAACTGGCCGCGTACGCCGCCGAGTCCCGCGCCCAGCGCACCGCCCCGGGCGCCGGGCAGCGCCGGGACCGGCAGGCGCTGCTGCGCCGCCGCCGGATGCTGGCCGTGCTGCTGGCCACCGTGCTGCTGCTGGCGGGCGCCGCGGCGGCCTGGACGGCCTTCGCCGACACCGGCCCGGGCGCCCCCCGCCCGGCCCGTCCGGCGGTGCACAGCACGGCTCCGCGGGCGCCGTAGCGGCTGGCGGGGCCGGTGCGGGAGGGCCGGAGGACCCCGGTGTCGTCATGCCCACCCCCGGAACCATTACGCTGGGGGCGTGGCAGCCGTCGATCCTTCCGAAGAGCTCAAGAACCTCGAGACGACCCTGGGGTCGATCGAGGCCGTCCTCGACCTGGACAAGATCCGGGCCGACATCGCGGTCCTGGAGGAGGAGGCGGCGGCCCCCAACCTGTGGGACGACGTCGCGTCCGCGCAGAAGGTGACCAGCCGGCTCTCCTTCCTCCAGGGCGAACTGCGCCGGGTCGAGGGCCTGCGCAGCCGGGTCGACGACCTGGGCGTGCTGTTCGAGCTCGCCGAGGCCGAGGACGACGCGGACACCCGCACCGAGGCCGAGGCCGAGCTCGTCGCGCTCCAGAAGGCCGTCGAGGAGCTGGAGGTCCGCACCCTCCTGTCCGGCGAGTACGACGCCCGCGAGGCGCTGATCAACATCCGTGCCGAGGCCGGTGGCGTGGACGCCGCCGACTTCGCCGAGCAGCTGATGCGCATGTACCTGCGCTGGGCCGAGCGGCACGGGTACCCGACCGAGGTGTACGACACCTCGTACGCCGAGGAGGCCGGCATCAAGTCGGCGACCTTCACCGTGAAGGCGCCGTACGCGTACGGCACGCTCTCCGTCGAGCAGGGCACCCACCGCCTGGTCCGCATCTCGCCGTTCGACAACCAGGGCCGCCGGCAGACCTCCTTCGCCGGTGTCGAGGTGCTCCCGGTCGTCGAGCAGTCCGACCACGTCGACATCGACGAGGGCGAGCTGCGGGTGGACGTCTACCGCGCGTCCGGCCCCGGCGGCCAGGGCGTCAACACCACCGACTCGGCGGTGCGCATCACGCACCTGCCGACCGGCATCGTGGTGTCCTGCCAGAACGAGCGCTCGCAGATCCAGAACAAGGCGTCCGCGATGAACGTCCTCCAGGCCAAGCTGCTCGAGCGGCGCCGCCAGGAGGAGAAGGCGGCGATGGACGCGCTCAAGGACAGCGGCAGCTCCTGGGGCAACCAGATGCGCTCCTACGTGCTGCACCCGTACCAGATGGTCAAGGACGTCCGGACGGCGTTCGAGGCCGGCAACCCGCAGGCCGTGCTGGACGGCGACATCGACGGCTTCATCGAGGCCGGCATCCGGTGGCGCAAGCAGCGCGAGACCGCCGCGGAGTAACCGCGCGAGGCAGTGACGAAAGGGCCCCCGACCGAGGTCGGGGGCCCTTTCGTCGTCTCCTCGTCGTCCCGTTCGGGATCAGGCCAGCGCCTGCCGCGCGATCAGCGCCACCGCGAGCAGACCGGCCAGCAGGGCCAGCAGCATCGCGGGGGAGAGCGCGGCGAAGGGCCCCTGCTGCTCCTGCAGCCGGGCCCGGTTGGCGCGGCAGACCGGGCAACGCCCGTCGCTCACGCGGCCGTTGCAGTTGGCGCACACCAGATGGTCGCAGGTCATGCGATCTCCTCCTCGCTGCTACAGCCAACGCACCGGACCGGGCTTTGGTTCCTCTTCTTGCCCTGTGCGGGGGAGCGGCCGGTCGCGGCCGCCACCTCCACTCTGCCAGGTTCTGCCCGTTCCGGCTCCCGGGCTGTGAGATGCCTCGCAATTTTCGGGGCATAACCGGACATTGTCCCCCAGATTCCGGGTGCTGTCCCGTCCAGGCACTGCGAGCCCGCCGCCGCTTCGCGTATGGTCCCAGACCGGGAGCGGCCCTGTCCGCCCCCTCCGCCCGCCCCCGGGCCGGGCGCCCGGGGTGGACCGACCGAGGACTGGCGCCGCCTAGGATGGCCTCCGTGATGCAGCCGTGATCAGATTCGACAACGTCTCCAAGACCTATCCCAAGCAGAACCGTCCCGCCCTGGACAACGTCTCGCTGGAGATCGAGAAGGGCGAGTTCGTCTTCCTGGTCGGCTCGTCCGGCTCGGGCAAGTCCACCTTCCTGCGCCTGTGCCTGCGCGAGGAGCGCCCCTCCACGGGCGAGGTGCACGTGCTGGGCAAGGACCTCGGCAAGCTGTCCAACTGGAAGGTGCCGCACATGCGCCGCCAGCTGGGCACCGTGTTCCAGGACTTCCGCCTGCTGCCGAACAAGACGGTCGCGCAGAACGTCGCCTTCGCGCTGGAGGTGATCGGCAAGCCCAAGAGCGCCATCAACAAGGTGGTGCCCGAGGTGCTGGAGCTGGTCGGCCTCGGCGGCAAGGAGGACCGCATGCCGGGCGAGCTCTCCGGTGGTGAGCAGCAGCGCGTCGCGATCGCCCGCGCCTTCGTGAACCGCCCGATGCTGCTGATCGCGGACGAGCCCACCGGCAACCTCGACCCGCAGAACTCGGTCGGCATCATGAAGCTGCTCGACCGCATCAACCGCACCGGGACCACGGTGCTCATGGCGACCCACGACCAGGCCATCGTCGACCAGATGCGCAAGCGCGTCATCGAGCTCGACAAGGGGCTGCTCGTCCGCGACCAGGCCCGCGGCGTCTACGGGTACCAGCACTGACCGACCGGCGCTGAACCCGTGGGCCCGTCCGCCCGCGTCGCCAGACCAGCAGTACCGACCCTGGAGTGTTTCCCGCATGCGTGCCCAGTTCGTCCTGTCGGAGATCGGTGTGGGTCTCCGCCGCAACCTGACGATGACCATCGCGGTCGTGGTCAGCGTCGCGCTCTCCCTCGCCCTCGCCGGTTCCTCGCTCCTGGTCCGCGACCAGGTGAACTCCATGAAGGGGTACTGGTACGACAAGGTCGAGGTGAGCATCTACTTCTGCACCAAGTCGGACGCCCGCAACTCGCCCCAGTGCGACAAGGGTGCGGCGACCGACCAGCAGGTGCAGGACATCAAGGCCCAGCTGGACAAGATGGACTCGGTCGTCCAGTCCTCGACGTTCGAGAGCTCGGCCGAGGCCTACAAGCACTGGAAGGAGATGAACCCGGACAACCCGCTCATCTCCGTCCTGGGCCCGGACGCCATGCCGCAGTCCTGGCGGGTCAAGCTCAACGACCCGACCAAGTACGACGTCATCCAGAGCGCCTTCGCGGGCAAGCCCGGCGTCAAGTCGGTCGAGGACCAGCGGAAGATCCTGGAGAACCTGTTCGGCCTGCTCAACGGCCTGCAGACGGCGGCCTTCGTGATCATGGTGCTGATGCTGTTCGTCGCCCTGCTGCTGATCGTGAACACCGTCCGGGTCTCGGCGTACAGCAGGCGGCGCGAGACCGGCATCATGCGCCTGGTCGGTGCCTCGAACTTCTACGTCCAGATGCCGTTCATCGCCGAGGCCGCGTTCTCCGCGCTGCTCGGCGCGGTGATGGCCTCCGGACTGCTGGTCGGCGGGCACTTCTTCGTCCAGGGCTGGCTGGCCGACCGGGTGCAGTTCATCCACTTCATCGGCCTCGGCTCGGTGCTCGCGGTGATACCGCTGCTGGTCGTGGTCGGTATGGGCATGGCCGGTGTGGCGGCGTTCTTCACGCTCCGCAAGTACCTCAAGGTCTGACCCCGAGGGCCCCGGCGGCCCCGGACGGCACTGCGCCGTCCGGGGCCGCCGCCGTTCCGCCGTCGGTCGTTCCGGCCCGGCGCGGCCGACGCGTGTCTACACTCCGGTGCCATGCTGGAAACTCCGCGCAGGGCACGTCAGGTGGCCACCCTCAGCCTGGTGTTCGGCGTCGTGCTGCTGGCCGGGGCCGCCTCCGGCGCCTGGGGCGACCCCGCCGACCCGGTGCGCCGTTCGTCCGCCGACACCGCGCCGGTGGCGGCCGCCGCCGCGGGCCCGCCCGCGGACCCGGCCGGGTCCGCACTGTCCGAGCAGCAGGCCGAGCACCTGCTCGGGGCCAACGGCGACCGCTGGGGCGCCTACTACAGCGCCCAGGAGTACGCCGAGTTCACCCAGGGCCTGGACGGCCGCTACCTCGGCGTCGGCCTCTCCGTGGGCCGCGGTGAGGACGGCGTCACCGCCGTCTCCCAGGTCGCCCCCGGGGGGCCCGCCGCCACCGCCGGGATCGCCGCCGGGGACCGGCTGCTGCGGATCGACCAGGACCAGGCCGACCGGCTGCCGGTGACCGAGGTGGTGGCCCGGCTGCGCGGCCGGGACGGCGAGCGCAAGGCCGGCACCGAGGTCACCCTCGCCGTGCAGCGCGGCACCGGCGAGATCCGCGAACTGCAGCTGCGCAGGGCCCTGCTGGACAGCCGGCAGGTCACCGCCGAGCACCTGGACAAGGGCGTGCTGCGGATCGCCGTCCGGGCCTTCACCAGCGGAGTGACGGACCAGGTGCGCGCCGCCCTGCGCGTCCCGCACACCGGCGTGGTGCTCGATCTGCGCGGCAACTCGGGCGGGTTGGTCGAGGAGGCCGCCGGCACCGCCGGGATCTTCCTGGACGGCGGCCCGGTCGGCTCGTACCAGGAGCGCGGCGGGACGAGGGAGTTGACCGCCCCGCCCGGCGGCGACCAGCGCACCCCGCTGGTGGTGCTGGTCGACGGCGGCACGATGAGCGCCGCCGAGCTGCTCACCGGCGCCCTCCAGGACCGCAGCCGCGCCGTGGTGGTGGGCTCCCGGACCTTCGGCAAGGGCACCGTCCAGCAGCCCAGCCGGCTCGCCGACGGCGCCGTCCTGGAGCTGACCGTGGGCCGCTACTACACCCCGGCCGGCCGCTCCCCGGAGGGCACCGGCCTCGCCCCGGACGTCCCGGCGACCGCCGGCGAGGACGCCGACGCGCTCGCCCTGCGGGTGCTGGCCGGGCTCGGAACCCGCGCCTGAGGGCCGGGACCCGCGGCTAAAGGGGCTGCCCCGCCCGGCCCGAAGTGCGAGAATGGCCGCGCTATGGCAAAGGAAACCGGACAGAAGCTGATCGCGCAGAACAAGAAGGCGCGACACGAGTACACGATCCTCGACACCTACGAGTGCGGCCTCGTGCTCACCGGCACCGAGGTGAAGTCACTGCGCGAGGGGAGGGCCAACCTGGTCGACGGCTACGCGTACATCCAGAACCACGAGGCCTGGATCGACAACGTCTTCATCCCCGAGTACACCCAGGGGACGTGGACCAACCACGCGGCCCGGCGCAAGCGCAAGCTGCTGCTGCACAAGCTGGAGATCCGCAAGATCGAGACCAAGGTCCGCGACGCGGGCCACACGCTGGTCCCGCTCTCGCTGTACTTCAAGGACGGCCGGGTGAAGCTCGAACTCGCGCTCGCGGTCGGCAAGAAGCTGTACGACAAGCGGCAGACGCTGCGCGAGAAGCAGGACACCCGCGAGACGGCGCGTGCCGTGGCGGCCGCCCGGCGCCGCCAGGGTTAATCCGCTGGACCCTCGCCCGTCGCCTCGCGTACTATGGCGCCAGCAACACGGACGGTCACCGTCCGGCTGTTTCTCAACAAAACATGGGGATGATCGGTTTCGACAGGGGATGTTGAAACAGGGGAAGCGAGCCGAGGAACGCGGCAATGATCTCGTTAACCACGTGTCGCAAAAAAATAATCGCCAACTCTAAGCGCGATTCCCAGCAGTTCGCTCTCGCTGCCTAATTAAGCAACGATAGCGCTTGGGTGTCAGACCGGGGGGTTCCCGACCCGGACCCTGGCATAATCTAGGGAACTCAACCGTCCGCCCGGGCTGCGAGGGTGGATGGGAAATCAAACAGCAGCTGGGCCTGTTGGCGGCTCGTCCGTGTGACCGCCAGGGCCGAGAAAAGCACAGCGGACTGCGCTCGGAGAAGCCCTGAATTAACTCCACTGGACCCGGGTTCGATTCCCGGCATCTCCACCACCCCATGTTCACAGTGAAGGCCGTCCACCGCTCAGCGGGGGGCGGCCTTCGCGCTGTCCGCGCACCGGCCGCCGTGTCCGAACCGATGCGCCTCCGACGCCGTCCCGGTGCGGCGCGCCGCACCGGCCGGGGCGTAGGATCATCCGTCCGCTCGTTTTCCGGAGCCGGATATCCGCCGCAACCACCGAGGCCATGCAGAGCAACACGGACACCACCCCCGCCGCCGACCACGAGACCGTGCGCGAACGCGAGATCGCCGGCGAGCAGCAGCACCTGGACACCGTCTACCACCGGCTGGAGGAGAAGCTCGCCGAGGCCGAGTACATCCTGGAGGACGCCGCCAAGCGGGTGCAGGTCGGCACCCCCGGTGCGCTGGCCGAGCGCGACGCCCAGGTCTACCGGGCCGGTGCCCACCTCCAACGGCTCAACAACGAGTTCGAGGACTTCCTGTTCGGCCGGATCGACCTCCAGCGGGCGGACGCCCCGGAGGAGCACGGCATCCCGTCGAACACCCCGCTCGACCCGGCCGACCCGGCCGTCGCCGAGACCCTCCACATCGGCCGCCTCGGCGTCCTCGACGCCGAGTACGGCCCGCTGGTGATCGACTGGCGGGCCCCCGCCGCCGCGCCCTTCTACCGGGCCACCCCGGTCGAGCCCGGCCGGGTGATCCGCCGCCGGGTGATCCGCTCCAAGGGCCGCCGGGTGATCGGCGTCGAGGACGACCTGCTGCGCCCCGACCTCACGCCCACCCTGGACGGCGAGGAGCTGGCCGTGGTCGGCGACGGCGCCCTGATGGCCTCGCTCGGCCGCGCCCGCAGCCACTCGATGCGCGACATCGTCTCCTCCATCCAGAAGGAGCAGGACGAGGTGATCCGCGCCGCCGCGGCCGGCGCCACCCTCGTCACCGGCGGCCCCGGCACCGGCAAGACCGCGGTGGCCCTGCACCGGGCCGCCTACCTGCTGTACCAGGACCGCCGCCGCTACGCCGGGGGCATCCTGGTGGTCTCGCCGACCCCGCTGCTGGTCTCCTACACCGAGGGCGTGCTGCCCTCGCTCGGCGAGGAGGGCCAGGTCGCCATCCGGGCGGTCGGCTCGCTGGTGGACGGCATCGAGGCGGGCACCTACGACAGCCCCGAGGCGGCCCGGGTCAAGGGCTCGGCCCGGATGGTGCAGCTGCTGCGCCGGGCCGCCAGGGCGGCGCTGGAGCTGGGCGCGCCGCAGGAGCTGAAGGTGGTCGCCCGGGGCGAGGTGCTCAGGCTGGACGCGGGCCGCCTCAAGGCCGTGCGGGGCAACGTGATCGGCTCCGGCGGCACCCCGCTGAACCTGCTGCGCCCGCGCGCCCGCCGGCTGCTGCTGGACGCCCTGTGGCAGGAGGCCACCCGGCACCTGCCCAGGCCCGCCGACCACTACGCCCGCGAGCAGCGCCAGGAGGAGAAGGAGTCCTTCGACGAGTACGTCTCGGACGAGGCGTCCTTCCTGGACTTCCTGGACGCCTGGTGGCCGGCCCTGAGCCCGCGCCGGGTGCTCGGCACGCTCAAGCACCACCGGCACACCAACCGGATCGCCCGTCGGGCCGTCACGCCGGACGAGGCGCGGCTGCTGGCCGGTTCCTGGCGCCACCTGTCGCCGAAGGGCGAGGGCGCGCTGTCCGCCCACGACGTCGCGCTGGTCGACGAGCTGCAGGTGCTGCTCGGCGAGCCGGCCCGGCCGAAGGTGCGCGAGGTGGACGCGGTCGACCTGCTGAGCGGTCTGGACGAGGTCACCACCTTCGCGGACCGCAGCTCCCGCCAGCGGGCGAAGGGGCCGGTGGAGCGGACCGAGTACGCGCACGTGATCGTGGACGAGGCGCAGGACCTCACCCCGATGCAGTGGCGGATGATCGGCCGCCGGTCCCGGATGGCGACCTGGACGATCGTCGGGGACCCGGCGCAGTCCTCCTGGCCGTTCCCGCAGGAGGCCCAGGCCGCGATGGACGAGGTGCTGTCCGGGAAGCCGCGCCGGCGCTTCACGCTGACCGTCAACTACCGCAACCCGGCCGAGATCGCCGAGGTCGCGGCCAAGGTGCTGGCGCTGGCCGCGCCGGGCACCCCGTCGCCGAGCGCGGTGCGCCGGGTCGGCGTGGAGCCGCGCTTCGCGGCCGTCACCGCCCCCGGGGCGGAGGCCTTCGGGGCGGGGGCCCGGGCCGAGCTGGAACGGCTGCTGACCGAGGTGGACGGCACCGTGGCGATCGTGGTGCCGATGGACCGGCGGGCCGAGGCGGCCGGCTGGGCCGAGGGCCTGGGCGAGCGGGTGGTGGCGCTGGGCAGCCTGGAGGCGAAGGGCCTGGAGTACGACGCCACGGTGGTGGCCGACCCGACCGGCATCGCCGGCGAGTCGGAGGCCGGCCTGCGGGTGCTGTACGTCGCGCTGACCAGGGCGACCCAGCGGCTGACCGTGCTGTCCGGCCCGGACGACCTGCCGGACGCGGCCGGCGTGCCGGCGCTGCTGCACGACTGACGGCCGGACAGGTCCGGGCGCGTCCGGGCACGCAGAAGGCCCCTCACCCGCGGGTGAGGGGCCTTCAGACGCTAGTGACACCGACCCGCCATGCTCGCCTCGCGGCAAGTGGTCCCTCGAAGGGACGAAGGTTGGGCCCGGGGGCTTGGATCGAGCCGGTGTCCCGTCCAATGTAACGCATCGGCCCGGAGAGGCAAGGAGTCGTCGCCCCCTTGTCGGATCCGCACACTCAATGAACGTTATTTCTGGCTACCCCTTGGAAGGTGCGACGATCGAGGTCTAGCATGCGGCAGGCGATGCCTTCAACAAAATGTTGAACCTGCCGACGGACGGAAGAAGGAAGCGTCGATGGCGACGGTGCCCAGTGTCTCGAACTCGATCACGGTGCGGCTGGAGGTCCCGGCGCGGGGCAACGCCGTGAGCGCGATCACCACCGCCGTGGAGTCCTCCGGCGGTTCGGTGACCGGCCTCGACGTGACGGCCTCCGGCCTGGAGGCGCTGCGGATCGACGTCACCGTGGCGGCCTCGTCCGTCGCGCACGGCGAGGAGATCGTCGAGAAGCTCCGGGCCATCGACGGCGTGTCGATCGGCAAGGTCTCGGACCGGACCTTCCTGATGCACCTCGGCGGCAAGATCGAGATGTCGTCCAAGCTGCCCATCCGCAACCGTGACGACCTCAGCATGATCTACACCCCGGGCGTGGCCCGGGTCTGCATGGCGATCGCCGAGAACCCCGAGGACGCCCGCCGCCTCACCATCAAGCGCAACAGCGTCGCCGTGGTCACCGACGGCTCCGCGGTGCTGGGCCTGGGCAACATCGGCCCGGCCGCCGCGCTGCCGGTCATGGAGGGCAAGGCGGCCCTGTTCAAGCGCTTCGCCGGCATCGACGCCTGGCCGATCTGCCTGGACACCCAGGACACCGACGAGATCGTCGCCATCGTCAAGGCGATCGCCCCGGGCTTCGCGGGCATCAACCTGGAGGACATCTCCGCGCCGCGCTGCTTCGAGATCGAGGCCCGGCTGCGCGAGGCCCTCGACATCCCGGTCTTCCACGACGACCAGCACGGCACCGCGATCGTGGTGCTCGCGGCCCTCACCAACGCCCTGAAGGTGGTCGGCAAGGACATCGCCGACATCCGGGTGGTGATGTCGGGCGCCGGCGCCGCCGGGACGGCGATCCTCAAGCTGCTGCTGGCCGCCGGCGTCGAGCACGCCACCGTGGCGGACGTCCGCGGCGTGGTCCACCAGGGCCGGGAGGACCTCAACGAGAGCCTGCGCTGGATCGCCGAGCACACCAACCGCTCGGGCCGCACCGGCAGCCTCAAGGAGGCCGTGGCGGGCGCGGACGTCTTCATCGGCGTCTCGGCCCCGAACGTCCTGGACGGCGACGACCTGGCCACCATGGCCGAGGACGCGATCGTCTTCGCGCTGGCCAACCCCGACCCGGAGGTCGACCCGGCGATCGCCCGGCAGACCGCCGCCGTGGTCGCCACCGGCCGCAGCGACTTCCCGAACCAGATCAACAACGTGCTGGTCTTCCCGGGTGTCTTCCGCGGCCTGCTGGACGCCCAGAGCCGCACCGTCAACACCGAGATGATGATCGCCGCCGCCCGGGCGCTGGCCACCACCGTGGCCGACGACGAGCTGAACGCCAACTACATCATCCCCAGCGTGTTCCACAAGGACGTCGCCAAGACGGTGGCCTCGGCGGTGCGCGAGGCGGCGCTGGCGGGCGCCCAGGAGCGCCCGGAGGAGTCCCGTCCGACCCCCGGCATCGTCGGCACCCTCGACACCTCCTCCTTCCCCACCGTCAAGCTCTGACCGGCGAGTCCGCCGACGTGTCGCGGATCGGTCAAATGTCCGAATCGCGGCCATACCCGCCCAAGCCCGCCCCGAACCCTTGCGACACAAGGGCGAGGGGCGTGTTTGGGCTTGTCAGTCCCAGGGCGTACGGTAGCCCTGCACGGGGCAGGCGTGTCCGACAAGTACGGAACGTCCCCCTGGTCTTCCGGCGTGTCGTCCCGACCGCCGCCCGCGCCCGGTCCGCCGGAGCCGACGGAGCGTCACACCTCCAACGGGCGGGCGTTGTTCGGGTGGCTCGGCCGGGGCCCGATTGGCTTTCTCGGGGCCGGTCGGGGCAGGATTCGTATCCAGGCAGGCGGACGGGCCTTCTACGGCACCGACGCGCGGCATCGGGTACGGACCCGGCCTGCGACCACGCATTGCCTGCATGAGCACAGTGTGCGGACCTGCGGCCCATCCGGGTGCCCCCCGGTGGGAGCACCGATGGGCCCCCGCACACCGCAAGCGAACAGACCACAGGAGTACACATGAACCGCAGTGAGCTGGTGGCCGCGCTGTCCGAGCGCGCCGAGGTGACCCGCAAGGACGCCGACGCCGTTCTGGCCGCCTTCGCCGAGATCGTCGGCGAGGTCGTCGCCAAGGGCGACGAGAAGGTCACCATTCCCGGTTTCCTGACCTTCGAGCGCACCCACCGCGCTGCCCGCACCGCCCGCAACCCGCAGACCGGCGAGCCGATCCAGATCGCGGCCGGCTACAGCGCCAAGGTGAGCGCCGGCTCCAAGCTGAAGGAAGCCGCCAAGGGCGCCTGAACCACCCCTTGAACGCCCGAGAGGCCGGGCTCCCCGCGGGGAGCCCGGCCTCTCGCCGTTCCACCGGACCGGTCAGGCGTCGACCAGCTGCTCGGCCGGCAGCTCGACGTGGGCGCCCAGGTCCCGCAGCTTGTCCATGAAGTTCTCGTAGCCGCGGTTGATCAGGTCGATGCCGTGCACGGTCGAGGTGCCCTCGGCCGCCAGCGCCGCGATCAGGTACGAGAAGCCGCCGCGCAGGTCGGGGATGACCAGCTCGGAGCCCATCAGCTTGGACGGGCCGGAGACGACCGCCGAGTGCAGGAAGTTGCGCGCGCCGAAGCGGCACGGGGTGCCGCCCAGGCACTCGCGGTACAGCTGGATGTGCGCGCCCATCTGGTTCAGCGCGCCGGTGAAGCCCAGCCGGGACTCGTAGACCGTCTCGTGGACGATGGACAGGCCGGTGGCCTGGGTCAGCGCGACCACCAGCGGCTGCTGCCAGTCGGTCTGGAAGCCCGGGTGCACGTCGGTCTCCAGGGCGATCGCCTTGAGTTCGCCGCCCGGGTGCCAGAAGCGGATGCCCTCGTCGTCCACCTCGAAGGCGCCGCCGACCTTCCGGAAGGTGTTGAGGAAGGTCATCATCTCCAGCTGGCGGGCGCCGCGGACGTAGATGTCGCCCTTGGTGGCGAGCGCCGCGCAGGCCCAGGAGGCGGCCTCCAGGCGGTCCGGCAGCGCGCGGTGGTTGTAGCCGTTCAGCTCGTCCACACCGGTGATCAGGATCGTCCGGTCGGTGCCCAGCGTGATGATCGAGCCCATCTTCTGCAGGACGCAGATCAGGTCGACGATCTCCGGCTCGATGGCCGCGTTGCGCAGCTCGGTGACGCCCTCGGCGAGGACGGCGGTGAGCAGCACCTGCTCGGTCGCGCCGACCGAGGGGTAGGGCAGCTCGATCTTGGTGCCGCGCAGCCGCTGCGGGGCGACCAGGTAGGTGCCCTGCGGGTGCTTCTCGATGGTGGCGCCGAACTGGCGCAGCACCTCGAAGTGGAAGTCGACCGGGCGGCCGCCGATGTCGCAGCCGCCGAGGCCCGGGATGAAGGCGTGGCCCAGGCGGTGCAGGAGCGGGCCGCAGAACAGGATCGGGATCCGCGAGGAGCCGGCGTGCGCGTCGATGTCGGCGACGTTCGCACTCTCGACGTGGGAGGGGTCGAGGATCAGCTCGCCGTCCTCGTCGCCGGTCCGCACGGTGACCCCGTGCAGCTGGAGCAGGCCGCGGACCACCTTGACGTCGCGGATGTCCGGGACGTTCCGCAGTCTGCTGGGGCCCTGGCCGAGCAGGGCGGCGACCATGGCCTTGGGGACCAGGTTCTTCGCGCCGCGGACGCGGATCTCGCCTTCGAGCGGGTTTCCGCCGTGGACCAGCAGGACGTCGTCGGTCATCGTTCTCGCAATCCGGGGTGCCAGAGGAGTGGGGAAGGCTCCGGTGGGAGCCGTCGGTGGACCGGATGGTACGGGCGCGCTCGGGCCCCCGGCGAAACCGAGTCGGCACCGTGTAAGGGCGTCCACCATCCGTAGATGGTAGTGGGCGTCCCGATGGTTCCCGTGAGCCTCTCCCGTGATGGTGCTCTCTCCGGGTGCCGGGCCGCCCGCCGGTGCGTCCGTACGGGTGTTCGTCCGGCGTGTCGGGGTTTCGAGCGTTGCGGTGCCCCGACGGCGCCGTTCTGCGGGATCATGTGTGGCATGACGGCGGCCCATTCGCACGCAGGCCGGTCCCACACCGGCCGTCTGCTCGTCGCGACGCCCGTGCTCACCGACCCGAACTTCGCCCGGGCGGTGGTGCTGCTCCTCGACCACGACGCCGAGGGGGCGCTCGGCGTGGTCCTCAACCGGCCGACGCCGGTCGAGGTCGGCAGCGTGCTGGACGGCTGGGGGCGGCTGGTCGGCCGGCCCGCCGTGGTCTTCCAGGGCGGCCCGGTGGCGCTGGACTCGGCGCTCGGCCTCGCGGTGGCGCCGGGCGACCCGGGCACCGGCGAGCCGCTCGGCTGGCGGCGGGTGCACGGGGCGATCGGCCTGGTGGACCTGGAGGCGCCGCCCGAGGTGCTGGCCGGGGAGCTGGGCAGCCTGCGGATCTTCGCCGGGTACGCCGGCTGGTCGCCCGGCCAGCTGGAGGCGGAGCTGGAGAGCGGCGCCTGGTACCTGGTGGACTGCGAGCCGGGGGACGTCTCCAGCCCCGAGCCGGAGCGGCTCTGGCGCTCGGTGCTGCGCCGCCAGCGCGGGCCGCTCGCACTGCTCGCGACGTACCCGGACGACCCGACGCTGAACTGAACCGGGGGCCCCGGCGGCACGACACTGGCCCGGTTTCCCGGGCCGCCCATAGACTTGGCACCTATGAGCACTCTTGAGCCCGAGCGCGGCCTCGGCACCGGAACCCTGGTCGAGCCCGTCCCGCAGGTGTCCAACGGGGACGGCGACCACGAGCGCTTCGCCCACTACGTCCAGAAGGACAAGATCATGGAGAGCGCGCTCTCCGGGTCGCCCGTGGTGGCGCTGTGCGGCAAGGTGTGGGTGCCCGGGCGCGACCCGAAGAAGTACCCGGTCTGCCCGATGTGCAAGGAGATCTACGACGGCATCGGCAAGCCGCAGGGCGGCGACGACGACAAGTAGGACCGGCCGGTCCGCGCGGCGTCGCCCCGGGTGACGCCGCGGCGTGCGGACCGTCCGCGGGGGTGCCGCGCGCGGTACCCGGTCCGCGCCGTCGTGCGCGGCCGTTCCGCACGGCGTCGTTCTGCACGGTGCCGTTTTGCATGGTGCCGCGTTTCCGGATTGGTCTATGCCAGTCGTCCGGGGCGGGGGCAGGATGTCGGGATGGACCTCATCCCCGCACCCTCGAGTGCCGTCCGCCGCCCGGACGGGGACTTCCCCCTCGACGACGCCACCACGCTGACCGCGCCGCCCGTCCTGGCCGCCGCCGAGCGCTGGCTGCGCGGCGCGCTGGGCGCCGCCACCGGGCTGCCGCTCGGCCCCGGCCGTCCGGGTGCGGGGATCGAGCTGGTCCAGGACGACGCGCTGGGCCCGGAGGCGTACCGGATCGCGGTGCGCCCCGGCCACGCCCTGGTCGCCGCGGGCGGGCCGGCCGGCGCGCTGTGGGGCGCGCAGACGCTGCGCCAGCTGCTCGGCCCGGACGCGTACCGCCGCTCCCCGCTGCGCCGCAGCGGCTGGGTGCTGCCCGGCGCGGACATCGCGGACGCCCCGCGGTTCGGCTGGCGCGGCGCGCTGCTCGACGTCGCCCGGCACTTCCTCCCCAAGGCGGACGTGCTGCGCTTCGTCGACCTGCTGGCCGCGCACAAGCTCAACGTGCTGCACCTGCACCTGACCGACGACCAGGGCTGGCGGGTCGAGATCAAGCGCTACCCGGCGCTGACCGCGCGCGGAGCCTGGCGGGAGCGCTCGATGGTCGGCTACCGCTCCGCCGGTCGGCGCGACGACCGCCCGCACGGCGGCTACTACACCCAGGACGACCTGCGCGAGATCGTCGCCTACGCGGCCGCGCGCGGGGTCACCGTCGTCCCGGAGATCGACCTGCCCGGCCACACCCAGGCCGCCGTCGCCGCCTACCCCGAGCTGGGCAACACCGACGTGGTGGACACCGCCGCGCTCGGCGTCTGGACGGACTGGGGCGTCAGCCACAACGTGCTCAACGCCTCCGAGGCGACCCTGCGCTTCTTCGAGGGGGTGCTGGAGGAGGTCCTGGAGCTCTTCCCGTCCGAGTTCGTCCACCTCGGCGGCGACGAGTGCCCCAAGGAGCAGTGGAAGGACAGCGCCGCCGCCCAGGCCCGGATCCGCGAGCTCGGCCTGGCCAACGAGGACGAGCTGCAGAGCCACGTGATCCGGCACTTCGACCGCTGGCTGGCGGAGCGCGGGCGCCGGCTGATCGGCTGGGACGAGATCCTGGAGGGCGGTCTGGCGCCGGGCGCCGCCGTCTCCTCCTGGCGCGGCTTCGGCGGGGGGATCGCCGCCGCGCGGGCCGGGCACGACGTGGTGATGTGCCCCGAGCAGCACGTCTACCTCGACCACCGGCAGGCGGACGGGCCGGACGAGCCGATCCCGGTGGGCTTCGTGCGGACGCTGGAGGACGTCTACCGCTTCGAGCCGGTGCCGGAGCAGCTGGACGAGACCGCCGCCCGGCGGGTGATCGGCACCCAGGCCAACCTGTGGAGCGAGTTCGCGGACAGTGCCCGGGACGTCGACTACCGGGCCTTCCCCCGGCTGGTGGCCTTCGCCGAGGTCGCCTGGTCGGACCTGCCGGCGGTGCCCGCGGAGCGCGACTACGCGGGCTTCGAGCGTCGCCTGCGGGGGCACCTGCGGGTGCTGGACGCGCTCGGCGTGGAGTACCGCCCGGTCGAGGGCCCGCACCCCTGGCAGCGCCGGCCCGGGGTGGCCGGCCGCCCGATCGAGGGCCCGCCGCCGGTGCGGTGATCCCCGCCGACGTCGGGGTCCGGGGATCCCGCGGTGCCGCTTCGGGAACTTCTGAGTGGTCGTCTGACGTCAAGAAAAGATGAACATCTGCCCTGGCTCGATCCGGGCCGGGGCAGATACCGCCCGGTATCCGTCCCAATCGGGCAGTCCCGTTCACCCGTCCCGAAATGATCATCGAGCATTGTGTGCCAGAGTTGCCCAACCCGGCCCGATCGCCCGTACCCTACGGGCCAGGCCGGGCTGCTGACGCGGACACCACGGCCGAAGGCCGCGGGCGGCAGGCGATCGATGAGCAAGTGGAGCACGGTGGGACCCAGGTGAACCGGACGATCATGCTGCCGGCCTCCCTCGACGAGGCCGTCGACGCGCTGGCCGCCGCCCCGGCCGCGGTACCGGTGGCCGGAGCCACCGACCTGATGGAGGCCGTCAACGCCGGACGGCTGCGCCCCGCCGCCCTGGTCGGGCTCGGCCGGATCACCGAACTGCGCGGCTGGCGCTACGAGGACGGCGGCACCGCGGTCCTCGGCGCCGGACTCACCCACGCCCGGATGGACCGCCCCGACTTCGCCGCGCTCATCCCCGCGCTCGCCGACGCCGCCCGCACCGCCGGCCCGCCGCAGGTCCGCAACGTCGGCACCCTCGGCGGCAACATCGTCACCGCCGCCCCGGCCGGCGACACCCTCCCGGTGCTCGCCGCCCTGGAGGCCAGCGTCACCCTGGCCCGGGCCGGCGGCAGCCGCGAGGTGCCGGTCAGCCACCTGCTCACCGGGCTCGACCCGGTGCGCCCCGGCGAACTGCTCACCTGGGTGCGGGTCCCGCTGCTGCACGCGCCGCAGGTCTTCCTCAAGGCCACCGGCCGCAGCGGCCCGGCCCGCGCCACCGCCTCCGTCGCCCTCGTGCTCGACCCGGCCCGGCGCGCCGTGCGCTGCGCGGTCGGCGCCGTCGCCCCGGTGCCGCTGCGCCCGCTGGAGGCCGAGGCCTGGGTCGCCGGCTGCATCGACTGGGACGGCAGCCGGGAGATCGACCCGGCCGCCACCGCCGCCTTTGGCGAGTACGTGGCCGCCGCCTGCGTCCCCGACACCTACGGCGCCGAGGGCGCCTGGGAGGCCGTGACCGAGGGGCCGAGCGCGGCCGCCGTTCGGCTACGGCGTACCGTATCGGTGCTGGCCCGACGGGCACTGGGAAGGGCGCTGAAGTGAGCACAGACCCCATCGAGACCCTCGACGCCGACCCGCTCGGCCTCACCCCGCAGGTCAGCCGCGAGCTGCGCCCGTGCGCCTCCTACACGTTGCGGGTCAACGGTTTCGAACGGCCCGTCACCGACGCCTGGATCGGTGAGAGCCTGCTCTACGTGCTGCGCGAGCGGCTCGGCCTGGCCGGCGCCAAGGACGGCTGCGAACAGGGCGAGTGCGGGGCCTGCTCGGTGCAGGTGGACGGCCAGCTGGTGGCCGGCTGCCTGGTGCCCGCCGCACTGGCCGCGGACAGCGAGATCAACACCGTCGAGGGCCTGTCGGCCGCCGGCGGCGCCAGCGACGTCCAGCAGGCGCTGGCCGAGTCCGGCGCAGTGCAGTGCGGCTACTGCACCCCGGGCATGGCGATGGCGGTCCACGACCTGCTCCAGCGCAACCACCGGCCCACCGAGGTCGAGGCCCGGCAGGCGCTCTGCGGCAACCTCTGCCGCTGCACCGGCTACCGGGGCGTGCTGGCCGCCGTCCAGAGCATCGCCGACGCGCGCGCCCTGGAGGCCGAGGAGGCGGAGGAGGCGGCGCTCGCCGACCAGCCCGCCGACGGGACGGCCGCCCCGGCGCCGGCCGCCGAACCCGAGCCGGTCGCCGACCCGCCGGTCTACACCGACGCCGACGCGTGGATCGAGCACGTCCCGCAGCCGCCCGTCGAGGAGGCCCCGGCCGGGGGCGGGCCGTACGGCGACGGCCAGGGCGGCTACGACACCGGCGTGTACGACACCGCCGTCCTGACGCCGGTCCAGGGCATCCCCGCCCAGGCCGCCGACGACCAGGTCTACTACCCGCAGCAGGGCTACCCCGAGCAGCCGTACCAGCCCACCCCCGCGCACGGGACGCCCGTCCACGGCGTCTACCCGGACGGCGGCTACCCCGCGGACGGCTACCCGCAGCAGAACGGCTACGACACCGGGTACGACGCCCCGGTCTACCAGCCCACCCCCGCGCACGGCACGCCGCTGCCCGGCGCCGCCTTCGACGGCACGCCGCCGCACGGCACCCCGTACGTCCCCGCGCCCCCGCACGGCGCCCCGGCCGACGACGGCGCCCAGGCCGGCGTCCCGTACGGCGCCACCCCCGCCCACGGCATCCGGCTCCCCGAGGACGACCACGCATCATGACGTCGCCTACCGACATCGGCGCAGCACTCCAGCAGGACGGCGGCGAGGGCGGCGCACCGGAGCCGTTCGGCCTGGGCAGCTCACCGCTGCGCAGCGACGCGCTGCCCAAGGCGCTCGGCATCTTCCCGTACGCGGCCGACCTCTGGGCCGAGGGGCTGCTCTGGGGCGCCGTGCTGCGCTCGCCGCACCCGCACGCCAGGATCCGCGGCATCGACACCTCGGCCGCGCTGGCGCTGCCCGGCGTGCACGCCGTGGTCACCGCCGCCGACCTGCCGCCCGGCCCGGACGGCACCCCGGACGGCGCCCCGGCCGGCCCGATCCTCGCCGACCGGCCGGTGCTGGCCGCGGGCGTGGTGCGCCACCACGGCGAGCCGATCGCCGCGGTGGCGGCCGACCACCCGGACACCGCCCGGCTCGCGGTCGGTCTGATCACGGTCGACTACGAGCCGCTGGAGGCCGTCACCGACCCCGAGCAGGCCTTCACCGCCCCGCCGCTGCACCCGGACGGCAACCTGTTCCGCCACCTGCCGCTGCGCACCGGGGACCCGGAGGCGGCCGGCGAGGTCATCGTCGAGGGCCTCTACCAGGTCGGCCGGCAGGACCCGGCGCCGCTCGGCGCCGAGGCCGGGCTCGCCGTGCCGCGCCCGGACGGCGGCGTCGAGCTGCACCTGTCCTCCACCGACCCGCACGGCGACCGCGACCGCACCGCGGCCTGCCTGGGCCTGGAGCCCGACCGGGTCCGGCTGGTGGTCACCGGGGTGCCCGGCGCCACCACCGACCGCGAGGACCTCTCGTTCCAGGTCACCCTGGCGCTGCTGGCGCTGCGCACCGGCCGCCCGGTGAAGATGACCCTCACCCGCGAGGAGTCCTTCCACACCCACACCTCGCGCCACCCCGCGCTGCTGCGCTACCGCCACCACGCCGACGCCGAGGGCCGGCTGGTCAAGGTCGAGGCGCAGATCCTGCTGGACGGCGGCGCGTACGCGGACGTCTCCGCCGAGGCGCTGGCGGCCGCCACGGCCTTCTCGGTCGGCCCGTACGTCTGCCCGAACGTCTTCGTGGACGCCTGGGCGGTGCGCACCAACAACCCGCCGGCCGGGCGGATGCGCGGCGAGGGCGCGCTGCAGGCCTGCTTCGCCCACGAGTCGCAGCTGGACCAGCTGGCCGCCCGGATCGGCGTGGACCCGGTGGAGATCCGCCGCCGCAACGCGATGTCCACCGGGGACCCGATGCCCACCGGGCAGGCCGTCACCTGCCCCGCGCCGGTGGGCGCGCTGCTGGAGGCCGTCGCGGCCGAGCCGCTGCCGGCCCTGCCGGTGGACGACCCGGACGCCGAGTGGCTGCTGCCGGGCGGGCCCGGCGGCGCCGGCGACCCGGCCGCGGTGCGGCGCGGGATCGGCTACGCGGTCGGCATGGTGCACATGCTCGGGGCCGAGGGCGAGGACGAGGTCTCCACCGCCACGGTGCGGGTCAGCGGTGACCACGCCACGGTGATCTGCGCGGCCGTCGACTCCGGGCAGGGCTTCGCCACCCTGGCGCGGCAGATCGTGCAGAGCGTGCTGGGCGTCAGCGAGGTCTACATCGCGCCGGCCGACAGCGACCAGTCGATCGCCGGGCCGTCCGCCCGGGGCCGGCACACCTGGGTCTCCGGCGGCGCGGTGGAGCGCGCCGCGCTGATGGTCCGCCACCAGCTGCTGCAGCCGATCGCCGCCAACTTCGGGATGTCCGCGGAGCTGCTGCAGATCGCCGACGGCAAGATCACCTCGTACGACGGGGTGCTCGGCATGCCGGTCGCCGAGGCGCTGGAGGGCAAGGAGCTGTGGGCCACCGCGCAGTGCCGCCCGCACCCGACCGAGCCGCTGGACGAGAACGGGCAGGGCGACGCCTTCGTCTCCATCGCCTTCTGCGCGATGCGCGCGGTGGTGGACGTGGACATCGAGCTGGGCGCCGTCCGGGTGGTCGAGATGACGGTCGCGCAGGACGTCGGCCGGGCGCTGAACCCGCGGCAGATCGAGGACCGGATCGAGGCCGGGGTGGCACAGGGCGTCGGCCTGGCGCTGCTGGAGGACCTGCGCACCGAGGGCGGGGTGCTGCAGAACCCCTCGCTCACCGGCTACCGGCTGCCCACCGCCCTGGACACCCCGGAGGTGCGGATCGCCGCCCTGCTGGAGGAGCGGGACGTGGTGGCGACCTTCGGCGCGAAGGCGGTCAGCGCGGTGCCCGCGGTGGTGGCCCCGGCGGCCGTCGCGGCGGCCGTCCGCGCCGCCACCGGCCTGCCGGTCGGCCGGCTGCCGATCCGCCCCGAGGACGCGATCGCGGGCTGACCGGGAATTCCCGGAAACGGGAATTGCCGGTCGGCGCGAAAGCCGACCGGCAATTCCTTTTCGAGGCCATGGCGGGAATCGAACCCGCGTGTACCGCTTTGCAGACGGTTCCCTAAGCCACTCGGGCACACGGCCAGTGAATTCATGGTGGCGGATTCCGCGACGGACCGTCAACGGCCGAATGTAAATTCTGCATGGCAACTCCGGCGGCGGCCCGTGCTACGGTCGGAGACAGGTGGTCGGGCTCCGGCCACCCCGGACGAGCGCGTCGTACCCGGTGACGACAAGACGGCGCAGTTCAGCGGCAATCCGGCCGCTGTGGACTGCGGAGGTACGGCCGTCATGGCTTGGCTCGTTCTGATCGTCTCGGGTGTCCTGGAGACCGTGTGGGCGGTCGCCCTGGAATCGTCCAAGGGCTTCTCCCGGCTCGTCCCCAGCCTCGTCTTCGGCGTCGCCCTGCTGCTGAGCATGGGCGGGCTGGCGTACGCGATGCGCACCATCCCGATCGGCACCGGGTACGCGGTGTGGGTCGGCATCGGCGCGGTCGGCACCGCGCTTTACGGCATGGCCGTCCTGGGGGACGCGGTGACCGCGGCCCGGATCGGCTGCCTGCTGCTGATCGTCTCCGGCGTGGTGGGCCTCAAGGCGCTGCACTGACGCGGTGGTCCCGGGCCGTGCCGGGCGGCGGGTCCTAGGTCCTGCGGCGGATCCGGTCAGCGACCGGAGTCAGGGGTCACCCAGGCGGACGGCCCTTACGATGTTACGTATGACCACTGCCTCCCCCACCTCGGTCGACCCCGCGCCCGTACCCCTCGACGACGACCCCGGCGGCGGGGTCCTCAGCGGCCGCTACCGGGCGCTGACGCTGGGGATCGTCTCGGTGGTCCTGCTGCTCGCCTTCGAGGCGACGGCCGTCAACACCGCGATGCCGGTGGCGGCCCGCCAGCTCGACGGCCTCGGGCTCTACGCCTTCGCCTTCTCCGGCTACTTCACCACCACGCTGTTCGCCCTGGTCGTCTCGGGCCAGTGGTGCGACCGGCGCGGCCCGCTGCAGCCGCTGTTCACCGGCATCGCGGTGTTCGGCGCCGGCCTGGTGGTGGCCGGCGCGGCGCCGGGGATGTGGCTGTTCGTGGCCGGGCGGGCGGTCCAGGGGCTGGGCGGCGGCCTGGTGATCGTCGCCCTGTACGTGGTGGTCGGCCGGGCCTACCCGGAGCGGCTGCGGCCGTCCGTGTTCGCGGCCTTCTCCTCGGCCTGGGTGCTGCCCTCGATCGTCGGCCCGGTGGTCTCCGGGGCGGTCACCCAGCACCTGGGCTGGCGCTGGGTGTTCCTGGCGGTGCCCGTGCTGATCCTGCTGCCGCTGGCCGTGATGGGCCCGGCGCTGGCCCGCTCCGAGCGGGAGCACCCGGTGGCGAAGGGCGCGGACTTCGACCGCCGGCGCACCGTACTGGCCGCGATGGCGGCGGTCGGGGCGGGCCTGCTGCAGTACGCCGGCCAGCGGCTCGACCTGCTCGGGCTGCTCCCGGCGGCGGCCGGTGCCGCGCTGCTGCTGCCCGCCGTGCTGGGCCTGCTGCCCACCGGGACGCTGCGGGCCGGGCGCGGCCTGCCGACGGTGATCCTGCTGCGCGGCGTGGCCGCGGGGGCGTTCTTCGCGGCCGAGGCGTTCATCCCGCTGATGATGGTCACCCAGCGCGGGCTGTCCCCGACGCTGGCCGGGCTCACGCTGACCAGCGGCGGGCTCTCCTGGGCGCTGGGCTCGTGGCTGCAGGGGCGGCCGGGGGCGGAGCGCTACCGCGAGGCGATGATCCGGGGCGGGTTCGTGCTGACCGCGGTGGCGATCGCGGGCGCGGCGCTGGTGCTGGTCCCGGCGGTGCCGGCCTGGGTGGCGGCGGTCGCCTGGGGCGTCGGCGGGATCGGGATGGGCCTGACGGTCGCCAGCGTGAGCGTGCTGATGATGAAGCTGTCCGCGCCGGAGGACGCGGGGGCCAACTCGGCCTCGCTGCAGATGAGCGACGCGCTGGGCAACGTGCTGCTGGTGGGTCTGGCCGGGGTGCTGTTCGCGGCCCTGGGCGGCGGCTCGCTGGCCGCCGCCCACGAGGGGGCCGGGTCCACCGGCTCGGCCGGCGCCTTCACGGTGATCTTCCTGACCATGGCCGGGGTGGCCCTGCTGGGTGCGCTGGTCTCCGGCCGGGTGCGCCGGGCCTGACGGTCAGCCGGCGGTGGCGGTGGCGGTGGCGCTGTCGGTGGCGGTCGCCGAGGAGCTCGCCGGCGGCGCCGCCGGGGTGCCCAGGAAGGCCTCCCACCCGCCGGTCGGCGACTGGCCGGGGGCGAGGCCCTGCAGCTTGCGCAGCACCGCCGGGTCCTGGGCCTCCAGCCAGTCCACCAGTTGGCGGAACGACACCAGCCGGACCTCCGGCTTGCCCGCGATGACCTTGAGGGCGTCCTCGACGGCGTTCATGTAGATGCCGCCGTTCCACTCCTCGAAGTGGTTGCCGATGATGTACGGCGCGCGGTTGCTGCGGTAGGTGCGGTCGAAGCCCATCAGGTAGGCGTCGCGGGCCTGGGCCTGGAAGCCCGGGTAGAGCGCCGGGTCGGCCTTGGTGTTGGGGCCGCACTGGTTGTACATGATGTTGTAGTCCATCGAGAGCACCTGGAAGGTGTGCCCGGGGAAGGGGATGGACTGCAGCGGGAGGTCCCACAGGGCCCCGCCCTGGATCCGCTGCGGCCAGACCTGGGTGCCGTTGCCGCTGCTGTCGTAGCGCCAGCCGCGCTTGACGGCGGTGGGCAGCAGGTTGCGCTGGCCCTCCAGGCAGGGGGTGCGGCTGCCGATCAGCTCCTTGCGGTAGTCGAAGGGCAGCGCCGGGAGGTCGGTGAAGCCGGTGTTGGTGCGCCAGTTGGTGACGAAGTCCATCGCCTGCTGGATCTCGCTGTCCCACTCCTCGGGGGACCACTTGCCGACGCCGGTGGAGCCGCAGAAGTGGCCGTTGAAGTGGGTGCCGATCTCGTGGCCCTCCAGCCAGGCCGCGTGCAGGTTCTCCAGGGTGTCGTGGATGTGCTGGTCGCTGAGGTAGCCGATGTCTGAGGCGCCGACCTTGTGCTGCGGCGGGCGGTAGAGGTCCTTCTTGGACTCGGGCAGCAGGTAGAGGCCGCTGAGGAAGAAGGTCATCGACGCGTTGTGCTCCTGCGCCAGCCGGCGGAAGCGGGCGAACAGCCCGTTGTCGAGTTCGCCGGCGCCGTCCCAGGAGAAGACCACGAACTGCGGCGGGCGCTCGCCGGCCCGGAGCCGCTCGGGCACCGGCTGGCGGGGCTGGGCGCCGGTGTCGGAGGTGGATCCGTCGCCGATCAGGGCGGCCTGCGGCTTGGGGGCCGGGGCGGGGGTGGCGGTCTGCTCGACGGCCTCGCCGGGGGCGGGTACGGCCGGTCCCGTCGCCCGCTCGCCGCCGCCCGCGCCGTTGCTGCCGCAGCCGGCGGCCAGGGCCGCGGCGGTGGCCGCACCGGCGGCCAGCAGGGTGCGGCGGGAGAGGGCTTCCATGGTCACTCCGTTCATGAGGCGTTCGGCGGGCGTTCAGGCGCGCGAAAGTCCGGTCGGACAAGTGGGGTGATACAACCCGTGACCGGGTCAGCATGGCATGTGGGCGTGATCGGTCGGAGAGGCACCACGGACGGTCTCAATCGATCGCTCGATTGACGCAACCAGTCCGGTCCCGTCCACGTCGAAGCTCTTGCCGGGCGCGTTGACGCGCGAGCGGCGGGGTGCCCGGCGCGGGACGCCGCTGTCGCGCTCCGTGATCCGGCGTCCACTCGGCGCAGGCGCCGGGCCGCCGTCCCTGCCGATCGGCGGGTGTCGGTACGACCATCGTATGGACGTGCATTAGGGTCCGATCCGCTTCAATTGTTCCCAGGAAACTCCCAGGAATCGGGATTCCGTCGGCAGAGGGGAGCGCCCGTGGGCGTCCAGCAGAGCAGGAGCCCGTGGCCGGGCACCCTGGCGGCCGGTGCCGCGCTGGTGCTCGGTGCCTGGCTGCTGCACGACGGCGGACCGGGCGCCCTGCCGCCCGCACCCGGCGTCGGACAGGCCCTCTCCGGCTTCGCCCCGGTCTCCGTCGTACCGCCGCTCGGCCCGTCCGCCCCGACCCGGATCCGCATCCCGTCCGTCCGGCTGGACGCCCCCGTCACCGCGCTGGGCGTCGGCCCCGACGGGCACCTCGAAGCCCCGTCCGAGGCCGACCGCAACCTGGCGGGCTGGTACCGCGGCGGCGCCAGCCCCGGGCAGCGCGGCACCGCCATCCTGGCCGGGCACGTCGACACCAAGGCCGGCCCGGCCGTCTTCTACCACCTGGGGGCGCTCCACCGCGGCGACCGGATCGAGATCGCCCGCGCCGACGGCGCCACCGCCGTCTACCAGCTCTACGCCATCGAAGTGCACGACCGAAAGGACTTCCCGGACGACCGGGTGTACCGCCAGGCCGCCGACGCACAGCTGCGGGTGATCACCTGCGGCGGCGCGTACAGCGAGGAGCACGGCTACGAGGGCAACGTCGTCGCCTACGGCTTCCTGGCCGACACCACCCGGCCGGGCAAAGCCGCATGACCACGCTGACCCTCGCCACCCGCTGGAACCCGATCGACTGGCCGCTCACCCACGGCCCCGTCCCGTACGCCGTGCTCTCCGCCGGCTGGGGCGCGCTGGTCCTGCTCGCGTTCTCCCGCCACGAGCGCTGGCGGGCCCCGCGCCTGCTGGGCGCCCTGCTGCTGGCCGCCGCGCTCACCGCCCTGGTGAAGATCGCCGTCGACGGCTGGTGGCACCCCTTCCCGGAGGGCACTCCGGACTTCGTGATGCGCTGGATAGCCGTCGCGCTGTTCGCGGTGTGCCTGCTCCTGCTCCGCGCCCCGCTGCTCGCCACCCGCCGGCGGCTGCTGGCGGCCGGCGGTGCCGTGCTGGTCCTGCTGATGGCCGCCTCCCAGGTCAACCGGGGCTTCGACCAGTACCCCACCGCCCGGGCCATGCTGGCGCCCGAGATCGAGGCGCTCACCACCGGGAGGACGGCCAGCACGGTCGCCGCCTCGCCAGGCCGGCCCGTCGAGGAGCAGTGGCACGCGCCCGCCGGCCTGCCCGCCAAGGGCACCCTCTCCGGGGTGACCATCCCCGGCGCCAAGTCCGGCTTCAAGGCCCGCGGCGGCTACGTCTACCTGCCGCCCGCCTACCAGGCCACCCCCCGCCCGCTGCTGCCCGTCGTGGTGCTGCTGCCCGGCCAGCCCGGTGCCCCGGAGGACTGGGTCAACTCCGGCGCCATCCGGGACACCCTGGACGCCTTCGCCGCCGCGCACCAGGGCCTCGCCCCGATCGTGGTGGTCGCCGACCCCACCGGCAGCCCCATCACCAACACGCTCTGCATGGACTCCCGGATCGCCAAGGCGCACACCTACCTGGCCGAGGACGTCCCGGACTGGATCCACCGGAACCTGCAGACCGCCACCGGCCGCACCGCCTTCGCCATCGGCGGGCTCTCGCTCGGCGGCACCTGCTCGCTCCAGCTCGCCGTCAACGCCCCCGACGTCTACGGCAGCTTCCTGGACATCTCCGGGCAGGACGAGCCGACCCTGGGCAGCCGCGGCGAGACCGTCGACAAGGCCTTCGGCGGCGACGAGGCCGCCTTCGACGCCGTCGACCCGCTGCACCTGATGGCGCGGAAGAAGTTCCCCGACACCGCCGGCCGGTTCGTGGTCGGCGCCAACGACCCGGACTTCCGCCCGATGCAGGAGAAGGCCTTCGCGGCCGCCCAGGCCGCCGGCATGGACGTCGCCTACCAGACCATCCCCGGCTGGCACAGCTGGGTGGTCTTCCGGCAGGCCTTCGAGCAGAACCTGACCTGGCTCTCCCAGCAGACCGGGCTGATCCGGTGATGCGGCTCCTGGCGGCCCCGGCGCCGGCCGAGGAGCGCGAGTGGCCGCGGGACCGCGCGCCCGTCGCCGGCACGCCCGACCCGCGCCCGCAGCGGCTGCGCCGGGCCGCGGCGGCCTTCGGCGGCCGGTTGCGCTCGGCACCGCTGACCCTGGCCCTGCTGGCCGGGCTCTGGGCGGTCGGCGCGGCCACCGGCAGCCTGGCGCACGGGCCGTCCGAGCGGCTGCTCGCCCGGGTCGGGGTGGGGTTGCCCACCCTCGCCGAGGGCCACTGGTGGACCCCGTTCAGCTCGCTGTTCTGGTGCTCCGGCGCCGGCTCCTACGTGTTCACCAGCCTGCTGCTGCTCCTGGTCGGCCCGGCGGCCGAGCACCGGCTCGGCCGGGCCCGGACGCTCGCGGTGCTGGTCGCCGGGCAGCTGGTGGGCACCCTGCTGGGCGCCGGGCTGGTCGCGGTCGGCTCCCGGGCCGGTGAGCAGTGGACCGCCTCGGTGGCCGACCAGACCGCCGTCGGCCCCGGCGTCGGGCTGTTCGCGCTCGCCGCGGTGCTCGGCTACCGGCTCACCGTGCTCTGGCGCCGCCGGCTGCACCTGCTGGTGCTGCTCGTCCCGCTGGTCATGACGCTGTACGTGGGCCACCTGCAGAGCGTCCAGCGGTGCGCCGCCGCGCTCGTCGGACTCGGCGCGGGCGCCCTGCTCAACCGGGGCCGGCAGCACCTGCGCACGCACCGCTCCTCGCACTCCGAGACCCGGGTGCTGATCGCGCTCTGCCTGGTCGCCGCCGCCTTCGGGCCGCTGATCGCCTCGCTGTACGACAACGCCACCGGGCCGTTCAACACCTTCTCCGAGCTGTACCTGTCGCACCGCCTCAGCCCCGAGGAGGTCGCCGACTTCTGCGCGGTGTCGGCGCACGACTGCGCCCGCGCGCACGCCGTCGAGCGGATCTTCGACACCCCCGGCCGACTGATGGCCGCCCTGTTCCCGGCCCTGCTGCTGGTGCTCGCCGAGGGGCTGCGCCGCGGCCTGCGGCTGGCCTGGCGGATCACCGTCGCCACCGAGCTGCTCTGGGCCGGGCTGCTGGGCTGGCTGTACCTGGACTCCGGGCCGGACAGCGGCGACGTGATCCAGTACTTCGTCGAGGCGCTGCTGCTGCCGCTGCTCACCCTCGGACTGCTGCTGGCCACCCGCCAGCGCTTCCGGATGCGGCTGGCCGGCCGGGCGGTGCGCCGGCTCGGGTCGGTGATCGGCGGCGCCGCGCTGGCCGCCTGCGCCGCCTACGCGGGCGTGGGGGTGCTGGTGGCCGACCAGTTCGAGCCGGGGGCGAACCTGCGCCGCCTGCTGCACGGGCTGCCGGCGCTGTTCCTGCCGCCCGCGTACAACGACCTCACGCCGGACTACCCGATAGCGGTCGGCCGGGTGGCGCTCCTGCTGGAGACGTACTCCGGGCTGGCGTTCTGGGTGGTCACGCTGAGCGCGCTGCTGGTGGCCTTCCGCCGGCCGGTCCTGCACACCGACGCGGACGCGTCCGCCCGGGCCCGGGCGCTGCTCACCGCGTACGGCGGCGGGACGCTCTCCTTCATCACCACCTGGGACGGCAACCACTACTGGTTCGACGAGGAGGGCCGGGCGGCGGTCGCCTACCGGGTGCGCGGCACCGTGGCGCTGACCACCGGCGACCCGTTCGGAGAACCGGAGGCCCGGGAGCGGGCGGTGGCGGGCTTCGCCCGGTTCTGCGACGCCCGCGGCTGGACCCCGTGCTTCTACAGCGTCTCCCCGCAGACCCGGTCGGCCGCCGCACAGCTCGGCTGGCGCTCGGTGCAGGTCGCCGAGGACACCGTGGTCGCGCTGCCCGAGCTGGCCTTCACCGGCCGCAAGTGGCAGGACATCCGGACGGCGCTGAACAAGGCCGGCAAGCAGGGCATCACCGCCGAGTGGTGGGCCTACCACGAGGCGCCGAGGGCGCTGCGGGACCAGATCCGCGAGATCTCCGAGGAGTGGGTCTCCGAGAAGGGCCTGCCCGAGATGGGCTTCACGCTGGGCGGGCTGGAGGAGCTGGACGACCCGGACGTGCGGGTGCTGATCGCGGTGGACGAGCAGCGCGTCGTGCACGGGCTGACCAGCTGGATGCCGGTGTACGAGAACGGCGTGCCGGTCGGCTGGACGCTGGACTTCATGCGCCGCCGCTCGGACGGCTTCCGCGGCGTCAACGAGTTCCTGATCGCCTCGGCCGCACTGGGCTTCAAGGAGGAGGGCGCGCGCTTCCTCTCGCTGTCCGGCGCGCCGCTGGCCCGCTCCGGGCAGGGCGAGGGACCCACCGGCCTGCAGCGGATGCTGGACTGGATGGGCCGGGTGCTGGAGCCGGTGTACGGCTTCCGCTCGCTGCTCGCGTTCAAGTCGAAGTTCCAGCCGGAGTACCGGCCGATGTACATGGCGTACCCCGACCCCGCCGCGCTGCCGGGCATCACCCGGGCGATCGGCAAGGCGTACCTGCCGCACCTGACGCCGGCGCAGGGGGTGCGGCTGATGCGGCGGCTGTCGGGCTGAGCCGGCGGCCGGGCCGGGCCCGCGGAGCCGGCCGTCGGCTCCGCGCGGGCCCGGGCTCAGCCGAGCAGCTCGGCGAGGGCGCGGTCGGCGTCCAGGTGCAGGTGCTCCTCGCCCTCGGGGACGAGCAGCCGGCTGTGCCACAGGAAGCGCCGCAGGTCGGCGGTGTCGAAGCGGATCAGCGCGGTGCCCTCCGGCGCCCGCAGCTCGACCATGGTGCGCCGGCCGGACGCGGGGCGGACGTGGACGTCGCCGACGCCCGCCGGCAGCTCCAGGCCGGCCGAGAGCAGCTGCCGGGCGAAGACCCAGACGACGTCCTCCCCGCCGGGTTCGCCCGGGCCGGCGCCGTCGGCCGCCGGGTCGTCCAGGGAGAACTCGGCGGGGAAGGCCATCCGGACCGCGAACGGGTCCGCCGGCAGGTAGGTCAGGACCACCCGCAGCCGCACCGAGCGGTGGGCGGAGAGGATCAGACGGGCTT
Source organism: Kitasatospora sp. NPDC051702 (assembly GCF_040681575.1). NCBI lineage: Bacteria > Bacillati > Actinomycetota > Actinomycetes > Kitasatosporales > Streptomycetaceae > Kitasatospora > Kitasatospora sp. NPDC051702. Next base: position 65,545 of record NZ_JBFAZB010000039.1, read on the forward strand.
GGACGGTCTCTTCGGCGGCGGTGTGCACGGCAGGTCCCTTCGGGTCGGTGCGAGGCCGGTCGGCACGGGGAGGGTTGGGGCGGCCTCGCACTGGTGGGAGTCCCGGGACGGGCGGTGATTACCCGGTTCGGGCGCCGCGACGGTGTGATCCGTGTCACGTCGATTTCCGGCCGCCAGGGCCCGGCGCGAGGCCCCGGCTGAACGCTCGAACAGCGCCCAACCGGTACGCTGGACCGGTTGTCCGATCGCCGCCCGACCGCGGGACGGGGCCGTAGAACCGCCTCTGACCTGCGATGATCCCCCTCGGAGACCGTGAGTACTGCCGCCGCCTCCTCGATGCCGCTGTTCTCCGACGCCCCGGAGCCGCAGGCCCCCGCCCGGACCGGCGGCCACGCCGCCACCGCCGCCTCGCACCACCTCTCCCCGGCCTTCCCCGGCCGCGCCCCCTGGGGCACCGCGGGCAAGCTGCGGGCCTGGCAGCAGGGTGCGCTGGACCGCTACATCGAGACGCAGCCGCGCGACTTCCTCGCGGTCGCCACCCCGGGCGCCGGTAAGACCACCTTCGCGCTCACCCTCGCCTCGTACCTCCTGCACAACCACCTGGTGCAGCAGGTGACGGTCGTCGCGCCGACCGAGCACCTCAAGAAGCAGTGGGCCGAGGCCGCCGCACGGATAGGCATCCGGCTCGACCCGGCCTACTCCTCCGGCCCGCTCTCCCGGGACTACCAGGGCATCGTGGTGACGTACGCGGGCGTCGGCGTGAACCCGATGCTGCACCGCAACCGGACCGAGGCGCGCAAGACCCTCGTGATCATGGACGAGATCCACCACGCCGGTGACTCCAAGTCCTGGGGCGAGGCCTGCTTCGAGGCCTTCGAGCCGGCCACCCGCCGGCTGGCGCTGACCGGGACGCCGTTCCGCTCGGACACCAACCCGATCCCCTTCGTCCAGTACGAGGCGGGCGCCGACGGCCTGCGCAAGTCCGTCGCCGACTACACCTACGGCTACGGGCACGCGCTCGCCGACCACGTCGTCCGGCCGGTGATCTTCCTCAGTTACAGCGGCAACATGCGCTGGCGCACCAAGTCGGGCGACGAGCTGGAGGCCCGGCTCGGCGAGCCGATGACCAAGGACCTGATCGCCCAGGCCTGGCGCACCGCGCTGGCCCCGCAGGGCGAGTGGATCCCGAGCGTGCTGCAGGCCGCCGACCGCCGTCTCACCGAGGTCCGCAAGGCGATCCCGGACGCCGGCGGCCTGGTGATCGCCACCGACCAGACCGTGGCCAGGGCGTACGCCAAGCTGCTGCGCGAGATCAGCGGCGAGAAGGTCACCCTGGTCCTGTCCGACGAGGCCGAGGCGTCCAAGCGGATCTCCGACTACTCGGCCGGGACGTCCCGCTGGATGGTCGCGGTCCGCATGGTGTCCGAGGGCGTCGACGTGCCGCGGCTGTGCGTCGGGGTGTACGCCACCTCGATCTCCACCCCGCTGTTCTTCGCCCAGGCCGTCGGCCGCTTCGTGCGCGCCCGCAAGCGCGGCGAGACGGCCTCGGTGTTCCTACCGACGATCCCGATGCTGCTGGGCTTCGCCAACGAGATGGAGCTGCAGCGCGACCACGTCCTGGACCGGCCGAAGAAGGAGGGCGACGGCCTCTTCGACGAGGAGGACCGGCTGCTCGCCGAGGCCGAGCGGGCCAACGACGGGCCGGACGGCGCGGGCGGCGAGGAGTTCTCCTACGAGGCGATCGGCTCCGACGCGGTCTTCGACCGGGTGCTGTACAACGCCATGGAGTTCGGCATGCAGGCCCACCCGGGGAGCGAGGAGGAGGACGACTACCTCGGCATCCCGGGCCTGCTGGAGCCGGACCAGGTGCAGATGCTGCTGCAGAAGCGCCAGCACCGCCAGATCCAGCGCAGCAAGGGCAAGCCGGCCGAGGAGGCCGACCTGCTGGAGCTGCCGGCCGAGCAGCGGCCGGTGGTCACCCACCAGGAGCTGCGGGAGCTGCGCAAGGAGCTGAACGCGCTGGTCGCCGCCTGGCACCACCGCACCAGCCAGCCGCACGGCACCGTCCACAACGAGCTGCGGCGCCAGTGCGGCGGGCCGCTCACCGCCCAGGCCACCGCCAACCAGCTGAAGGCGCGGATCGCCAAGATCCGTGAGTGGGCGAAGTAGCCGGCCGGGCGGCCGTCGCGCAGCCGGTGCCGCGGCGGCCGTCCGGGGGGCGGGCCGCCGCGGCGGGCCCGCGGTCCCCTCTGTCCCGAACTGTCCGGACTTCGGACCGGGGTCGAACACATGCCCTGACGGGGGCTGCGAAATGGTGGGTTCTGTCCTGATTTGGCGGCGCCGTTGATGTCGATCACGCCCGAATTTTGGACAACCACTTCCGCCGCGACATTTCCTTCACTACCTTTCCCCCACGCTCTACCGCCGGGCAACCCCCCACGGGACGGGCGCCGCAGGACCGTACGCACGTCAAGGGCGACGACGTACGGTCCCAGCGCGGCCACCCCCACCTGCGCGCGACACCGAACCCGTACCGGCGTCGCCCGCCCCGCGAGCGTCGCGGAAAGGATGCCCGTCGTGACTGCCGAGACCTCCCAGACCCTGGACCGTGGCGTCCGGGTCCTCAAACTGCTCGCCGACTCCGAGCGCGGCCTCACCGTCACCGAGCTGGCGGCGCGGCTGGCCGTCAACCGCACCGTCGTCTACCGGCTGCTGGCCACCCTGGAGCAGCACGGCCTGGTCCGCCGGGACATCGGCGGCCGCGCCCGGGTCGGCCTCGGGGTGCTGCGGCTGGCCCACCGGGTGCACCCGCTGCTGCGCGAGGCCGCGCTGCCGGCCCTGCGCAGCCTGGCCGAGGACCTCGGTGCCACCGCCCACCTGACCCTGGTGGACGGCAGTGAGGCGCTGGCCGTGGCCGTGGTCGAACCGAGCTGGACGGACTTCCACGTCGCCTACCGCACCGGGCTGCGCCACCCGCTCGGCGAGAGCGCCGCCGGCCGGGCGATCCTGGAGGCGCGCACCTTCCCCAGCCAGCGACGGCCGGAGCAGGGCTTCGTCATCACCCGCGCGGAGGAGCAGTCGGGGGCGTGCGGCGCGGCCGCCGCGCTGCTCGGGCTGAGCGGGATCGAGGGCAGCGTCGGCGTGGTGATGCTCAACGGGCTGGTGCCCGAACGGGTCGGCCCCCGGGTCGTCGAGGCCGCGACCGAGGTGGCCGACGCACTGAGGTAGCGGCCGAGGTGTGTTTGGATTCCCCTTGTGTCCGACACCAAGCTCCCCGAGGCCCTGACCTCCCCGCGCACCCGCGCGCTCGCGCTCTGCGGCCTGCTGGTCACCGCGCTGTTCGGCGTGGCGGCCTTCGTCCCGCTGCCGTACACGCTCACCTGGCCCGGGCTGACCGCGGACACCCTCGGCACCTACCAGGGCAAGCCCGTGATCACCATCACCGGGGCGCCGCTGCGCACCACCGAGGGCGAGCTGCGGATGGTCACCATCTCGGCCACCAACCCGGGCGAGGAGACGACGTTCCGGCGCGCCCTGCAGGCCTGGTTCGACCGGGACGAGGCGGTGCGCCCGACCGACACCGTCTACCCGCAGGGCGACCCGGCCAAGGCCGAGCAGGTGACCGCCCAGCAGATGGCCGAGTCGCAGGACAGCGCCACCACCGCGGCGCTGGACTACCTCCACCTCTCACCGGACCAGGTGAAGGTCAAGATCGACCTGGGTGACGTGGGCGGCCCGAGCGCCGGCCAGATGCTGGCCCTGGGCATCGTCGACAAGCTCGCCGGCGACGGCAAGGGCGGCGACCTCACCGGCGGGCTCAAGATCGCGGGCACCGGGACCATCGACGACCAGGGCGTCGTCGGCGCGGTCGGCGGCGTCCCGCTGAAGACGCAGGCGGCCGCCCGGGACGGCGCGACCGTGTTCCTGCTGCCCAAGGACGAGTGCGCGGACGCCAAGGTGAACACCCCAGCGGGGCTGCGGCTGGTGCCGGTCGGCACGCTCGGCGAGGCGGTCTCGGCGCTGGAGGCGCTGAAGAGCGGGGGGAGCGTCCCCGGCTGCTGACGCGGCGGGGCTCCGGAGGCGCCCCGGGCCGGCCTACTCGGCCGCGGCCTGGTCCACCAGCGGCAGGATGCGGTACGGCACCGGGTTCTCCAGGGCGATCGCGGTGGACGAGCGGACGATCCCGTCGAAGCCCACCACGCGGTCGATCACCCGCTGCAGGTCGGCGTTGGAGCGGGCCACGATCCGCACCATCATGTCCCCGGCCCCGGTGATCGTGTGCAGCTCCAGCACCTCCGGCACGCTCGCCAGGTGGGCGCGCACGTCGGCGCCCTGGCCCTGCGAGATCTCCAGGGTCGCGAAGGCCGTCACCGGGTAGCCGAGGGCGGCCGGGTCCACCTCCGGGCCGAAGCCGCCGATCACCCCCTTGGCCTGCAGCCGGTCGAGCCTGGCCTGCACGGTGCCGCGGGCGACCTGGAGTCGGCGAGAGCACTCCAGCACCCCGATCCGGGGCTCCTCCGCCAGCAGCCGGATCAGCCGGCCGTCCAGCGCGTCGATCGCGTCGTTCCCGCCACCCGGCCCCGCTCCGGGGCCGGCGCCGGCCGAAGCGCCTTGCGGGGCGGGGGAGTTGGGCGAGCCTGAGGAGCTCGGGGAGTGGGCGGGGGGCATCGCGGCTCCGTCCTCCGATGGGCATTCTGTACAGCGGCGCCGCCGATTCTCCCGCCCCGGCGCACAGCTTGACCAGGAGGAAACGGAACAGTTGCGCGCAGGTCGGCTCGGCGCCACCCTCCAGCCACGACCCCGTGCGCCGGGCCCCACCCCGGCGCGCGGGCCCCACGTGGTCCACGTGGTCCCGTACGCCTACCGGGAGGGCCGACATGACCGAGACCGCCGCCGAACCCGTCCTGCTCACCGCCGGCCCGGGGGAGACCGACCCCCTCCCGACGGGCCGCGCCGACGCGGTGGTCTTCGCGGTCGGCGACGCCGAGCGGGCCGCCCACCGCTACGCCGCCGCACTCGGACTGCGATGTACCGCCTACGCCGGGCCGGAGACCGGGGAGCCGGAGACGGTCTCCTACGTGCTGAGCGCACCCGGCACGCGGATCGTGCTCACCTCGCTGGTCCAGGTGATCGGCCCGCGCGGGCGGGAGCTGGCCGGGTACCTGGCCCGGCACGGGGACGGCGTGCTGGACCTCTCGGTGAGCGTGCCCGACGTGTACTACGCCTACGACTACGCGGTGGACCGGGGCGCGCTGTCGCTCGCCGAGCCGTACGAGGCGCGGGACCGCTTCGGCACGGTGGTGCTGGCGACCATCGGGGTGCCCGGCGGGACGAGGCACACGCTGGTCGACCGGTCCCGCTACGGCGGGCCGTACCTGCCCGGCTACCTTCCGTTCGAGGCCTGGTGAGGGCCCGGTGAGCCCGGACGGGGCCCGGCGGGTCCGACGGGGCCCGGTGCGGCGGGTTCAGCGGACCGCCGTCTCCACCACGGGCGGGTGCCCGTTCCAGTAGACGAAGACCGAGTTGGCCTGCTCGCCCTTGGTGAAGTCGATCCGCATCCACTGGTCGCCGTTCCAGACCTGCATCTGCCAGCCCGGATCCGGGGTGGCGGAGACCAGCGAGGCCTTGTCCGGGCGGATGTCCAGGGCGACCTTGCCGCCCGGCACCGGGTAGCTCTTCACCGACGACGTGGGGGTCGTGGCGGGCGTGGGCCGGCGGGTGGCCGACGGGGCCCCGGCGGGGGTGGCCGCCGTGGTGGCGACGGGGGCCGGGCCGTGCGTCGGGCCGGTGCCGGCGGCGGTCGGGGAGGCCGGCGGGGCGGGCGTCCCGGTCGGGGTGCCCGGGTGGCCCGGGTCCGGGGTGACGGTCGCGGTGAACGGCGTGCCGTCGGCCGTCGGCGAGGGCAGCGGCAGCGCCGTCGGCTGCTCGAACGCGGCGCCGGTCAGCACCGCGTGCACGCCGAACCAGGACAGCGCCACCGCCGCCCCGGTGGCCGCCGCCCAGGCGCCGAGCTGTACCAGTCCGTTCCGCATCGTCCGCTCATCCTGCCGTACTCCGGGCCGGTGCGGGCGGGCACCCCTGGTGTCCCCCGGGGGAGTTGCCCGGTGTCCGGGGCCACCCCGAGGTACAGACCACTGACCGCCGATGGCGTACCGTGCAGGGCCATGGCAACAGTGCTCGTGGTCGAGGACGACCCCTTCGTACGTTCCGCCCTCATCCGGCACCTGACCGACACCGGTCATGCGGTCCGCAGTGTGGGCACGGCACTCGAGGCGCTGCGGGAGGTCGCCCAGGTCGGCTGCGACCTGGTGATCCTCGATCTGGGCCTGCCGGATCTGGACGGCAGCGAGGCGCTCAAGATGATCCGGGGCCTGACCAACGTGCCGGTGATCATCTGCACCGCCCGGGACGACGAGGCGGAGATCGTCCGGCTGCTCAACGACGGCGCCGACGACTACCTGGTGAAACCTTTCTCCGGAGAACACCTCAGCGCTCGGATGGCCGCCGTGCTGCGCAGGCTCGGCGGCGGCGCCGCCCCCGCCGCCCAGGTGCTGCGGGTCGGCGGACTCGCCATCGACCTGCAGCGGCGGGAGGCCGCGCTGGACGGGCGGGCGCTCGACCTGACCCGCCGTGAGTTCGACCTGCTGGCCTTCCTCGCCGGGCGGCCCGGCGTGGTCGTGCCGCGCAAGGAGATCCTCGCCGAGGTCTGGCAGCAGACCTACGGCGGCGACCAGACCATCGACGTCCACCTCTCCTGGCTGCGCCGCAAACTCGGCGAGACCGCCTCCAACCCCCGCTACCTGCACACCGTCCGGGGCGTCGGCGTCCGGCTGGAGCCCTCCGGGGGCCCCGCGGAGCACCGGACATGAGGCGGTTCGGACGCTCGCTGCGCTGGGCCCTGATCAAGGCCGCCGTCGCCGGGACCACCATGGTCGCGCTGGCCTTCCTCATCCCGCTCGGCCTGATGGTCCAGCAGACCGCCCGGGACCGGGCGTTCACCGCCGCCGAGCGGCAGGCCGCCGCACTCGGCCCGGCCCTCGCCATCACCACCGACCAGGACGCCATCAACCGCGCCCTGGCCAGCACCGACGCCGGCGGGCAGGGCCGGATGGCCGTCCACCTGCCCGCCCCGACGGCCGCCGCCGCACCGCCCGGGGTGGGCGGCCCCGGCGGCCCCACCATCGGCGAGGCCCGGGCCGCCGCCGGAGACGTGTCCACCGCCGGCGGGCAGGGCCGCTCCTTCACCGTCGAGGTGCCCGGCGGGTACGCGCTGCTCCAGCCGGTCGCGGTGGACACCGGGCGCACCGCCGTGGTCGAGGTGTTCGTCGCCGACGGCGACCTCACCCGGGGCGTCTCCACCGCCTGGCTGGTGCTCTCCGGGGTCGCGCTCGCCCTCGTCGCCATCGCCGTCCTGGTCGCCGACCGGATGGGCACCCGGATCGTCGCCTCCGCCCGCCGGCTGGCCGGCGCCGCCCGCTCGCTCGGCGCGGGCAACCTCGCCGTCCGCGTCCCGGTGGACGGCCGGCAGGCGGCCGGCAGCCCCGAGGAACTGCGCGAGGCCGCCCACGCGTTCAACACGATGGCCGACCGGGTCGTCCAACTCCTCGCCGCCGAAAGGGAACTGGCCGCCGACCTGTCCCACCGGCTGCGCACCCCGCTGACCGTGCTGCGGCTCAACGCCGCCTCCCTCGGCGAGGGCGACGCCGCCGACGCCACCCGGCACGCGGTCTCCCAACTGGAGCGCGAGGTCGACCAGATCATCCGCTCGGCCCGCCGCGCCCCCGAAGACGCGCCCGCCGTGGCCGTCGGCTGCGACGTCGCCGAGGTGATCCGCGAGCGGGTCGGGTTCTGGTCCGCCCTGGCCGAGGACGAGGGACGCCGCTGGCAACTCGCCGGCGCCGACCGGGCGGCACCCGTCCCGATCCAGCGCGCCGACCTCGCCGCCGCCGTCGACGCGCTGCTCGGCAACGTCTTCCGGCACACCGCCGTCGGCACCGCCTTCTCCGTCGACGTGCTCGCCACCGACAGCTCGGTCATCGTGCTGGTCGGCGACGCCGGCCCCGGGTTCAGTGACCCGGCCGCCGCCCTCGAGCGCGGCGCGGGCCACGGCGGCGACGGCTCCACCGGCCTCGGCCTGGACATCGTCCGCAAGCTCACCGAGTCCACCGGCGGCGACCTGGCGCTCGGCCGCTCGGCCGTGCTCGGGGGCGCGGAGATCCGGCTGCGGCTGCTGAGCCGCCCGGACCACACGGCGCAGGCGCGGCCCGCCCGGCGGCGCAACCGGGGGGCGCTGTTCCAGCGGTGACGGTGCGGCAGCCGGGGAGCTGCCGTGGGGATGCTGCGCGCCCGCCGCGGGGGCGGTGTGTGGACCGGCCCGCGCGGGCGGCCCGCGGACGGCTCTTCCTTAAGCCCGCCCTAAGGGAGCACTACCCCTCGCTCAGCCCGCCGGTTCGGGCCCCGGCCCGCCGCTAGCGTCGGTCCCGCCGGTCGCCCGACCGAGCCGGGCCGGCCGCCCGGAAGTCCGTACGCACCCGCGTCCGGACGGCGGCCGACCGCAAGGCACCCGCGGAGGTAACGCGCCATGACGACCCAGCCCGACAGCCGCCGAGGCCGCCGCCGGCGCAGCCGCAAGGGCACGATCATCGGGGCCTCGGCGGTCGCCGCCGCACTGGTCGCCGGCGGCGTGGTGGTCCTCGCCTCCTCGGCCAGCGCCGCCTCGCTCGGCGCCGTCTACAGCCGCACCAGCAGCTGGGACGCCGGCTACACCGGCCAGTACCTGGTCACCAACCCGGACAGCCACCCGATCGAGGACTGGACGCTCAGCTTCGACCTCCCGGCCGGCGCGAAGATCGACTCGCTCTGGAACGCCACCTTCACCGCCGCCGGCCAGCACGTCACCGTCAGGCCGGAGGCGTGGAGCAAGCGGCTGGAGCCCGGCAGGAGCGTGGTGGTCGGCTTCGTCGCCCAGGGCGCCGGCGCCGCACAGACCGAGCCGGCGAACTGCCTCATCAACAACACCTCCTGCAAGGGCGGGGACGGCCCGGCACCCACGCCCTCCGGCCGTCCCACCGCGACCTCGACGCCCACCCCCGCGCCGACCGCGACCGCCACCGCCACCCGCACGGCCACCGCCACCCCCACGGCGACGGCCGGCCCGACCGGAAAGCCCAGCCCGACCGCCACGGCGAAGCCGACCACCCCGGCGCCGACCCCCACCCCGACCGCCACCCCCACGGCGACCGGTGTGCCCGTACCCCCGGCCGCCGGGGCCGGCTTCGCCCCGTACGTCGACACCTCGCTCTACCCGCCGTACGACCTGGTCGCCACCGCCAAGGCGACCGGCGTCAGGAACGTCAACCTGGCCTTCGTGGTCTCCGGCGGCGGCTGCGTGCCCAAGTGGGGCGGGGTCAGCGACCTGTCCGCCGACGCGGTGGCCGCCCAGATCGGCGCGCTGCGGGCGATCGGCGGCGACGTCCGGGTCTCCTTCGGCGGCGCCAACGGCAGCGAGCTGGCCCTCGCCTGCGGCTCCACCGCCGACCTGACCGCCGCCTACCAGAAGACCGTCGACGCCTACGGCCTGACCAAGGTCGACTTCGACGTCGAGGGCGGCGCGATCGCCGACACCGCCGCCAACACCCGCCGGGCCCAGGCCGTCGCCCAGCTGCAGAAGAACGCGGCCGCCAAGGGCAAGGCCCTCGACGTCTCCTTCACCCTGCCCGCGCTGCCCTCCGGCCTGACCCAGGAGGGCGTCAACCTGATCGCCGACGCCAAGAAGAACGGTGTCGCGGTCGGCGCGGTCAACATCATGGCCATGGACTTCGGCGACGGCGTCGCCCCGAACCCGCAGGGCCAGATGGGCAAGTACGCGATCGCCGCGGCCACCGCCACCCAGGCCCAGGTCAAGAGCGTGCTCGGGCTGGACGACGCGGCCGCCTGGCGCAAGGTCGCGGTGACCCCGATGATCGGCGTCAACGACGTCGCCAGCGAGGTCTTCACCGTCGCCGACGCCAAGCAGCTCGCCGAGTTCGCCGGCAGCAAGCACCTCGCCTGGCTGGCCATGTGGTCCGGCACCCGGGACAAGGCCTGCGAGGGCGGCGCCAAGGCCTACGCCGACGCCACCTGCAGCAGCATCGTCCAGCAGCCGCTGGACTTCACCCGGGCCCTGGGCGCCTACACGGGCTGACCGCACCCCCGGCGCCGTCCGGGGCCCCGCCCGGGCCCCGGACCGGCGTGACCGACCTCCCCTCCCGGACCCGGCCGTCCGTGCTCCGCCCGCAACGGAGCGCGGCCGGCCGGGTCGCTTCGTCACGCTGAGTCACCGATCCTGCCCAGGCCGGGCCGCCCCGCATCCGGTATCGTCGGCGGTTGGTCGGACGGTGGACGGAGTGGACAGGTGACAGCGGTACAAGACGAGCGCAGCCCGGTGCGGACCGCACCCGACTCCGCGCCCGCCCCCCTGTCGGACCGTCTGCGGGACGCGCTCGGCACCCCCGTCCGCGCCCTGCGCGAGGCCCCCCGCCGACCGCTGCTGGCCGCCTCGGGCCTGGCCCTGTTGTCCCTGGTCGTGTACGCAGTGGTCCGTCACTTCGTCCACACCTCGATGGTGGACATGATCGTCTACCGGGCCGAGGGCGCCGCCGTCGCCAACGGCACCGACCTGTACGCGCTGCGCGTCACCGAGTGGAACCTCCCCGCGACCTACCCGCCGTTCGCGGCGATGCTGTTCGTGCCGACCACCTGGTTCCCGGTCCCGTTCCTCCGGGTCGCGATCACTCTCGGCAACCTCGGGCTGTTGGCGTTGCTGACCCACCTGTCCTTCAAGCTGGTCGGCTGGCCGCGCCGCGAACTGCGGCCGATCGGCGTGATCCTGGTGACCGGCTGCGGAGTCTGGCTCGAACCCGTCTTCACCACGCTCCGGTACGGCCAGATCAACCTCGCGCTCGCCTGCCTGATCCTCTGGGACCTCACCCGCCCGGACGGCCGCCGCAGCAAGGGCGTGGCGATCGGCATCGCCGCCGGCATCAAGCTCACTCCCGGACTGTTCGCCGTCTACCTGCTGGTCACCGGCCGGATCCGGGCGGCCTTCGTGGCCGGCTTCACCTTCCTCGGCACCTTCCTGATCGGCGCCCTCGTCCTCCCCGACGCCACCTGGGGCTTCTGGACCGAGTACCTCTACGACTCGTCCCGCGTCGGCAAGACGTACATCGTCGACAACCAGTCCCTGCGCGGCGCCCTGGCCCGACTGCTGCACGCCGCCGAGCCCGGCACCCCGGCCACCCTGGCCGGCGGGCTCGTCGCGGTGGCCGGCCTCGCCGTCGCCGCCTGGGCCGCCCGCAGCGCCCGCTGGCTGCCCCGGTCCGAGGCCTGGGGCGTCTGCTGCGCCGCCGTCACCGCCGTGCTGATCTCGCCGATCAGCTGGACCCACCACTGGGTCTGGTGCGTGCCGGTGCTCGTCCTGCTGGCCGCCGAGGCGTCCGTCGAGCACGCCCGTCCGGCCGCCGTCCGCCGACTGCGCTGGCGCGCCGCCTTCTGGGCGACGCTGGTCGCCTTCCTCTCCTTCGCCATGTGGGCGGCCAAACCGTTCGGGGTGGCCGTGCTGCACATGGGGCCGCTGCGCCAGCTGCCCACCTCGGTCTACCCGTGGGTCGGGCTCTGCTTCCTGCTCGCCGCCGCCATCCGGATAAGGGCACGGCGGCGCTCCGCCGGTGCCCCGCTGGTCCGGCTGCCCGGCCAGCGCGGCGGTGGCGGACCGGACGCCGCCCGCGGCCGTCAGCAGGCCCCCGCGGCCCGCTGAGCCGGCGGGGGCGCCGCTCCCGTCGTGGTCCGGGCCGCCGGGGCGGCCGGGGCCGTCGTCGTCCGGGGTGCCGTCGTCCGGATCGCGCGGCTCGGTCGTGGCCGTCCGTGTTGCACCCGTCCGTGCTGCAGCCGTCCTGACTGCGTCCGGCGCGGGTGCGGTCGGTGCGCGCACGCTCAGGCGAGCAGGTCGGCGAGCGAGCCGTCCATGTCCAGCGCGGCCATCTCGCTGCCCGGCGGGACCAGCCGGTGCGCCCGCTCCAGCCAGGCCGCGACGACCGGCAGCGGCGCCTCCAGCAGCGCGTCCCCGGCGGGGGAGCTCAGCGCCAGGCAGAGCACGCTGCGCCGGCCCTTGGCAGTGCCCCCGGCCGAGGGCTGGGGGGTGGTGGGCCAGATCCGCACGTCGCCCTGGCCGCAGGGCCGGAAGGTGCCCTCGACCAGCAGCTCGCGGGCGAACACCCAGGTCACCGGCGAGCCGGTGTCCAGGTGGAAGGTGATGTGCACCGCGTACGGGTCGTGGCTGCCGTAGGACAGCCGGGCCGGCACGGGGACGCTGTGCTCGGGGGAGAGCACCAGGTTGAGTTCCAGCTCGTGCTCGACGACGCCGGTGGGGCGCTCCATGATCGTCTTCCTCTCTGTCGTCGGCTGCCCGGTTCCGGGCCCGCCGATTGGGAGAGGCCGCTCCGCCGCGGTTCTTACACGGGTTACCGGGTTTTCCCCGGAAAGTTCAGCGCGAGGTGGTGAACGGCCGACCGCACGGCGCACGACCACCCTCGCGCGCCGGGACCGTACGGCCGCCCTTACCCCGGACGGCCCACCGCTGTCCGGGTATTCGCCAACTTCCCGTCGCCGCCCCGACGAGGCACTACCCTTTGTGACTGCCCGGCGACTGTCCGCCCATCGGTGGTGCCCGCGCGCGCCGGGAGGCTCCCGGGCGCACCGGGCGGGCGTGCCGTCCCGGCCCCGCGGAAGGCCGGCCGGCCGGGCCGGAGGGCACCAGGAGCCGCCCGGAGCCGCCCGGGCCCAGCACGAACCACCAGTAGCCACTGGGAACCACCAGGAACCACCAGGAACCACCGGAAGAGCGCCAGGAAACCCGCCAGACGACCCGCGAGGAAACCCGCAAGGAACCCACCAGGGCCGAGCCGCCGTCCGCCAGGACCCGCCGGCGCCGGCCAGGACCCGCCAGGAAAGAAGACCCGCCATGACGGACCGCCCCTTCGCCGCCGCCGGCGACCCGGCCGTCGGACCCGAGCCCGGTTACTACCCCGACCCCTCCATCCCCGGTTTCGTCCGCTACTGGGGCGGTGCCGCGTGGGTGCCGGGCACCAGCCGGCCCGCCCCGGCGCCGGGCGAGGTGCTGGAACCGCCCCGGTACGCGGCCCGGCGGGCCGCACCCGCGGGGGCCCGGGTGGTGCCACCTCCGGTGGTCCCGGCGGCGGTCGCGCCGGAGCCGCCCGGCGGAGGGCCCGCCAGGGCCCGGGGCGAGGACACCGGGCCGGTCTACCTGGACCAGACCACGGGCGGGGCGTCGTTCGTCCTCGGGCCGAGGGTGGCGGAGGTGATCGGCGGGCCGGTGTTCCGCACGGTCGGTCCGGCGGGGGGCGGGGCCGGGCCCGGCGAGCAGCCGGTCGCGGCCGGGCCGCCGGCCGGGCCGGTGCCTGGGGGCGTGCCGTCGGTGGGAGGTCCCTCGGGGGGAGGTCTCTCGGTGGGCGTGCCGTCGGCGGGTGTGCCGCCGGTCGGGGCGTTCCCGGCGGAGCTGCGGGCGGCGGGGGCGTCGGCGGAGGCGGAGCCGGCGGTGCCCGGCTGGCAGGTCGACCCGCGGGCGCAGCCCGGGCTGATGGAGACCGGCGGGTCGGCGCGCTGGGTCTCCTGGGGGGTGCTTCCGGGGGCGTCCGAGGGGGAGGAGGGGCGCGCGGAGGGTGAGCGTGCTCCGGTTGCTGCCGTCCCGGCGGGCGGCCGCCGTCCAGCCGTGGAGGTGTCGGCGCCACCGGCCGTCGCCGGGTCCGTCGCTCCGCCCGTACCCGCGGCCCGCGACGCGGAGCGCGCCACCCGGGCCGAGCCTGCGCCCGAGCCCGTGGCCGTCACCGTCGCCGAACCCGTGACCGCCCCGAAGCCCGTCACCGCCGCGAAGTCCGTCGCCGCGCCGAAGTCCGTCGCTGCGCCGAAGTCGGCAGCCGCTGCGCATTCCGCGGCCGCCGCGAAGTCCGTCGCCGTACCGAAGGCCGCGGTCGCGCCGACCCCCGCCGTCTCGCGGTCCGCCGCGCGCCCGGCCAGGACGGCCGCCGCCCGCCGCCGCCAGGCCCCGGCCGGCCCGGCCGGGCTCGGGCGCCGGCTGGCCGCGCGGGCGGTGGACACCGCCGTCCTGCTGGTGGTCGCCGTCGCCGCCGGCATCCCGCTCGGCGGTTCGGTCTCCGAGCACATCCGGCAGAAGCTCGACCAGGCCCGGATGGCCAGTGCCCTCACCCGCCGCCAGGTCCAGGTCTGGCTGGTGGACGACGTGGTGGTGGGCAAGATCGCCGTCCTGCTCGGCATCCTGCTCTTCGTCGGCCTGCTCTACGAGGTGCTGCCGACCGCGCGGACCGGCCAGACCTTCGGCAAGCGACTGACCGGGATCCGGGTGGTGGACGCCGCCGCCACCGGTGGCCGGACCGGTCTCGGCCTCGGCCGCTCGCTGCTGCGGTGGGCCGTCCGGCTGCTCGGACTCGTGCTGCTGCTCGGGCTGGTCTGGCCGGTGTTCGACCGTGTGGCCCGGCGCGGCTGGCAGGACCTCGCGGCCCGTACCCGGGTGGTCCGCGGGTGAGCGCCGCCGGTGGCGGGCCGGGTGGGCCCATTCCGGCCGCTGCCGACAAAACGGACAGAATGTGCCAAAGGGCGAGAATTCGTGATGTTCTACTCGGGGGATGAGCACCCACGACCCCTCAGGCCCCCAGCCGGAGGGGGGCGGTCAGCCCTCCTCCGACAAGCAGCCCCCGCAGCCGGGCGGCGGCACGCCGGAAGGCCGCCCGTCGGACCCCGACCCGTCGTCGGCCCCACCCCCCGCCGGCGGCCCGTCCGGCGGGGGCCCGGCCGACGGCCCCGGCGCGTACGGCGGCACCTACGGCGGCCCGACGTACGGCCAGAACCCGTACGGCCAGAACCCCTACGGGCAGTCGCCCTACGACCAGCCCCCGCCCGGCTACGGCCCCGCCGGCTACGGGACCCCCGGCGCCGGACCCGTCCCCGGCATGCCGCCGCTCGGCACCTGGCCCAAGCGGATCCTCGCCCGGTTCATCGACTACCTGCTGGTCCAGGCCGTCGCCGTGATCATCGTCGCGCCCTTCGCCAGCCTCGGTGACCGCTCGGGCTCGGCGGGCTCCTTCTGGCTGGCCTGCGCCATCTGGCTGGTCTACGACGCCCTGATGGTCGGCCGCGACGGCCAGAGCCTCGGGAAGAAGGCGATGCACATCCGCGTCGCCATGCTGATCGACGGGAACGTCCCCACCCAGTCCGCCGCCTGGACCCGCTCCGCGGTCTTCATCCTCCCCGCCGTGCTCTGCTGCGCCGCCCTCTGGTGGGTCATCGACGGCCTGTTCGGCGTCTTCGACAAGCCCTACCGGCAGTGCATCCACGACAAGGCCGCGAAGACCGTGGTCGTCACCACCCTCTGACCGGCCCGGGCCGGCCCTGACCGGTCCGGGCCGACCCGCGACGCCCGGCGGCGGATCAGCGCTGCCGGGCGTACTCGCGCCCGGCAGCGGCCGGAGGCGCCGCGTGCGCCGCCCCCGCAGACCGGTCGGAGCGTCCGGACACGGCCACCGCCAACACCGTCACCACGGTGCCGAGCGCCAGCGCGAAACCCACCAGCACCGCGACCTCCAGGGCGCCGGTGGCACCCGAGACGGCCAGCAGCGCCACCGTGGCGGCGACGACGGTGAACGAACCAAGGCAGTACTGGGCGGCGGACGGACGCGGCATGACGGGGGCTCCTTCGCACGTCGGGGGGAACGGGCGGAACACTGCCGGCTCCAGGAGTCCTACCCGGCAAGGGAGTTCGGTAAGTCCAGGCTAACCCGCCGACCCGGGGGGCACAGGGGGGCGCACAGGCTCACCCGAGGGTCGTGCGCCCCCTCGGTACGGTGAAGCCGACCACGCCCGCACCACCGACCCGGGGGAACCGCCCGTGCCCATCCCCGCCGACTGGCCCACCACCGAGGCCGAGGCGCTCGCCGAACAGGAACGACTGCGGCCCCTCGTCCAGGCCCACGACGACCCCGCCCGGGACGAGCCCTCCCGGGGCGATCTCTCCCGGGACGGCACCTCCCAGGACGACCCGACCGACCCCGCCGCCGGCCACCTCGTCGCCGGCGTCGACGTCGCCTACGACGACGACCACGACCTCGTCGTCGCCGCGGCCGTCCTCCTCGACCGCGACACGCTCACCGTCGTCGAACAGGCCACCGCCGTCGGCCGGATCGCCTTCCCCTACGTCCCCGGACTGCTCGCCTTCCGCGAACTCCCCGCCGTCCTCGACGCCCTCGCCGCCCTCACCCGCACGCCCGACACCGTCGTCTGCGACGGCTACGGCCTCGCCCACCCCCGCCGCCTCGGCCTCGCCAGCCACCTCGGCGTCCTCACCGGCCTGCGCACCCTCGGCGTCGCCAAGACCCCCTTCACCTTCGACCACCGCCAACCCGACGCCCCCCGCGGCTCCACCACCCCCCTCACCGACCCGGTCACCGGTGAGGAGGTCGGCCGCGCCCTGCGCACCCGGCCCGGCGTCAAACCCGTCTACGTCTCCGTCGGCCACCGCATCGGCCTCGACACCGCCGTCCGCACCACCCTCGACCTCGCCCGCCAGTACCGGCTCCCCGAGACCACCCGGCACGCCGACTCCCTCTGCCGCCGAGCCCTCGCCGAGGCCCTCCGCACCCGGACGCCGACGAACTGACCATGTCCCAGGCCGAATTAGGGCCCCGGTGTGTTAGACATGACACACCGGGACCCGGGCCCGGCAGCGACCGACGGACGCACGGGGAGCGCCGCAGTGGCCACAGGAACCGGCACCACCGGCGGAGCCGGCCGGGGATACCGCGTCGAGATCGCACAACTCCGCGCCTTCGCCGCCCAGGTCCGCCTCCTCCTCGCCGAGTTCCAGCACCACGCCGACGGCACCGACACCCACGGCCGCAGCGGCCTCGGCAAGGGCGCCTTCGGCACCTTCGCCGAGGCCACCGAACTCCACGGCCGCTACGACACCATGCGCGACGGCCTGCGCGACATCCTCAACCAACTCCGACAAGCCGTCGACGACGCCCAGAAGAACGCCGAACTCACCGCCACCGGCTACGAGGAACGCGACCGGAGCACCGCCCGGAAGCTCAGGCTCGGCGACGACGGCTGGTCCGTCGCCAACCCCTCCGCCACCAGCCGGGCCGCCTACGAACAGACCATCGCCCCGCCCACCCGAGACGGCGGCAAGTCCGCCCGCTAGCGCCCACCGGACGGAGACGAACCGGCCATGGCCTACACCGACTTCACCAAGTACAGCCACGCCCAGCTCCGCACCATGGCCGAAGCCCTCGACCCCGGCGCCGTCATGGCCGCCGGAGACCCCTGGCGCCGCGCCGCCGACACCCTCAAGGCCATCCGCGCCACCCTCACCCGTGCCAGCACCGAAGCCGCCGTCACCTGGGAGGGCGCCACCAGCGACGCCTTCCACACCCGCATGCTCCACCTCGCCGACGGCATCAACAACGCGGCCTCCTACGCCAACGACGCCGCCAACACCCTGCACGCCATGTCCGAGGCCATCGCCAAGGCCAAACGCGACATGCCCGAGGAACCCAGCACCTGGGAACAGGCCAAGGACACCCTCGGCGACGGCATCTCCTCCGTCTTCGGCGGCGACGACGAACACCTCCCCCTCGCCGACCGCCGCAAGACCGAAGCCGCCACCGTCATGCAGACCCTCGCCATGCACTACCGCATCGCCACCCCGGCCCTGAAGCCGCCGCAGAGCCTCCCTCCGGCACTGGGGGGTCTCGGCGAATCACGCGACGTCGTCCCGCAGGACGATCCGAGCGGCGTAGCGGCGATGGCGAGCGCGATGGTGTCGGGCACCTCCCTCGGAATGGCGGGAACCTCGGCCCGTGTGCCGAGCGGTCCCGTACCGCAGGGGCCCGCGTCACCGGAACCACAGCGGGTGGCACGCCCCGCACCGGTCGGTGCGCCGGTCGTCACCGACCCGGGGATCAAGGGAGGTAAGGCGAGGCCGCAGGGGCCGACCGGATCCGGCATGGGTGTGCCGGCTCCAGCCGTCACCGGGATCCGGACGGATGCCGGGGCGGTGCCGCCCGGTATTCCCAGGAACGGGTACGGAGGAACTCCGCTGGGCGGCACGGGCCTTGCGGGCACCAGTACCGCTGGTCCGTCCGCAAGCGGCCCCTCCGGTCCCGGCGTCGGCCCGGGCGGGCGAGGCCCCGTCGCCGAGGGGCTCCCGGAGGGTGTGGGGCCGGTGGGCGGATTCGGGGCACGTGGTGGTTGGGCGGCCGGGGGTGGTGCCGTTCCCGGCGCGGCGGCCGGAGGGCGTGCCGTTCCGGGTGAACGGTCCCCGCAGGGGGCCTCGGCCCGGTCCGGCGGGGTCGTCGGCGGGACGACGCGGCCGGTCGAGGGCGGGCGCGGCACGGGAGCGTTCACGGAAGGAGGTTCCGGCCTGGGGGCCCGGAGCGGGCCGAGAGGTGAGACCGGTGTCGGCGGCCCGGGTGCCGTGGCCCCCGGAGCGCCGGTCGCCGGCACGCATCGGAGAACCAAGGACGGGGAGAAGCGTGGCCGTCGGCCGGTCTACCTCGTCGAGGACGAGGAGACGTGGGCGTCGGCAAGGCCCGCCAACCCGAACGTGGTGGAATGAGTCCGGCCCGAACGGGCGGGTGATCTGACAGCGTCCCGCAGATCGGTGATCCGCGGGACGCCTTGCCGAGTGGGGTGACCTGGTTTGACGAGCCGCCGGTTGACTCGTGCTGTTGCGGCCCTGGCTGTTGGGGCGCTGACCTGGGGAGTGCCGGCGGCGTCCGCGGACCAGATCAGGGACGAGCAGTGGGCGTTGAGGACCTTCGAGGCCGAGGCGAAGGTCTGGACGATCAGCCAGGGTGAGGGCGTCCTGGTCGGGCTGGTCGACAGCGGTGTCGACCAGGACCACCAGGACCTGACCGGGCAGGTGCTGCCGGGCGTCGACTTCTCGGGCGGGAACACGGACGGCCGGGTCGACAGTGACGGCCACGGCACCGCCATGGCGAGCCTGATCGCCGGGCACGGACACGGGGCGCAGGCCGGGGTGCTGGGACTGGCTCCGAAGGCGAAGATCCTTCCGGTGAAGGTGGACACCAGCAGCGGACGGTCCGATGTTCAGCAGAACGGTCTTGCGCAGGGGATCCGGTTCGCCGTCGACCACGGCGCGAAGGTCGTCAACATGTCGGTCGGGGGAGCGTCACGGTTCGACTCCCAGAGCCGCGCCGCCGTCGAGTACGCGATCTCGAAGGACGTCGTGCTGGTCGCCGCCGCGGGGAACAGCGGCGACGACCGGCAGGGTGTGCAGTACCCGGCCGCCTTCCCCGGAGTGGTGGCGGTGGCGGCCGTGGACTCCGCGGGCGCCGTCTGGGACCGCTCGACGCGGGGCGTCGAGACCACGCTCGCCGCGCCGGGCGTGGACATCTACCAGGCCACGGCCAAGTCGACCGCGAGCTACGGGGTCGGGAACGGCACCTCCGACGCGACCGCCTACGTCTCCGCCACCGCCGCGTTGATCCGGGCGAGGTTCCCGGGCCTGTCCGCCGGGCAGGTGATCAATCGGATGATCAAGTCCGCCTCGCCGCCGGTGGACGGGTCGGCGGTGCCGAACGACCGGTACGGGTACGGTGTGGTGTCGCCGGCGAGGGCGTTGGCGGTGGATCCGGCGGTCGACGGGGGCGCGCGGGAGAATCCGCTGGTGGGGCGGCGGGAGTCGCAGGGTGCTGCGCCGGAGGCGGCTGCGGGGCCGCCGGGTGACGAGGCGGTGGTTCCGGCCGCGGAGGCCGGTGGCGGGGGTGGCGGCTGGTTCGGGGCGGGCGTGGCGGTCGGGGTGGCGTTGTGGGGGGTGTTGCTCGGCGGGGTGATGTCGGTGGTGCTGCTGGTGGTGCGGGCGCGGCGGCGGAGGCGGTCGGCGGGGGGTTCGTCCGGGGTGCGGTGAGGGCCGGGGGCCTGGGCTGACGAGGCGGGGGCTGGCAGCATCTTGGTGGTGGGTGGCGTCATTGCCGCTGGTGGGGCGGGGGGCGGGGCGGCGATGCTGGGGGCATGAGCACTTCTGAGCGCGCTGCGGGCGGGGCGGACGGGATCGTGTCGGGCGGGGTCGTGCCGGGCGGTATCGTCCCGGACGGCAAGGACTGGACGTGGGTGTTGGAACGCCCGTGTCCGGACTGCGGGTTGGACACTCCGGCGGTGGTGCGGGAGGACGTCGCGGGGATGGTCCGGGCGAATGCGGCGGCCTGGCGGGCGGTGCTGTCGGGGGATGCGGGTGAGGTGGCGCGGCGGCCGGCTCCGGGGGTGTGGTCGGCGCTGGAGTACGCGTGCCACGTCCGGGACGTGTTCCGGCTGTTCCGCGTGCGGCTGGGGCTGATGCTGGCCGAGGACGGCCCGTCGTTCGCGAACTGGGACCAGGACGCCACGGCGGTCGCGGAGCGCTACGGGGAGCAGCGGCCGGAGGTGGTGGCCGGCGAGCTGGCGGAGGCCGCGGAGGTGCTGGCGGTGGCGTTCGAGGGGGTGACGGGCGGGCAGTGGCTGCGGACCGGGGACCGCAGTGACGGCGCGCGGTTCACCGTGGAGTCGTTCGCCCGCTATCTGATCCACGACCCGGTGCACCACCTGTTCGACGTGACGGGTGTGCGGGTCTGAGCCCTGCGTGCGGCCTCGGCCGCCGGCGGCGGTGCGGGCGAGGGTGCGGGCGAGGGTGCGGGCGGGGGCGAGGGCTCACCAGCCGGAGGCCTCGCGCAGCATGGTGCGCCGGAGGCGGCCGGCCACGCTGGCGGTGTCGGTGCCGATGACGTCGGCGATCTCGGGGGCGGCGAGGCCGACGACGTAGTGCAGGATGGCGAGGTCGTCGTCGGCGGGGTGCCGGTCCGGGGTGGCAGGCACGTGCCGGGTGTGTTCGGCGACGGTGCTGCGCAGGATCTGCCAGGCGTGTGCGGTCGGGTTGGAGCTGCCCAGCAGTTCGCGCCAGTGGACGGCGATTTCGGCGAAGGCCTGTTGGACGGCGGTGGCCGCGGTGCTGTGTTCGGTGAGCCAGACCCGGGCGTAGCTGAGGTACCGGGGGCGGTGGAGTTCGCAGAAGGCGGCGAACTCCAGTGGTACGTCCTCCGGTTCGCCGGGCCTCGGGGGCGGCTCGGCTGCGCTCGCGTGACGATTGGTCATCTCGTCTTCTCGGCAAGGGAGATGGATTTCTGACGGTCGATCATCTGTGCTCACTCTACGGTAGGCCCTAGGTGCGCTGGGTGACCAATCTGATGGAATGCCCGGAACCCGTCGCCGCTCGGCCGGTTCCGGTGGCGACCGGTGCGGAGCGGTGGTGGGGCGGCCGGGCGGTGGATCGGCGGGGGAGTGGTGCGCAGTCCTGCGGGGGGCGTAGGTGCGAGCGTGTCGCGGCTGGTCAGAGGGGGTGGGGCGGCGGTGGCCGCGCGGCGGTTGATGTGCCACCGTAGGGCTTTCGGCGGCTGACGTCCACGCCCACGGCGCGAAGCCGCGCCCGCACAACCGCCTGCGCAACCGCGCCCGCCACCGTGGCCGCCCCCCTCGGGTCCCGTGGGTGGGTCGTTCCGGTGAGGCCGCCCCGCGGCGCCGCCTGGCGCATCCTCGGTGCCCGTGCTCGTGCGGCGCTCCGGGTCGGGTGGACGGCGCCCGGCGGGAGTGCGCGCGGAGGGGCGTGTCCGGGCGGGTCGCGCCCGGGGTGCCGGCGGCGCGCGCCGCGCGGGGTGGGCGGCGTGCGCGGGGTGGGCGCGCTGCGGATGCGGTGGAGCTGGCACACGCTGCGCGCCGGACGGACGTGGTGGCGGGTGGCGCGTCCGCCGGGCCGGCGGCGCACCCGGTGGTCAGGAGGTGGGTCGGGCCTCCGTCGGGGCGATCCGGTCGTCGACGGCGCTGGTCCGTTCGACCTGGGTGGGGAAGGCCTCGACGGCCCGGCGCCGGGCGAGTTGGGCGGCTGCGGCAGCCGCGGCCGCAGCCGCCGCGGCTGCCCCGGCGGCGGCCTCCTCGCGCTCGCACCGGTGCGCCGCCACCCCGGCGGAGGGGTGCCCGGCGGCGTGTCCGGCCGTGGCGTGTCCGGCGCCGTGCCCGGTGCCGTGTCCGGCGGCGGTGTGCCCGCCGGTGGGGTGGGCGGCCGGCTGGTGCTCGTCCGTCGAGCGTCGTCGTCGGCCGAGTTCCGCGCGGGCGGCGTGTTCCTCGGCCGCCTGTCTCGCGGCCAGGTAGGCCTGGACGGCGGCCATGCCGTAGACCGGCTGGATGAGCTGGTGGCCCTTGAAGAACGGTCTGGCCGGGGCGAACCCGGCGGCGACCACCAGGTCGCGGATCTCGGCTATCTCGGCCTCGCTGCGGGCGGTGAAGCGGACCTCCCAGCCCTTCTTGTACGTATGGCCCTGTTCGCCGCTGCGGCGCGCCGGGTCCGGGCGGCGGACGTATCCGGGCAGACGGCCGAGGCGGAGCTGGGCCGCGCGGAGGCCGGCGGTCTCGTCACGTGACATGACGTAAGCCTAGGCAATCCCCGGGGCGGGATTGACGTCTGGAGGGTCTCTTGGAGTATGCCTTTGGTCACTGTCGGTCAGGCGACCAGGTCGGCGATCACTTTCGATCGCATCTGACAACCTCGCGACCAGCAATTACTCCGAATGAGTGAGGGTATGGGGACTTTAGTGCGGGCTGATCCCGGTTTCGCGACGGTTGCGTAACAGTGCGTCAGGCGGCCGGTGCCGGGTCGGGCCGGTTGGGGATGGTGTTCGTATGAGCTACCGGATTCCCACGCCGCCGCCGTCCCTCGAGGAGTTGGCGAAGCGTCAGCAGAACGTCGTCACCGCGAGCCAGCTGCGCGCCCGGAGCGTGCCGGCCCGCCTCATCACCGAGCACTGCCGGCGCGGCGGGCCCTGGCAGCGCCTGCTGCCCAGGGTCTACCTGCTGCAGTCGGACGGCCCGACGCCGGAGCAGCGGATGTGGGCCGCGCTGCTGTACGCCGCGCAGAACGGCCGCGAGGAGGGCCGCCGCGAGGGGGCGGTGATCACGGGTGCGGCCGCGCTCGCGCTGTACGGCTTCGCCGCGGTGCCCCGGCTGCCGGCGGTGACCGGGGTGGACGTCCTGGTGCCCCGCCAGCGCCGGCTGAAGGACGCCGGAGACGTGCGGATCCGGCGCACCGAAAGGGAGTTGGTGGCCCGCTCGGTGCACGGCCTGGCCTGTGCGCCGGTCGCCCGGGCGGTCGCGGACGCGCTGTGCGAGTGGACGGCGGCGGGCGCCGGCGCCCCGGTGCCGGTGCGCGAGGTGCTGCGGGAGGCCGTCTCCCGGCCCGACAGCCGGTGCACCGTCCGGGAGTTGGCGGCCGAGCTGACCGAGTCGGGGCTGACCGCCGAGCCGCGGGTGCGTGCCGCGCTGGACGAACTGCTCGCCGCCGAGCGGGACTTCGTGCTGGAGCGGGTCGGCGAACTGGTGGACGAGGGGCTGCTGCCGGTCCCGCTGGTCGGCCCCGAGCTGCGGATGCGCGGCGGCACCTTCATCGCCGTCCCGGACCTCTACTGGCCGGAGCGCGGCGTCGCGGTCGAGGTGGACTCGGACCTGCGCTGCGTGAGCGAGGGCGAGGCCGCCTGGGTGCGGGGCGGCCAGCACCGGATGGAGTACCTGGGGATCCGGGTGGTCTACGTCTGCGGCGCCCGGCTCGCGGCGGACCGGGACGCGGTGGGTGCCGAACTGCGGGAGGCGTTCCGGGCGGGCGGCACCGACGTGGTCGAGCTCATGGTCGTCCCGGAGCCGGTCCCGGAGCCGGGGCAGGAGTAGCGGCCGGAGCCGGGGCGGGAGCGGCGGCCGGCTCCCGGCCGAGGCCCCGGCCGGAAGCCGGCCCCGGAACGCGGAGACCGGGGGCCGGAGACCGGCGGCCGGGGCGGCCGGGCGGACCCTAGCCCTGCACCACCGGGGTGCCGACCAACTCGACGCCCGCGGCGCGCAGTTCGGCGAGCGCGGCGGTGGTGGTCTCCGGTGCGACCCCGGCGGTGAGGTCGAGCAGGACGCGGGTGGTGAAGCCGGCCCGGGCGGCGTCCAGGGCGGTGGCCCGGACGCAGTGGTCGGTGGCGATGCCGACCACGTCGATCTCGTCGACCTGCCGTTCGCGCAGCCACTCCAGGGGGCCGCGGTCGTTCTCGTCCAACCCCTCGAAGCCGCTGTACGCCGCCGCGTAGGCGCCCTTGTCGAAGACCGCCTCGACCGCGCCGGAGATCACGGCGGGGGCGAAGTTGGGGTGGAAGCCGACGCCCTCGGTACCGGCCACGCAGTGCACCGGCCAGCTGTCGACGTAGTCGGGCTCGGCGGAGAAGTGGGGGCCCGGGTCGATGTGGTGGTCGCGGGTGGCGAGGATGTGCTGGTAGCCGGCGGCGGATTCGGCGATCAGGTCGGTGATGGCGGCGGCCACCTCGGCGCCGCCGGCGACGGCCAGGCTGCCGCCCTCGCAGAAGTCGTTCTGCACGTCGACGACGATCAGGGCCCGGTGCATGGTTCGCGTCCTCGGGTGTGGGGGGCGTCCGCGGGGTGGCGGCGTCCCGGTGGGGGAGCCCGCGGGAGCGCTCGGCCCGGTGGCGGGCTCGGGGTCTCGGGGGGCTCCGGGGGAACTCTACGGCTGACTCTAGGGAGTGGCGCGCGGGGGCGGAAGGCCTCCGCCCCCGCGCGGGCGGCGGGTGCCGGTCAGACGATCAGTTCGGTCGGCAGGACCGGGTCGCCCTTGGAGAGCTGGGTGGCCGACAGCGGCAGCGCGGCCCGGGCCCGGACGTGCCGTTCGCGGGCGGCCGTCAGCGGCTCGCGGCCGACG
Organism: Kitasatospora sp. NPDC051702; assembly: GCF_040681575.1. Taxonomy (NCBI): domain Bacteria; kingdom Bacillati; phylum Actinomycetota; class Actinomycetes; order Kitasatosporales; family Streptomycetaceae; genus Kitasatospora; species Kitasatospora sp. NPDC051702. Next base: position 90,395 of record NZ_JBFAZB010000039.1, read on the forward strand.
GTCTCGCCGCCCCGCACCAGGGGCACCTGCACCAGGTGCGGCTCCAGTTCGGCCGGGACGGGCCCGGTGCCGACCACCTCGGCCTCGGCCACGCCGTCCGCGTCGGGCCGCCGGGCGGCCCACTTGCGGCCGCCGACGCTGGTCTTGCCGCCGGCGGCGCGCTTGGCCACCGGGATCAGCGGTCCGCCCTCGGTCTCGGCGCGGGCGACCAGCTTGTAGACCATGGCGCAGGTCGGGTGGCCGCTGCCGGTGACCAGGCTGGTGCCGACGCCGTAGCCGTCGACGGGGGCGGCGGCGAGCGCGGCGATCGCGTACTCGTCGAGGTCGGAGGTGACGATGATGCGGGTCTTCTCGGCGCCGAGCTCGTCCAGCTGGCGGCGGACCCGGTGGGCCAGCAGGGTGAGGTCGCCGGAGTCGATGCGCACGGCGCCCAGCTCGGGGCCGGCCACCTCGACCGCGGTGCGGACGGCCTCGCGCAGGTCGAAGGTGTCGACCAGCAGCGTGGTGCCCCGCCCCATGCTGGCGATCTGCGCGCGGAAGGCGTCCCGCTCGCTGTCGTGGACGAGGGTGAAGGCGTGGGCGGCGGTGCCGGTGGTGGGGATGCCGTGGGCGAAGCCGGCCTCCAGGTCGGAGGTGGCGGCGAAGCCGGCCACGTACGCGGCGCGGGCGGCGGAGACGGCGGCCCGCTCGTGGGCGCGGCGGGCGCCCATCTCGATGACGGGGCGGCCGCCGGCGGCGGCGGTCATCCGGGAGGCGGCGGCCGCGATCGCGGAGTCGTGGTTGAGGATCGAGAGGATCACCGTCTCCAGGATCACCGCCTCGGCGAAGGTGCCCTCGACGGTCAGCAGCGGCGATCCGGGGAAGTAGACCTCGCCCTCGGGGTAGCCGTGGATGTCGCCGCTGAAGCGGTAGTCGGCGAGGTAGCGCAGGGTGTCCTCGTCGACCACGCCCTGGCCGGCGAGCCAGTCGAGCTGTGCGGTGGTGAAGCGGAAGTCCTCGACCGCGTCGAGCACCCGGCCGGTGCCGGCCATGACGCCGTAGCGGCGGCCGCCGGGCAGGCGGCGGGTGAACACCTCGAAGACGGAGTGGCGGTGCGCGGCCCCGCTGCGCAGGGCGGCCTGCAGCATGGTGAGCTCGTAGCGGTCGGTGAGAAGCGCGGTCGAGCCGGCCGCGCGCACGGAAGTGGCGTCCATGCGGATGATGCTACTACCACTTAGCGTCAAAGTGACGATTTCTCGCGACGCGACCCGGGCCGGAATCGCCCGGGGGTCCCCCGGATGGCAGCATGGGGCTGAAGAGGCGTGGACGGACTGCGCAGCGAGGAGGACCCGCAGGTGAGTGTCGCGCCCGTGGAGATCGAGCGCCCGGAGGTCGAGGGACTGCCGGTGACGGAACCGGACACCCCCTGGGTGACGATCGTCCACAACGACCCCGTCAATCTGATGAGCTACGTCCAGTACGTCTTCCAGGCCTACTTCGGGTACCCGAAGGACAAGGCCAGGAAGCTGATGATGGAGGTCCACACCAAGGGCCGGGCCGTGGTCTCCAGCGGCTCCCGCGAGGAGATGGAGCGCGACGTGCAGGCGATGCACGGCTACGGGCTCTGGGCGACGCTCCAGCACGACTGACCGGGGCCCGCGGCCCCAGTACCCCACCCGAGACGACGAAGACGGGCTGACCGATACAGATGGCTGGGTTGTTCGAGAGTGCCGGCGGCGGCGGTGCGGCGATCGCGCTGGAGGAGCTGGAGGTCTCCATCCTCCGCTCCCTGGAGGTGGGGATCCTGCAGCTGATCGGGCCCGGCCCGGGCGGGGACGGCGGCGATCCGCTGGCCGCGCTGTTCGCCGAGGGGCCGAGCGAGACGCCGGCCAACCCGGTGCTCGCCCGGCTGTTCCCGGACGCCTACGGGGATCCGGCCGAGCCGGCCGACGAGGAGAGCCGGGCCGCCGCCGGCGAGTTCCGCCGCTACACCGAGCTGGACCTGCGGGCCCGCAAGCGCGAGGACGCGCTGCACGTGGTGCGGACCCTGGACCGCCTGGGCGGCGGCGGGGTGCTCAAGCTGGACCCGGCCGACTGTCAGCGCTGGCTGGGCGCCCTCAACGACCTGCGGCTGACGCTCGGTGTCCAGCTGGAGGTCGGCGAGGACGACGACGAGCTCTACGAGCTGCCGGACGAGGACGACCGCAAGCCGCTGGTGATGGCGTACCTGTGGCTGGGCGCGCTCCAGGAGACGTTGCTGGAGGCGATCGTGGACTGATCGTGCCCGGATCCGGGCAGGCCCCGACCGCTTCGTCCAGTATGTGGACGATTGGTCGGGGCATTTCCGTCCGAACCGGGCGAAACCCTCCCAGGGCATGCTCAAATAACGCTCAGATGGAGCCCGCTCACCGAACCCTGCGTGGTACGACTTCTCCACCCCACGAGACCCACCAGGACGGTGCACCATGGCCGAGAAGCCGAACGACGACGCGGTCGTCGCGAAACCGGACGAGGAGGGCTACGAGCGGGGGCTCGGCAGCCGCCAGATCCAGATGATCGCGATCGGCGGTGCGATCGGCACCGGCCTGTTCCTCGGCGCCGGCACCGCGATCTCCAAGTCCGGCCCCAGCCTGATCCTCTCCTACGCCGTCGCCGGCCTGGTGATCTTCGTGATCATGCGCGCCCTGGGCGAACTCCTCACCTACCGCCCGGTCTCCGGCAGCTTCGCCGAGTACGCGCGGGAGTTCCTCGGCCCCTTCGCCGGCTACGTGACCGGCTGGACGTACTGGCTGTTCTGGGTGGTCACCGGCATGGCGGAGACCACCGCCGCCGCCGTGTACGTGAAGTTCTGGGCGCCCGGCTTCCCGCAGTGGCTCAGCGCGCTGACCTTCCTGGTGATCCTCTACGCCGCCAACCTGATCTCGGTGAAGCTGTTCGGCGAGATCGAGTTCTGGTTCTCCATGGTCAAGGTCACCGCCATCATCGGCATGATCCTGATCGGCGTCGGGGTGCTCACCCTCGGCTTCAGCAAGGCCGGTGACACCGCGTCGGTCACCCACCTGTGGCAGAACGGCGGGTTCTTCCCCAAGGGCATCGGCGCCACCGTGATGACCCTGCAGATCGTCATGTTCGCCTACCTGGGCGTCGAACTCGTCGGCGTGACCGCCGGGGAGAGCGAGAACCCCGAGAAGACCCTGCCGCGCGCCATCAACACGCTGCCCTGGCGCATCGCGCTGTTCTACATCGGCGCCCTGGTGGTCATCCTCTCGCTGGTGCCGTGGACCGAGTTCCAGCCCGGCGTCAGCCCGTTCGTCGCGGCCTTCGGCAAGATCGGCATCCCGGCCGCGGCCGGGATCATCAACTTCGTGGTGCTCACCGCCGCGCTCTCCTCCTGCAACTCCGGCATGTACTCCACCGGCCGGATGCTGCGCGACCTCGCGCTGCGCGGTCAGGCGCCCGGGCGGCTGACCAAGCTCAACAGCCGCCGCACCCCGGCCTTCGCGATCACCGTCTCGTCCCTGCTGATGGGCGCCGGCGTGGTGCTCAACTACCTCGTCCCGGCGCGGGCGTTCGAGTACATCACCTCGGTCGCCACCGTCTGCGGCCTGTGGACCTGGGCGATGATCCTCATCGCCCAGATCCGCTACCGCAAGGCCTGGCAGGGCGGACGCCTTCCGGCGCCCACCTTCAAGGCGCCCGGCGGCGCCTGGATCAGCTGGGCCGCGCTCGGCTTCCTCGCCCTGGTCGTGGTGCTGATCGGCCTCGACGAGGACAACCGGATCTCGCTGTACGTCTTCCCCGCCTGGGCCCTGGTCCTGGTGGTCGGCTACCAGCTGCTCAAGCGCCGCGACCCGCAGGCCGCGCAGGGCGCCACCGAGGACCGGGAGCTCGCGCGCGACGCCGGCTGACGCCCCTCCCGGGCCCGGTCCCGGGGCCCGGTCGCGGGGCGCCTCCGGGGCCCCGCGACCGGGTGGCGGACACCCGGTGCCCGCGCTCCGGACATCCCGGCGGACACCCGCCGGGGCGTGGCTATCCTGACCGCATGCTGACCATCACCCGAGAAATCCGCGACCGGATCGTGGCCCACGCCCGCGCCGACCACCCGGACGAGGCCTGCGGCGTGGTCGCCGGGCCGGCCGGCACCGGGCGCCCCGAGCGCTTCATCCCGATGCTCAACGCCGCCCGCTCGCCTACCTTCTACGAGTTCGACTCGGGCGACCTGCTCAAGCTCTACCGCGAGATGGACGACCTCGACGAGGAGCCGGTGATCGTCTACCACTCGCACACCGCCACCGAGGCCTACCCGTCGCGCACCGACGTGAGCTACGCCTCCGAACCGTTCGCCCACTACGTCCTGGTCTCCACCGCCGAGGGCAACGGCGAGGACGACCCCTACCAGTTCCGCTCGTTCCGCATCGTGGACGGCGAGATCACGGAGGAAGACGTCCAGGTCGTCGAGGCCCACCCGGCCTGACCGGCACCCCCCTGGGCCCGGCCCGCCGACCGTCCGCGCCCCGCGCCCGCGGCCACCGCCACCCCGATCGCCGCGTTGGCCTCGTTGGCGTCGGCGTACGCCACCAGCCGCGGGTCGGTCT
>NZ_JBFAZB010000040.1:0-94527 GCF_040681575.1 Kitasatospora sp. NPDC051702
TGCTGTCGTTCGCGGAGGTGGCGGGGGAGTTGTCGCGGGCGACGGGTCGGGTGGTGCGGTTCGAGGCGGTGTCGGAGGCGGCGTACCGGGGGGTGCTGGCGCAGGCGGGGCTGCCGGAGGACTTCGCGGAGCTGTTCTCGGTGATCCTGGACGGGCGCAACGCCTCGTTGGGGGACGGGGTGCGGCGGGCGCTGGGGCGGGAGCCGCGGGACTTCGCGGACTACGCGCGGGAGGCCGCCGCCACCGGAGTCTGGGACGTGTGAGCCGGCGGCAGCGGCCGATCCGCCTGCCCGTCATGTCCGTTGATCGTCGGTACCGGGCCTCGCCGGCCTCCTGACCACCCACCCGGGCCGGAACCGGGCGGGGTGGCGGAGGTCGCGGCCCGGGACCGGGGTGGCCCCCGCGCAGGGCGGGGGCCGGGGAGAGAACCGAAGGATTACCGATGCGCTCGAACCAGACCGCGACCACTTCCTCCACCGCTCCACCGGCCTTCGGCGGCCTCGGCGCGGGTGCCGCGGCCCAGGCCGCCCCCGCCGTGCGGAGCAAGGCAGCCGGGCCCGTCCTCGTGGGCGCGACCGTCGCCATGGGCCTGATGGCGGGCCTCTTCTTCGCCTTCGACGTGTCCGTGATGCCGGGCCTGGCGGCCGGCGACGACCGGACGTACGTGACGGCGATGCAGCACATCAACAAGTCGATCGAGAACGGCATGTTCGGCCTGGTCTTCGTCGGCGCCTTCGTGGCGACGGGCGTGGCGGCCTGGCTGCAGCACAAGGCCGGCCGGCGCCAGGCGGCGCTGTGGGCGGGCGCCGCCACGCTGCTGTACGTGGTGGCGCTGATGGTGACGATGGGCGTCAACATCCCGCTCAACAACCAGCTCGCGGCGGCCGGTGACCCGTCGCAGATCAGCGACTTCGCCGCGGTGCGCGCCAAGTTCGAGGGCACCTGGGTGGCCACCAACATGGTCCGCACGCTGCTCTGCACGGCGGGGCTGGGTGCGCTGGCCCGGGCGCTGGTCCTGTACGGGCGTTCCGAGCGCTGAACGACCGTGTCCTGTCAGGGGGTCGGGGCCGGAAGGCCCCGCCCCGGGCAGGGCCCGCGGCACCGCCCCCGGTGGCACGCGCCGCACCGGGGGCGGTGCGGCGCGCGCCGGGGCCCGTCGGTCGTGCCGCGCGCCGCGGGTGCGCCGTGCCCGCCGGCCGGTCGACCCGCCGGTCGGCTGGCCGGATCCGCCCCCGGGCGGTCGCGCCGGTGCGCCGGTCGGGCGCAGACTGCACGCAGGCAGGCAGCGGAGTTCCGACGGCAGGGGGCGGGCATGGCAGCACGTACCGGCAGGCGCACGGCAGTTGGACGAGTCCGGACGGCGGTCGGCGTGCTGGCCGCCGCCCTGACGGCCGCGGCGGCGGTCGCGGTGCCGGCCGCTCCGGCGGAGGCGGCGGGCGGACAGGGCGGCAAGGTCGTGTACCTGACCTTCGACGACGGCCCCAGCCCCGCCTACACGCCGAGGATCCTCGGGATCCTCTCGCGCTACGGCGTGCGCGCGACCTTCTTCGAGATCGGGCAGAACGTCGCCGCCAACCCGGGGCTCACCCGGCAGGTCGCCCGGCAGGGCCACAGCGTGCAGAACCACTCCTGGTCGCACCCGGACCTGCGCAGGCTCTCCGGGGCGGCCGTCAGCGCCCAGGTGGCCGACACCGACAAGGCGATCCGGGCGCAGACCGGCCGCACCCCGACCTGCCTGCGCCCGCCGTACGGCGCGGTCAACGGCACGGTGCGCTCGCGGGCGGCCGCGCTCGGCAAGCAGGTGGTGCTCTGGTCGGTGGACCCGGCGGACTGGTCCCGGCCGGGCGCGGCGGCCATCCGGTCGCGGGTGCTGGGCACCGTCCGCCCGGGCTCGGTGATCCTGCTGCACGACGGGGGCGGGGACCGCAGCCAGACCGCGGCCGCGCTGCCGGACATCCTGTCCACCCTGAAGGCCCGCGGCTACGGCTTCGCCACCCTCTGCGGCTGACCCCGGAGGGTGGCGGCGGCCCCGGCGGGAGGCGGGTGGCGGGAGGCAGGTTCCGTGCGGCGTGCGGAGGGTGGCGGCGGACGGTCACGGTGCCCGGCGCACCACCGCCGGGGCACACGGCACGACGCGGCGCCGGCCCGGGCGGACGGAGTCCCGGGCCGGCGCCGCGTGCGGCGGGTGCGTCAGGCCTGGCCGTGCAGGATCAGCGCCCAGCCGAGGCAGGCCAGTGCGGCGGTGCACAGCAGGGTGCGCAGCACGTTGAAGCGCGCCCAGCGGGCCTCGAAGCGGCTGCGGACGGCGGCCGGGTCGGCGATCCGCCGGGGGTCGCCGGCTGCTTCGAGCTCGTCGTTCAGCGGGATGTTCACCGAACGGGTGACGCCGATCGCCGCCACGTACAGGACGAGCGCGGCCACCGTGGCGGGCAGCGCGTGGTGGCCGTCCGAGGGCAGGTGCAGGGCGACCGCGGCCCCGGTGGTGAGGAGGGCGCCGACGAAGCCGAGGACGAACCAGCCGTTCAGGATCGCCACGTTGACACGCTGCATCACCTCGATGAACGTGCGGTCCTCGACCTGCGCGAGCGCGGGCATGACCGAGCACGAGTAGGCGTAGAACAGCCCGGTGGTCAGGCCGCAGGTGACGGTGGCCGCCACCAGTACGAGTGTGCGTGCCAGTTCCATCTTCGTAGCCCCTCACTGTCTCTGCACTGCATCTGCTTGTCGGTCCGTCCCCCGTGTACCGATCATCCGGCATCCGGGGCGCCCGGGCCACCTCGATCGCTCAAGACTCTCTCAAATGACGAGCCGTCAAATAATGTCCCTCCGTCTACACTTGGCGGCATGGACACTCTGACAGGTCTCCTCGACGGGCCCAAGGCCCGCGGCGCGTTCCTGCTGCGCTCGATCCTCACCCCGCCGTGGTCGCTGCGGATCGAGGACCGGGCGCCGCTGTCGGTGGTGACGATGGTCCGCGGCGAAGCCTGGATCCTGCCCGAGCGCGGCACGCCCCTGCTGCTGCACCCGGGCGACGTGGCCATCGTGCGCGGCCCGGAGCCGTACACCGTGGCGGACGACCCCGACACCCCGGTGGACGTGATCGTCGGGCCGGGCCAGGTCTGCACCCGCGACGGGGTGGACGTCTCCGAGGTGATGTCGCTGGGCGTCCGCACCTGGGGACAGGGCCGGGAGGGCGACCAGGCCTCCTCGGTGGTGCTGTCCGGCACCTACCAGGCCGAGCACGAGATCGGCCAGCGCCTGCTCGGCTGCCTGCCCGCGCTGCTGGTCCGGCCGGTCGGCACCGGCGCGGACGACACCCTTGTCCACCTGCTCTCCGCCGAGATAGGGCGCAACGAGCCCGGCCAGGAGCTCGTCCTGGACCGCATCCTCGACCTCCTGGTCGTCTCCGTCCTGCGGGCCTGGCTCGCCGCCCCCGATTCCGGCGCCCCCGCCTGGTACCGGGCCCAGCATGACCCGGTGGTCGGGCCGGTGCTGCGGCTGATGCACGACGACCCCGCCACCGCCTGGACGGTCGCCGACCTGGCGCAGAAGGTCGGGGTCTCGCGGGCGGGTCTGGCCCGCCGGTTCACCGCCCTGGTCGGCGAACCGCCCATGGCCTACCTGGCGGGCTGGCGCCTGGCCGTCGCCGCCGACCTGCTGCGCGAACCCGAGTGCACCATCGCCTTCGCGGCCCGCAAGGTCGGCTACAGCAACGCCTTCGCCCTGTCCGCGGCGTTCAAGCGGGTGCGCGGCATCAGCCCGCAGGAGCACCGCCGGCTGGCCGCCAGCGGCGCCCCGGCGCAGCAGCCCGGCTTCTCTGGCCCGGCGGAGACGGTGATCCTGGCGGGTTGAGGGCGGCCCGGCCCGCCGCGGCGGCCCGCGGGCGCCGGTGGTCGCCGCGGCCCGTCGCCCGCCACCACCGACATCCGGTGGAAGGCCGGCGGCTTGGCGCGGCGAAGCCATTTGCCTAAATGGTGTAGGTAATTCCATACTGGGTTCAGCCGGTACGGGAGGAACGCCATGGCACGAGCAGGACTCAGCACACAGCGGTTGGTCGTCGCGGGCGCGGAGCTCGCCGACGAGGTCGGCTTCGAGCAGGTGACCGTCGCGGCCCTGGCCCGGCGCTTCTCCGTCCAGACCGCCAGCCTCTACTCGCACCTCAAGAGCTCCCAGGACCTCAAGACCCGGATCGCCCTGTACGCGCTCGAGGAGCTGGCCGACCTCGTCGCCGACGCCCTCGCCGGCCGGGCCGGCCGGGACGCCCTCGCGGCCTTCGCCGACGCCTACCGCGACTACGCGGCCCGGCACCCCGGCCGCTACGACGCCACCCGGCTGCGCCTGGACGCCGCGACCGCCGCCGCCAGCGCCGGTGTCCGGCACGCCCAGATGGCCCGGGCGCTGCTGCGCGGTTACGACCTCGCCGAACCCGAGCAGACCCACGCCGTGCGCATGCTCGGCAGCGTCTTCCACGGCTACATCAGCCTCGAGGCGGCCGGCGGATTCAGCCACACCGCCGTCGACGCGCAGCAGTCCTGGGACTGGATCATCGACTCCCTCGACGCCCTGCTGCGCTCGGGCGGCGCCCCGCGGACCTCGTGAACGCCGGACCCCGCGAGCGCCGGATCCGGCGAGCGTCGGGATCCGGCGAGCCCCGGGACGCGGTGAACGCCCCGCCCACCCGAACGCCTGACGCCCCGTGAGCGCCGGGCCCTGTGAACAGCACCGAGGAAACGGCCATGAGCGCCCCCCGCACCACCGCCACCACCACGACCCCCGTCACCGAGGAGCTGCTCCGCGGCCACCTCGACGTCGAGCACACCGGGCGCGGGCTGCTGCCGCACCGCCTGCCCGCCCGGGCCCGCCGGCAGATCCCCGACGACCAGCTCGCGATGGCCGAGTCCCAGCCCTCCGGCGTCCGGCTGGTGTTCCGCACCCGCGCCACCGCGATCACCCTGCACACCGTCCCGACCAAGCGCGCCTACCCGGGCGTGCCGACCCCGCCGGACGGCGTGTACGACCTCCTCGTGGACGGTCGCCTCGCGGCCCAGGCCACCGCCGCCGGCGGGAACCTGCGCACCGTCGACCTGGCCACCGGCCGCGTGGAGCTGCGCCAGGGCCCGCCCGGCGCCGCCGAGTTCACCGGTCTGCCCGGTCGTGACAAGACCGTCGAGATCTGGCTGCCGCACACCGAGACCACCGAACTGATCGCCCTGGACACCGACGCCCCCGTCACCCCGGAGCCGGAGACCACCCGGCGGCGCTGGCTGCACCACGGCAGTTCGATCAGCCACGGCTCCAACGCCGCCCACCCGACCGGCACCTGGCCCGCCATGGTGGCGGCCGGGGCGGGAGTCGACCTGGTCAACCTCGGCTTCGGCGGCGGCGCCCTGCTCGACCCGTTCACCGCCCGGGCCATCCGCGACACCCCCGCCGACCTGATCAGCCTCAAGATCGGCATCAACCTCGTCAACGCCGACGCGATGCGGCTGCGCGCCTTCGGCCCCGCCGTCCACGGCTTCCTCGACACCGTCCGCGAGGGCCACCCGACCACCCCGCTGCTGCTGGTCTCGCCGGTGTTCTGCCCGACCCACGAGGAGACCCCGGGCCCGCTGGCCCCGGACTTCAGCACCGGCGCGCTGCGCTTCCGGGCCACCGGCGACCCGGCCGAGACCGCCGCGGGCCGCCTGACGCTCGAGGTGATCCGCACCGAGCTCGCCCGTCTCGCCGCAGCCCGCACCGAGGCGGGTGCCGATCCCAACCTCCACTACCTGGACGGACGTTCGCTCTACGGCCGGGCCGACCACGACGAGCACCCGCTGCCCGACGGGCTGCACCCCGACCCGGCCGGCCACCGCCGGATCGCCGAGCACTTCGCCGACCTGGCGTTCGGGCCCGCGGGCGCCTTCGCGGGCTGACCCGCAGGAGACCCCGCGGCGGCGGTGTACGACAATCGACCCGGCCGGTGTGCGGACGCACGGCCCGGCCGGGGAGACCGAGGGGCGAGGGGGAACGCCGATGCGGCGCGCAGGGGCGGGAGTCCGGTTCGGGACGGGCGCGGCGGCGGTGGCCGTGGCGTTGGCGTCGGCCGCGTGCGGCTCGGTGCACGCGGGCGGCTCGCCCGGGAACGCGGCCACCTCCGTGACCTCCGCCGCCGGCGGGACCGCCACCGGGACGCCCTCGCCCACCCCCACCCCGCCGCCCGGTCCGGCGGAGGCCCGGGCCCGGCACGACCGGCTCTTCCCGCAGGTCGCGGCGGAGTGCGCGGGCGTGGCCGCCACCCCGCTGCCCACGCCGATCGCCCCGCCCACCGGAGCGCGCGACCCCTGGGCCGACAAGTACGCGGAGAACCACGGCTTCAGGACGACCGCGACGCTGCTCGCCGACGGCAGGTGCCGGGGCGAGGCGCACCGGGCCCGGATCGCGGACGCCCTCCGGCGTGACGGACGGACGGCCGGCCTCGACCGGGCCGGCCTGCGGGCGCTGCTGGAGGGCCTCGGCTACCGGGCCGAGGAGACCAACGTGTCCACCGACGGCGGCTCCCTCGGCTTCTCGCTCTGGATCCCGGAGGCCGGCCCGTGCGTGACCGGGGTGCTCACCACGCCCCCCACGATCGAGGCCCACGGGCCCTACCTGGAGGGCGGCTGCACCGAGCCCAAGGGCGGCCACTGACCGGCACGGGCCGACACCCGCACCCGATGGGCACCCGGCCTCGCGCCGGCTCAGTGCGGCCCCGGCTCAGTGCGGCCCCGGCTCAGTGCGGCGCCGGTTCAGTGCGGCGCCGACGGCTCCCGCAGCAGCGTCCGGACCGCCTCGAGCTCGGCCGCCGCGGCCTCCCCGGCCGCCGACACGAACGCGAGGCTGTCCGGGCCGACGGGTATCCGCACCGGCAGCGGGCCGGGCTCGGCGACGATCCGCAGCAGCAGCCTCGCGAAGTCCTCGGGCCGCCCGACGCCGGGGAGTTCGGCGAGCACCCGGAGCTGGTCGCGCATCGGCTCGGTGAGCTCGCGGTAGTGCGCGGAGCGGTCGGCGGCGTCGGTGAGCGAGGAGCCGTAACGGGTGGCGTAGCCGCCGGGCTCCACCGCGGTGACCCGGATCCCGAACGGCGCCGCCTCGACGGCCAGGGCCTGCGTCATGCCCTCCAGCGCGTACTTGCCGGTGACGTACGCGGCGAGCCCGGGGAAGGCCATCCGCCCGGCCAGTGAGGAGACGTTGACGATGTGGCCGCCGCCCTGGCCGCGCATCACCGGCAGGGCGAGCCGGGCCAGCCGCCACGGGCCGACGACCAGCGTCTCCAGCTGGTCCCGAAGTTCCGCGTCGCCGACCTCCTCCACCGCGCCGAACAGGCCGTTGCCGGCGTTGTTGACCAGGACGTCCAGCCCGTCGAGCAGCTCCACCGCGGCGCCGACGGCGGCCTCGCAGTGCGCCGGCTCCCGGACGTCCAGGACGACCGGCACGATCCGGTCCGGGTACCTGTCGGCCAGGTCCGCCAGCGCCTCCGGTCTGCGGACGCCCGCGATCACCGTGTCCCCGGCGGCGGCCGCGGCCTCCGCCACCGCCCGTCCCAGCCCGGACGAACACCCCGTCACCAGCCAGCCGCGTGCCATCCCGCGCCCCCGTCCCCGCCTGCCGTCCTCGGAGCCCACACGGTCCCAGAGCACCGCCCGCCCGCCCAGCCCCACGGTCACGCTCCATCGGGCGCACAGGAGTGCGAGGGGTGGTGAGGCGGCCCTGGTGCGCCCCCGTCCCACCACCGCGCCCCGCGTGCCCGAGTCCCTGCGTCCCCGCCTCCCCGGGCTCATCCGACGGCTCGGCCGGCCCGGCCCCGCCGGTCCGGTGCCCCGGGGGCGCCCGGCCCCGGTCAGCCCCCGGCCGTCGCCCCGCCCAGCCGCAGGTTCCACCGCCCGGCGCGTCCGGTGATCACCGTGAACGCCAGCGGCGGGACGTCGAGGCGCCAGAACACCGGCGCGGGCAGATCGAGGGCGTGCACCACGGCCGCCCGGACCACGTCCGGTTCCACCACGGCCACCACCCGGCCGCTCTCCGCGGCCAGGCCGTCGAGCCATCCGCCGACACGCCCGCCCAGCTGCTGCAGCGACTCCCCGCCGTGCGGGGCGGCAGCGGGGTCGGCCAGCCAGGCGGCGACCTGCTCGGGGCGCTCGGCGGCGACCTCGTCCAGGCGCAGCCCGCGCCAGGAGCCCATGGCGCAGCCGCGCAGCGCCTCGTGCGGGGCGGCGGTGAGGCCGAGGGCGGCGGCGGTCTGCCGGCAGCGCGCCGACGGCGAGCTGAGGGCCGTGCCCGGCGCCGGCAGGGTGCCCGCCGCGGACCGGGCGGCGGCGAGTCCGGAGGCGTCCAGGGGTGCGTCGTCGTCGAACCGCGCCTCGCGGACCGCGCTGCTCATCGCGGGTGAGACCAAGGTCACTCGTACCGTCATCGCCTGCCGCTCCGCTCCACGGTGAACGCCAACTCCTCTGCCTGGCAGTCGGTTTCGGGCCACCCGCCGGTGCGGGGCGTACGTGGCCGGAATTCGCGCCCCACGCACGCCCTTGGCCGGTCCGTCACCAGGCGGTACGGTCCTCGGCGATGTGACGACGGTGCGAGGAAGCCGGTGAGACTCCGGCACGGTCGCGCCACTGTATGCCGGAACGGTTCCGTGCGCTCCCCCCGGGGTGCGCGGGCCGGGTGAGTCAGACCCCGAGCCGTCGTCGATGCTCCAACGACCGGGACGCGTACTTTCCCCCAGGAGGTTCCCAGCCATGGCTTCGTCCGTCGCTTCCCCGATTTCCTCTCCCGAGGAGGGTGGCCTCGCCACCATTCCCGTCCGGGCCGTCCTGCCCTGGGCGGTCTTCTTCGGTGTCCTGATGCTGCTGGCGATCTACTTCGTCGGTGCCGAGCAGGGTGCCACCTCGCTGATCTCCGGCGAGGACGTCCACGAATGGGTGCACGACGGTCGTCACCTGCTCGGCTTCCCCTGCCACTGAGGACGGGGAAGACCGCACAGTGAACTCCGCAACCGTCAGAACCCTGCTCGTGCGCGGGATGATCGCCGGCCTCGCGGCCGGCGTTCTCGCGCTCGTCACCGCCTACCTGCTCGGTGAGTCCAAGGTGGACGCCGCCATCGAGTTCGAGGAGGCGCACTCCGCCGAGCACGGCATGGAGGTGGTCAGCCGCTCCCTGCAGTCCACGGCGGGTCTGGCCACCGGCATCCTGCTGTTCGCCGTGGCCATGGGCGGCATCGCCGCCCTCGCGTACTGCTTCGCCCTCGGGCGGATCGGCCGCTTCGGCGCCCGGGCGACGGCGCTGGTCGTCTCGCTCGCCGCGCTGGTGACCGTGTACGTGGTGCCGTTCCTCAAGTACCCGGCCAACCCGCCGTCCATCGGCAACCCCGACACCATCGGCAAGCGCACCGTCCTGTACTTCCTGATGATGGTGCTCAGCGTCCTGCTCGCGGTCGCGGCGGTCATCATCGGCAAGCGCCTGGCCCCGCGCCTGGGCAACTGGTACGCCGCGGTCGCGGCCGGGGGCGGCTTCGTCGTCGCCGTCGGCCTGGCCTACGCCCTCCTGCCGGTGATCAACGAGGTGCCCGAGGAGTTCCCGGCCACCCTGCTCTGGCAGTTCCGCCTCGCGGCGCTCGCCATCCAGCTCGTGCTGTGGACCTCCTTCGGGCTGGTCTTCGGCGAGCTCGCCAAGCGCGTGCTCGAGCCCGAGCCCGCCGCGGTGAAGGCCCCGGCCCAGGCCGTCGCCGCCCGGTAGCGCCCGCGCCGCCGACCCGCAGCCCGCTCCCCGCACGGGGGGCGGGCTGCGCGTCGTCCTGCGCCGGTCGGGGGAGGGCGCGGTGACGGTTCGTCACGGGACCTGGACTTACTAGGACGTCCGACTATATGGTCGACGGCAGGTCCGCGGTGTCAGGGAAGCCGCGGCGTCGGCGTCTCCGCCCACGGGAGCGTCCGGATCGTCACCGGGAACACGCGCGTCGCCATGCCGGAGGCCGGCATCGGCGTCGTCCCCGACGTCGGCGGCACCTACCTGCTCGCCCTCGCGCCGGGCGAGCTGGGCACCCACCTCGCCCTCACCGCGGGCTCCGTCGGTGCCGCCGACGCGCTGCTCTGCGGGCTCGCCGACCACTACGTCCCCGCCGAGCGGCTGCCCGTGCTGCTCGACGACCTCGCCGAACTGCCCGTCCACGAGGCCCTGGAACGGCATGTCGAGCCCACGCCGGCCGGTCTGCTGGACGGCCGGCGGGCGTGGATCGACAGCTGCTACGCGGCGGGCACCGTCGAGGAGATCCTCGCGCGGCTGGGCGACAGCGGTGAACCCGAGGCCGAGAAGGCCGCCGAGCGCATCGCCGCCAACTCCCCGACGGTGGTCAAGGCCACCCTGGCGGCCCTGCGCCGGGCCCGCGCCCTGGGCCCGCTGGAGGCCGTGCTCGACCAGGAGTACCGGACCTCCTGCGCGGCGCTCGCCACTCCGGACCTCGCCGAGGGGATCCGGGCCCAGGTGATCGACAAGGACCGGTCACCGCGCTGGACGCCGGCCTCCCTGGGAGCCGTCGAACCCGCCACCGTGGCCCGCTACTTCGCCCCGCTCGGCGACGGAGAACTCGGCCTCGCCGCCACCACACCCCTGGAGCGCTGGTGACCCACCGCATCGGATTCGTCGGACTGGGCAACATGGGCGGCCCGATGGCCGCCAACCTCGTCGCCGCCGGACACCGGGTGACCGGCTACGACCTCTCGGCGGAGGCCCGGGAACGGGCTGCGGCCCGGGGAGTGAAGATCGCGGTTTCCGCCGCCGAAGCGGTCGGCGAGGCCGAGGTGGTGCTCACCATGCTGCCGACCGGACGCCATGTCCTCGATTCCTACGGCGAGTTGACGGAGGCGGCAGCGGGAGCGCTGTTCGTCGACTGCTCCACCATCGCGGTCGGGGACGCCCGGGTCGCCGCCGACCTCGCCCGGGTCGCGGGGCACCGGGCCGTCGACGCGCCGGTCTCCGGCGGCGTGCCCGGCGCCGAGGCCGCGAGCCTGACCTTCATGGTCGGCGCGGACGGGCCCGACTTCGCCGAGGCCGAGCCGGTGCTCGCCGCCATGGGCCGCCGGGTCGTGCACTGCGGGACGTCCGGGGCGGGGCAGGCCGCGAAGATCTGCAACAACATGATCCTCGGCATCTCGATGATCGCGGTCAGCGAGGCCTTCGTGCTCGGGGAGAGCCTCGGGCTCAGCCACCAGGCCCTGTTCGACGTGGCCTCCGCCGCCTCCGGGCAGTGCTGGGCACTGACCAGCAACTGCCCCGTCCCCGGGCCCGTCCCGGCCAGCCCGGCCAACCGCGGGTACGCCGGAGGCTTCGCCGCCGCCCTGATGGCCAAGGACCTCGGACTCGCGGCCGCGGCGGCGACATCCTCCGACGTCCCCGCCGAACTGGGCGGCAGGGCAGCCGAGTTGTACGCGGCGTTCGCCGAGGAGGTGGGCGCCGGGCTGGACTTCTCGGCCATCATCACGACCCTCAGGAAGGACGACGCATGACGTTCGAGACGATCCTGGTCGAGCGCAGGGGCCGGGTGGGCGTGATCACGCTCGACCGCCCCAAGGCGCTGAACGCCCTCAACACCACGCTGATGAACGAAGTCGTGGCGGCCGCGGAGGAGTTCGACCGCGACCGGGAGGTCGGCGCGCTGGTGGTCACCGGCTCGGAGAAGGCCTTCGCGGCCGGCGCCGACATCAAGGAGATGCAGTCCCTGGACTTCGTGGACGCCTACCTCGGCGACTGGTTCGCCGCGTGGGACCGCTTCGGAGCCCTGCGCAAGCCCGTCGTCGCGGCCGTCGCCGGGTACGCGCTGGGCGGCGGCTGCGAGCTGGCGATGCTCTGCGACGTCCTGCTGGCGGCCGACACCGCGAAGTTCGGGCAGCCGGAGATCAAGCTCGGGGTGATCCCGGGCATAGGCGGCTCGCAGCGGCTCACCCGGGCCGTCGGCAAGGCCAAGGCGATGGAGCTGTGCCTGACCGGCCGGATGATGGGCGCCGAGGAGGCCGAGCGGGCCGGCCTGGTCTCCCGGATCGTCCCCGCGGACCAGCTGCTGACCGAGGCGCTGGCCACCGCCGAGGCCGTCGCGGCGATGTCCGCCCCGGCGGTGGCGATGCTCAAGGAGAGCGTCAACCGCGCCTTCGAGACCACCCTGGCCGAGGGCGTGCGCTTCGAACGGCGGCTGTTCCACGCGACGTTCGCGACGGCCGACCAGAAGGAGGGCATGGCCGCCTTCGCCGAGAAGCGCCTGCCGGAGTTCCGCCACCGCTGACCCGTACGGTTCCGGCACCTTGCGCGCGGCCCGCGGTGCCGTGTTCCGGTGCCGGAACCGTGACGTGGCGCACCGTCCCTTGACCGGATCTTCGCGTCTTCGCCATGATGGGCCGTCATGTTGTGACTCCGCCGACGGGGGAAGTCCGGTTCGAATCCGGCGCTGACCCGCAACGGTAGGCCGCCGACGTCCCGTCGGCGGCGAGCCCGAGTACCCGGCGGCGGAGGTGTGTCACCCCCTCCTCCCGTCGTGGTCTGCGGGCCGGAGCTCCGAGGGCTGCCCGGCGTGCCGCCGGCGCCCTCCGGGCCCCTGCGTCCAGGCCCGGAAAGGCAGCCATGCCCGCCCTCCGCCGCACTCTCGGTCTGCTCGCGATACCCGCCCTCGCCCTCGCCACCGCGCTCCCGGCGGCCACCGCCGCCCAGGCCGCGCCCGCCGCCGCACCCGCCGCGACCGCGGCCCCGACGATCCGCCCCGACGCCGCCGCGGGCGGCTGGCTGGCCCGCCAGCTCGTCGACGGCGACCACTTCGAGTCCGTGTTCAACGGCACCGCCTACCCCGACCAGGGCCTGACCGTCGACGCCGTGCTGGCCTTCGCCGCCTCCCACGGCTCCGACGAGGCCGCCGCCCGGGCCACCGCCTGGCTGGCCAAGCCCGAGATCCTCGGCGGCTACCTCGGCGACGGCACCACCGAGGCCTACGCCGGTGCCACCGCCAAGCTGCTGCTCGCCGCCGAGGTCCGCGGCGCGAACCCGACCGCCTTCGGAGGCGTCGACCTGCCGGCCCGGCTGCGCTCCCTGCAGACCGCCGAGGGCCGCTTCTCCGACCGCTCCCAGTGGGGCGACTACAGCAACGCCTTCGGCCAGTCGCTCGCCCTGATCGCCCTGCACCGCACCCCCGGCGGCGCCCCCGCCGCGGCCGTCGACTTCCTGGCGAACAGCCAGTGCGCGGACGGCGGTTACCCGGTCTCCTTCGGCCAGACCACCTGCACCAGCGACCCGGACGCCACCGCGCTGGCCGCCCAGGCCCTCGCCGCCACCGGCCGCACCGCCAAGGCGAACGCCGGCCTCGGCTGGCTCACCGCCCACCAGAACGCCGACGGCGGCTTCGCGGCCGCCGGGGCGACCGCCTCCAACGCCAACACCACGGGCCTGGCCACCCAGGCGCTGCTGGCCGGCGGACGCCTCGGCGCCGGCCTCAAGGGCTGGAGCCGGCTGGTGAAGTTCCAGCAGGGCTGCTCCGCCGACCCGGCGGTCCGCGGCGCCGTCGCCTACGACGCGACCGGATTCGACCCGGCCAACGGCGCCCGGGCCACCGCGCAGGCCGCGCTCGGCCTCGCCGGCACCCCGCTGGCCACCCTCTCCGCCGCCGGCGCGCGTCCGGCCGCCCCGACCCTGGCCTGCCCGGCGCCCGCCGCCCGCTGAGCCACCGAACTCCTGAGCCACCGAACCCCTGAGCCCACGAGGAGAGTTCCGATGACCGACACCCTCACCCCGGCCAGACCGGCCCGCCGCGCGCTCGGCTCGATCGCCGCGGCCGCGGCCCTCACCGCCGGCCTGCTCGGCGCCTCCGCCGTCCAGGCCCCCGCGGCCCACGCGGCCGCCTGCAGCGGCACCACCGGCGTCACCGTCGTGGTCGACTTCACCGCCGTCGGCGGCGGCGTCGAGACCGGCTGCGCACCCGGCGATCCGGCCACCGGGCTCGCCGCGCTGACCGGCGCCGGATTCACGTACGCCTTCCACCCGCGGTTCCCCGGCTTCGTCTGCAAGATCAACGCGCTGCCGGCCACCTGCACCAACCCGACCGGCAGCGCCTACTGGTCCTACTGGCACGCCCAGCACGGCGGGCCCTGGTCGTACAGCAGCCTGGGCGCGGGCAGCTACAATCCGGCCCCCGGCGACGTCGAGGGCTGGTCCTTCGGCGCCGGCGCCCAGCCGGGCATCACGGCGCCCTGACGTCCGGAGGCACCTGCCGGCACCCCGGAGCCCCGCGGGGAGGGGTGCCGGCAGCTCCGGCACGCCCTGCGGTGCGGCAGGAGGCGCCCGGCCGTCCTGATCCGCGCGGCCCGTCCCGTCAGGGTGAGCGGACCATCTGACGGGCCGTTGACTCCCACTCCGCTGACGTGGTCTGATGAACCGGTTTTTCACCTCGGTCCTCAGGGGAAGCCGGTCCAACTCCGGCGCTGACCCGCAACCGTAGATCCGCCCAGGGCGGATGAGCCGGAATGCCTGAACCGGGGTCTGTTCAGAGAGCACTCGCGTCGTCGCGGACTACGACGCAGTTCCGACGGCTGCGCGCTCCACCGGCAGCCGTCGGCTGCGCCGTTGCTCCCCGCGTCGACCGACCAGGGAGACGCCGGTGAGGGTCAGCAGCAGTCGTACGCGCCACAGGAGCCGGGGCACCACGTCCCTGCTGGCCGCCGCAGCACTCGCGGTCACCGCCTGCGGCACGGCGCTTGTCGGCCGGCCCGCCGTCTCGCTCGCCGGGGCGGCCGTCCCCGCCGCGGGCCGGACGCCGGACGTCGCCAGGGGCGCCGCCTACCTCGCCGACCCGTCCCGCCTGATCGACGGTCACTACTACGAGGGCTTCCCGGCCTTCGCCGACTTCGGACTCACCATCGACGGCGCCTACGCGCTCGCCGCCACCGGCACCGACGACGCCGCGCTGCGCCGGATCGTCGACTTCCTGGACCAGCGGGGCAAGGACGCCAGCGAGCGCACCGTCGACGACTGGACCGCGATCGGCACCGAGTACGCCGGCGGCGGGTCGATCGGCAAGGAGGCGCTGCTCGCCGAGGTCGTCGGCCGTGACCCGCGGAACTTCGGCGGCCACGACCTGATCGCCGCCCTCGCCGCGATGGTGTGCACCAAGGCCGACGCCAACACCGGCTGCGACGCCGCCGGGAACTACGGCTACGCCACCTCCGTCTTCTCCCAGGCGCTCGCCGTCATGGCCCAGCTCCGCGCCGGGGACGCCGCCAACGCCGCCCCCGCGGTCGCCTACCTGAAGGGCCTCCAGCACCCGGACGGCTCCTGGCCGAGCCTGATCCCCGCCACCGGCGACTCCGACGTCGACAGCACGGCGATCGCCGCCATGGCCCTCGCGCTCGTCCCCGGCGACGACGCCGCAGCGCAGGCGGTCGACAAGGGCCTCGGGTGGCTCGCCGCGCGGCAGTTGCCCGACGGCGGCTTCCCCGGCGCGGCCGGTGACTCGACCAACTCGGCCGCGCTGGCCGTGCAGGGCATGACGCTGCGCAAGGCCGACTACGGTGCGCAGATCGCCAGGGCGCTCGACTTCCTCGCCGGTCAGCAGAACGGCGACGGCGGGTTCAACGTCGCCTCCGCCGGGCAGCAGGGTTCGGACGTCCGTGCCTCGACCCAGGTGGTCGGCGGCGCCACCGGGATCTCCTTCGGCACGCTGAGCCGCCCCCTCGGGGGCACACCGACGCCGACGCCGACGGGGACGCCGACCGGAACTCCCACGGGGACGCCGACGGGGACGCCGACGGGCACGCCGACGGGCACGCCCACCGGAACCCCGACCGGTACGCCGACGGGCACGCCCACCGGAACCCCCACCGGAACCCCGACGGGCACGCCCACCGGAACCCCGACGGGAACGCCCACGGGCACGCCGACCACCCCGGCCGGCACCCCGACGGGCTCGCCGACCACGACCGCACCGGCCCCGGTCACCGACACCCCCGCGGCCGGCGGCGGCCCGACCGTCCGTCCGGCCGGAGGCGTCGACGCCCCGGCGGGTGCCGGTGTCGCCCCGTCCGGGGGCGTGCCGGTGTCGACCGGCTCCGGCAGCCTGGCCGGCACCGGTAGCCAGGCGCTGACGCTGACGGCAGGGGCCGGTGCGCTGACCGCGCTCGGCGCCGCCGCCGTCCTCGTCGCCCGCCGCCGCCGGACCGCGGCCCCTGGACGTCACCGATGACCGGGGGACCGGGCGCCCGCCTCGGCCGGCTGTTCGCGGCGACGGCGCTGACCGCGGCCCTCGCCCTCGGCGGCGTCGCCGTGGACACCGCCCCGGCCGCCGCGGCGCCGTTGCCGATGGACCAGTGCACCACCACCTCCGGCGTCGTGCTCGCCGTGGACTTCAGCAGGTGGGGCGGCCCGCTGTTGCGCTCCTGCGGGAGCACCCCCACCACCGGGTACGCCCTGCTCAACCAGGGCGGCTGGAAGACCGCCGGCACCGGGCACGACGGCCCGGCGTTCATCTGCCGGATCGGCTACAGCGGCTACCAGGGCGGCAAGCAGTTCCCGACCCCGGACCAGGAGAAGTGTGTCCTCACGCCGCCGGCCACCGCCTACTGGTCGTACTGGCACGCCGATCCGGGCCAGAACGAGTGGTCCTACAGCCAGCTCGGCGCGATGAGCTACCACCCGAAGCCGGGCAGCGTCGACCTGTGGATCTTCGGTGGCACCGACATCGAGGGCACCGAGGGGCGTCCGAGCTTCTCGCCGGACACCGTCCGGGCGCACAGCGCCGACCCGGGTGGGCAGCCGGCCGACCCGGGCCAGGGCTCCGCGGGTGCTTCCGGCGGCGCCGCGGGCGGGTCGAGCGGTGGTTCCGGTGCCGCGGGCGGCTCGGGTGCCTCGGGCGCTTCGGGCGGCTCCGGCGGCGGGTCGACGGGTGCCGGCGGTGCGACCGGCGGTGGCGGCGCCGCTGCGGCTTCGGGAAGCACCGGGGCCACCGGCAGCACCGGGGCCACCGGCGGTACCGGCGGGACCGGCGGCACCGGCCGTGCCCCGGCCCCCGCCCGGCCCCCGGCGGGCGGGGCCCGTCCGCCCGCGCCCGCCACACCCCCGACGGGTGGCACGGCCGGTACCCCGCAGGACGGCATCACCCCGCCGGGCGCCCCCGAGCCGGTGCCGGTGCCCGCCACGCCGGTGCCGGTCGAGCCGTCCACCCCGGCACCGACGGACACCCCGACCGACCGGTCGGCCCCGCCGGCCGTGGAGCCCGCGGTGGCCGCACCGACGGCCACCCCCGCCGTGCCCGGCGGCGTGGTGAACGCCGACCCGGTGGCCGACGCCCCGCACGACTCCGGCTCGATGCTCCCCGCCGTGGTCGGATCCGTCCTCGTCGTGGCCCTGGGCGTGGCGACGGTGGTCACCGCACGGCGCCGCCGCCGACGGGCCGAGTGATCGCGTGACCGTGCTCGACGAACGCGTCGCGGCCCCGCCCGCCGTCCGCGGGCCGGGCCCGGGCGGCCGGCGCGCCCCGCGGAACCTGCACCCGCTGGCGTGGTGGGCGTGGGCGCTGGCCCTGGCGACGGCGGCCAGCCGCACCACCAACCCGCTGCTGCTCCTGCTCGTCCTCGCCGTGCTCGGCTACGTGGTGACCGCCCGCCGCACCGAGGCCCCGTGGGCCCGCGGGTTCACCTACTACCTGTGGGTGGCCCTGACGGTGGTGGCGATCCGGGTGGTCTTCCGGTGCGTCTTCGCCACCGGCATCACCCCGCACGACCACCTGCTCTTCTCGCTGCCGCACATCCCCACGCCCGCCTGGTACGCGGGCATCGAGATCGGCGGCCCGGTCTCGCTGGAGGCGACGCTCTCGGCGGCCTTCGACGGGCTGCGGCTGGCCTGCCTGATCTGCTGCATCGGCGCGGCGAACACCCTCGCCAACCCCAAGCGGGCCCTGCGGGTGCTGCCGGGCGCCCTCTACGAGCTGGGCGTCGCCGTGACGGTCTCGCTGAGCGTCGCGCCGCAGCTGGTGCAGAGCGTCCAACGCGTCGCCCGGGCGCGGCGCCTGCGCGCCGGACGGACCAAGGGCGTCCGCGCGTTGCGCAGCATCGTCGTGCCGGTCCTGGAGGACGCGCTGGAACGCTCGCTCAGTCTGGCCGCGGCCATGGACTCGCGCGGCTACGGGCGCTCCGGCACGGCCTCGCGCCGCTCCCGCCGGCTCACCGGCGCCCTGATGCTGCTCGGCATGTGCGGCCTGTGCGCCGGGGTGTACGGGCTCCTGGACGGCACGGCTCCCGCCGCGCTCGGGCTGCCGGCCTTCCTCGCGGGTGCCGTTCTCTGCGTGGCCGGCCTGCTGCTCGGCGGCCGGCGGGTGCGGCGCACCACGTACCGGCCGGATCGGTGGCGGGCCGCCGAATGGGGCGTCGCCGGCTGCGGGGTGACGGCCGCCGTCCTGCTGTTCGCCACGGTGGGCTACGACGCCACCGACCTCAACCCCTCCCTCTACCCGCTGACCTGGCCGACGCTGCCGCTCGTCCCGGTGCTCGCCCTGCTGCTGGCGGGCGCCGCCGGGATCGTCTCGCCGCCGCCCGGCCGGACGCCCGAGCCGGCCGGCGACCGGCGCGGGGCCGGCACCACCCGCGGCACCGGTACCGACCGCACGACCCCCGAGGTGAGCACGTGATCCGATTCGACCAGGTCGGCGTGGTGTACGACGGCGGGAGCGAGCCCGTCCTGCGCGACGTCGACCTGCACGTCCCGGAGGGCGAGCTCTGCCTGGTGGTCGGGCGCACCGGCGCCGGCAAGTCCACCCTGCTCGGCGCCGTCAACGGTCTCGTGCCGCACTTCACCGGCGGCACCCTGCGCGGCCGGGTCACGGTGGACGGCCGGGACACCGCGCACCACCCGCCGCGCGAACTCGCCGACGTGGTCGGTGTGGTCGGGCAGGATCCGCTGGCCGGCTTCACCACCGACACGGTGGAGGAGGAACTCGCCTACGTCATGGAGCAGTTGGCGATTCCGCCGGAGGTCATGCGCAAACGCGTCGAGGAGACCCTCGACCTGCTCGGTCTGGCCGACCTGCGCCACCGCGCCCTGTACGAGCTGTCCGGCGGGCAGCAGCAGCGCGTCGCCATCGGCTCCGTGCTCACCGCGCACCCGCGCGTCCTGGTGCTGGACGAACCGACCTCCGCGCTGGACCCGACCGCCGCCGAGGAGGTGCTCGCCGCGATCACCCGGCTGGTGCACGACCTCGGCGTCACCGTCCTGCTCGCCGAGCACCGCCTGGAACGGGTCGTCCAGTACGCCGACCGGGTCGCCTACCTGCCCGGCGACGGCACCGTCGTGCACGGCCCGCCCGCCGAGGTGTTCCGGGCGACGGCGATCGCGCCGCCCGTCGTCGACCTCGGCCGACTGGCCGGCTGGCGGCCGCTGCCGCTGTCGGTGCGGGACGCCCGCCGAGCCGCCGCGCCGCTGCGCGAGCGGCTCACCGATCGACCGGTTCCCCCGCCGCGCCGGGCAGCGGTGGCGGGGGAGCCGGTTCTGGAAGCCCGCGGGGTCGTCGTCCGGTACGGTCCGGTGGCCGCCGTGCGGGAGGTCGACCTGACGCTGCGCGCGGGCGAGGTGACGGCGCTGATGGGCCGCAACGGCTCCGGCAAGTCCTCCCTCCTGTGGGCCCTGCAGGGCTCCGGCCCCCGCCAGGGCGGCAGCGTCCGGGTCGCCGGAGCCGGGGGCGGGAAGGCCGAGGACCCCAAGCGCCTGTCCGCGGCCCGGGCCCGGCAGTTGGTCGGACTCGTCCCGCAGACCCCCACCGACCTGCTCTACCTGGAGACGGTCGCCCAGGAGCTCGCCCAGAGCGACCTCGAGGCCGATGGCGCGGGCGGGCCGACCGCGCGGCGGATCCTCGACCGCCTGGCCCCGGGGATCCCGGACGAGACCCACCCCAGGGACCTGTCGGAGGGGCAGAAGCTGGCGCTCGTCCTGGCGATCCAACTGGCCGCCGCACCGCGGGTGGTGCTGCTGGACGAACCCACCCGGGGGCTGGACTACCAGGCGAAGGAGGCGCTCACCGGCATCGTGGACGCCCTCGCCGCCGAGGGGCGGACCGTCGTCGTCTCCACCCACGACGTCGAGTTCGTCGCCCGCGCCGCCGACCGCGTCGTGGTGATGGCGGAGGGCGAGGTCGTCGCCGACGGACCGACCGCCGAGGTCATCGTCGCCTCTCCCACCTTCGCCCCCCAGACCGCCAAGATCCTGGCGCCCCTGGTCTATCTGACGACACGTCAGGTCGCCGAGGCGCTCGCACCCGCGGAGTCCGCCCGATGACCGCCCTGCGGATCCCCGGCCGGGCCCGGATCGTCATCGCCCTGGCCGCCTTCATCGGCCTGGTCGCCTTCACCTGGCCGTTCGTCGTCGCCCCCGGAACGTTCGGCTCCACCTACGCGCCGCCGCTCATCTTCGGCGCCCTGCTCGTGCTGGTGCTCGCCGTCGTCATCGCCGAGATCTCGGCCGGCGGCATCGACGCCAAGGCGCTCGCCATGCTCGGCGTGCTGTCCGCCGTCAACGCCGGGCTGCGCCCGCTCGGCGCCGGGACGGCCGGCGTGGAGACGGTGTTCTTCGTGCTCGTCCTGGCCGGCCGGGTCTTCGGCCCCGGCTTCGGCTTCACCCTCGGCTGCACCTCGCTGTTCGCCTCCGCCCTGCTCACCGGCGGGGTCGGCCCCTGGATGCCGTACCAGATGTTCGGCTGCGCCTTCGTCGGCATGCTCGCCGGACTGCTGCCGAGGGCCCGGCGGCGCTGGGAGGTCCCGGTGCTGGCCGCGTACGGGGCCTTCTCCGGCTACCTGTTCGGGTTCCTGCTCAACCTCTCCTTCTGGCCGTTCTCCACCGACCCGAACAGCTCCATCGCCTACCTGCCGGGCCTGCCCTTCACCGAGCAGTGGCACCGCTACCTGCTGTTCGACCTGGCCACCTCGCTCGGCTGGGACACCGGCCGCGCCGTGACCACCTTCACCGCCGTCCTCGTCGTCGGCCCGGCCGTCCTGACCGTCTTCCGCCGCGCCGCCCGCCGCGCCAACTTCGAACCCACCGTGCGCTTCGAGGCCCCGGCCGCCCCCGGGACTCCGGCCGGGGCGCCCGCCGGGGTGCCGCCCTCCTGAGACGGCCGAGCCGGTGCTCCGGAACGGCCGGACGCCCCGGGGACGCGCGGGCGGCGCGTTTCCCGGGGCGGTGGGCGTGCGGGCCGGTCAGGCGGCCCGATGGGTGTGGAACCCGCGGCCGGTCTTGCGGCCGAGCAGACCGGCCTCGACCATGCGGGAGAGCAGCGGCGGCGGCGCGTACAGCGGCTCCTTGTACTCCTCGTACATGGAGCGGGCGATCGCCTCGACGGTGTCCAGGCCGATCAGGTCGGCGAGGGCGAGGGGGCCCATGGGGTGGGCGCAGCCGTGCACCATGCCGGCGTCGATGTCCTCGGGGCTGGCGTGCCCGGCCTCGGCCATGCGGATCGCGGAGAGCAGGTAGGGCACCAGCAGGGCGTTGACGACGAAGCCGGCGCGGTCCCGGGAGTGGACGATGCGCTTGCCGAGGACGTCCGTGGCGAAGGCCTCCACCCGGCCGACCACGGCGGGGTCGGTGTGCAGGGAGGTGACCAGCTCGACGAGCGGCATCACCGGCGCCGGGTTGAAGAAGTGCAGGCCCAGGACGTGGGAGGCCCGCCCGGTGGTGATGCCCAGCCGGGTGACCGGGATGGCGGAGGTGTTGGTGGCCAGGACGGCGCCCTCGTCGACGAGGACCTTGTCCAGGGTGTGGAGCACCTCGGCCTTGACGTCCTCGTGCTCGACGACCGCCTCGATGACCAGCTGACGGTCGGCCAGGGTCTCCAGGTCGTCGGCGAACAGCAGGTGCGCCCAGGCGTCGGTGCGCTGCTGCTCGCTGATCCGGCCGCGGTCGACGGCGCGGTGCAGGGAGCGGTCGATGCGGGTGCGGGCGGCGCGCAGTGCGGCCGGGCCGTTCTCACAGACGATGGTGTCGAGCCCGGCGCGGGCGAGGACCTCGGCGATGCCGGAGCCCATCTGCCCGGCGCCGACCACGGCGACCCGTCGGATCTCGTTCATGTCAGTGCCTCCGTGCTGGGGCGGTTCAGGCCGCCGTGCGGATTCGGACGAGGTGGCGGGCGTAGGCGTCGGTGGTGAGGAAGGGCGGCAGCTCGGCGCCGAGGGCGGTCTCCTCCAGGATCCGCACGGCGTCGTCCACCGGCGCCGGGTCGGCGCCCTCGGCGAGCAGCGTGCTGCGCTCCCGGTCGATGAGCCGCCGCACCAGGTCGGGGGTGGCGAGGGAGCCGCCGGTGAGGCGGGTGCAGTGGTGCTGCCACTGCCAGAGCTGGCAGCGGGCGATCTCGGCGGTGGCGACGTCCTCCATCAGCCCGAACACGGCGACGGCGCCGGAGCCGTTCAGCCAGGCGACCAGGTAGCGCAGGGCGACGGCGACGTTGGAGCGCAGGCCCTGTTCGGTGGGCAGGCCGGCCGTGAGCCGCTGGACGCCGAGCAGGTCGGCGGCGCTGACCTCGACGTCCTCGCGGGTGCGGTCGAGCTGGTTCGGGCGGTCGCCGAGGACGGCGTCGAAGGCGCTCCGGCAGGTGTCGACCAGGCCGGGGTGGGCGACCCAGGAGCCGTCGAAGCCGTCCCCGGCCTCGCGCTCCTTGTCGGCGCGGACCTTGGTCAGCGCCGTCTCGTTGGCGGCGGGGTCGCGCTGGGGGATCGCGGCGGCCATGCCGCCGATGGCGTGGGCGCCGCGCCGGTGGCAGGTGCGCACCAGCAGGTCGGTGTAGGCGCGCATGAACGGCTGGGTCATGGTGAGGGTGGCGCGGTCGGGCAGGACGTAGCGCGGGCCGTGCTGGGCGAAGTTCTTGATCAGGCTGAACAGGTAGTCCCACCGGCCGGCGTTCAACCCGGCGGCGTGCTCGCGCAGTTCGTGGAGGATCTCGTCCATCTCGAAGGCGGCGGTGATGGTCTCGATCAGGACGGTGGCCCGGACCGTCCCGTGCGGGATGCCCAACTCGGCCTGGGCGAGGGTGAAGACGTCGTTCCAGAGCCGGGCTTCGAGGTGGTTCTCCAGCTTCGGCAGGTAGAAGTAGGGGCCGCTGCCGCGCTCGATCTGCCGCTTTCCGCAGTGGAAGAGGTAGAGGCCGAAGTCGACCAGGGCGCCGACCGCGGGGCGGCCGTCGATCAGCAGGTGCTGCTCGTCCAGGTGCCAGCCGCGCGGGCGGACCACGATGGTGGCGGGCGCGGCGCCGATCCGGTACCGCCGGCCGTCGGGGGTGGTCTCGTCGATCCGGCGCTCGATCGCGTCGATCAGGTTGAGCTGCCCGGAGACCAGGTTGTGCCAGGTGGGCGAGGTGGCGTCCTCGAAGTCGGCCAGCCACACCTTCGCGCCGGAGTTGAGCGCGTTGACGGTCATCCGGCGCTCGGGCGGGCCGGTGATCTCCACCCGGCGGTCTTCGAGGCCGGGCCCGGCGCCGGCCACCCGCCAGCCGAGGTCCTCGCGGACGGCGCGGGTCTCGGGGAGGAAGTCCAGGGTGCCGCCGGCGGCCAGCGCGGCGGCGCGGCGCCCGCGCTCGGCGAGCAGTTCGGCGCGGCGGCCGGCGAACCGGTCGTGCAGGCGGGCGAGGAAGGCGAGCGCCTCGGGGGTGATGACCTCCTCGAAGCGGTCCTCGTGGGCGCCGAGGATCTCGATGCGGCTGGGCAGGCTCATCCGGTTCTCCAGGAAGGTGGGCCCGGGGCCTCGTCCCTCAACGAGGCCCCGGGCGGGGGGTGGAAGGCGGCCCGTCCCCAACGGGACCACCGGGGTGGCTCAGTGGAACTGCTCGGCCTCGGTGGAGCCGGTCAGCGCGAGGGTCTCGGCGTTCGGGTTGAGCGCGGTGGACACCAGGTCGAAGTACCCGGTGCCGACCTCGCGCTGGTGCTTGACCGCGGTGTAGCCGTCCGGCACGGCCGCGAACTCGGCCTCCTGCAGGTCGACGTAGGCCGTCATGCCGTGTTCGGCGTAGCCGCGGGCGAGCTGGAACATCGAGTGGTTGAGCGCGTGGAAGCCGGCCAGCGTGATGAACTGGAAGCGGTAGCCCATCGCGCCCAGCTCCCGCTGGAACTTGGCGATCTGGTCGTCGTCCAGGGCCGCCTTCCAGTTGAAGGACGGCGAGCAGTTGTAGGCCAGCATCTTGTCCGGGTACTCGGCCTTGAGCGCCTCGGCGAACTCGCGGGCCTGGGCGAGGTCCGGGGTGCCGGTCTCCACCCAGATGAGGTCCGCGTACGGGGCGAAGGCGAGGCCGCGGGAGATCACCGGCGCCATGCCGGGCTCGACCCGGTAGAAGCCCTCGGCGGTCCGCTCGCCGGTGCAGAAGCGGGCGTCGCGCTCGTCCACGTCGCTGGTGAGCAGGTTGGCGGCGAGGGCGTCGGTGCGGGCCACGATGACGGTGGGCACGTCGGCGATGTCCGCGGCCAGCCGGGCCGAGTTGAGGGTGCGGACGTGCTGGGCGGTGGGCACGAGCACCTTGCCGCCGAGGTGGCCGCACTTCTTCTCGGAGGCGAGCTGGTCCTCGTAGTGGATGCCGGCGGCGCCGGACTCGATCATGCCCTTGGTGAGCTCGAAGGCGTTCAGCGGGCCGCCGAACCCGGCCTCCGCGTCGGCGACGATCGGCACCAGCCAGTCCGGGCCGTCGTTGCCCTCGGCGGCGTCGATCCCGTCGGCGCGCAGCAGCGCGTTGTTGATCCTGCGCACCACCTGCGGCACCGAGTCGGCCGGGTAGAGGCTCTGGTCGGGGTAGGTCTGCCCGGCCTGGTTGGCGTCGGCCGCGACCTGCCATCCGGACAGGTAGATCGCCTGCAGCCCGGCCTTCACCATCTGCACGGCCTGACCGCCGGTCAGCGCGCCGAGCGCGTGGACGTAGTCCTGCTCGTGCAGCTGCTTCCACAGGCGCTCGGCGCCGCGCCGGGCCAGCGTGTGCTCCTCGCGGACGGTGCCCGACAGGCGCACCACGTCGGCCGCCGTGTAGGTGCGCTCGATGCCGGCCCACCGCGGGTCGGACGCCCACCGGGCGGTCAGCGCCGCCGCCTGCTGCTCCTGCTGCTGCCGGACGGACGTCGTCATGGTCTGCTCCCGAGAGTGCTCGTTGTGAAGGGTGTGAGGCACCTCACCGCACGGGGTGGGTGGGCGGCCGGGTGGTGCCGGGCGGCGGTGTGACACCGCGGGACGTGGTCGCCCGGACAGCGGCGGGAACCAGGCTGACCTGGCCGTTCACCGCTGTCCTGTGCGCCTCCCGGCCGCACCACCGACTCTGGCAGCTCGCGCCGCGGCCGTCACCGCTGGACGGGTGCCACGTTCTGCGAACCTTCCACGGCGAATCCGCGAAGTCTGCGAAGGCCCGGGCGGAGGCTCCCGGGCTAGGCTGCCCCCACCCGGTCCGCGCCCCACCCGGTCGGCGGGCGGGTTCGTGGAGGGAGAGCGGCACCATGGGAAAGGCCTTCGCCGGCGCCCGGCTCCGCCGGCTGCGGGAGGAACGCGGGCTCAGCCAGGCCGCGACGGCCCGGCTGATCGACCTGTCGCCCAGCTACCTCAACCAGCTGGAGCACGACGCCCGCCCGCTCACCGTCCCCGTCCTGCTGCGGCTCACCGAGGCGTTCGGCGTCGAGGTCGGCTACTTCGCCCCACCGGACAGCGCCCGGCTCACCGCGGAACTCCGCGACGCCCTGGGGGAGGAGCTCACGGCCGGGCGGGTCACCGCCGGGGACCTCGACGAACTGGCCGCCCGACTGCCCTCCGTGGCACGGCTGTTGACGGACCTGGGGCGCAGCCGCCGGGCCGTCGCCGAGCAGCTCGCCGTCCTCGCGGGGGAGCGCGGCCCGGCGCCCGACGGGCTGACGCCGCATGAGCAGGTCCGCGAGTTCTTCTACCGCCGCCAGAACTACGTCCACGAACTCGACGTCGCCGCGGAGGAGTTGGCGGCCGGGATCCGGCTGCGGCGCGGCGGCGTGCGGGAGGTGCTGGCAGAGCGACTGGCCGGCGGGCACGGCGTACGGATCGCCACCGGCGGCGAGCAGCTCCACCAGTACGACCCGGACGCCCGGATCCTGCGGCTGTCGGACCGGCTGCGCCCCGGCCAGCAGGCCTTCCGGATGGCCACCCAGCTCGCCTACCTGGAACACGACCCGCTGCTGTCCGAACTGGCCGCCCAGGACAGCCCGGAGGCCTCCACCGCCTGGTCGCTCACCCGGATCGGCCTGGCCAACTACTTCGCCGCCGCGCTGGTCCTGCCGTACGCCGCCTTTCACACGGAGGCGGAGTCGGCCCGGTACGACATCGAGCACCTCGCCGACCACTTCGGGGTCGGCTACGAGACCGTCTGCCACCGGCTCAGCACCCTCCAGCGGCCGCGGCTGCGCGGGGTGCCGTTCTCCTTCGTCCGGGTCGACCGGGCCGGGAACGTCTCGAAGCGGCAGTCCGCGACGCCCTTCCACTTCTCCCGCACCGGCGGCACCTGCCCGCTGTGGAACGTCTACGAGGCCTTCGCGGCGCCCGGCCGGGTGCACGTCCAGGTCGCCGCGATGCCAGACGGCCGGCGCTACCTGTGGACGGCCCGGGCCGTCACCCGCTCGCCCGCGGGCTGGGGCCGGCCCGGCAAGACCTTCGCCATCGGCCTCGGCTGCGAGATCCGGCACGCCTCCCGGCTGGTCTACTCGACCGGCCTCGACCTCACCGACGAGAGCGCCGCGACCCCGATCGGCCTGGGCTGCAAGGTCTGCGAACGCCCGGCCTGCCCGCAGCGCGCCGCGCCCGCCATCGGGCGGCCGCTGGCGGTCGACGAGCACACCAGCAGCTTCGTGCCGTACCGCGCCGTGACGCCGTGAGGCGGCGCGCCCTGCCCGCGGGGTCTAGACCCCGCGCGCCCTGCCCGCGGGGTCTAGACCCCGGCCTGGATCCCCGTCCGGCGTCCGAGCGCGAGGCGGAGGATCAGCCGCCAGTCCGCGGGGGCGGCGGGCGGCGGGGCCCCGGGGCGGTGCCGCGGCACCCGTACGCGCAGGGCGCCGGGGCGGATCTCGCAGACCACCGGGGTCGGCAGCACCACCGCCTCGCCGTCGACGCCCACCGGGACGGTCGCGGCGTCGGCGGTGACGGTGACCCGCCCGGCCGTCAGCAGGCTCACCGCCGGGGACCGGGCCCCGCGCAGCGCGAGGTCCGCGGCCTGGGCGGCGCCGTCCACCCGCAGGCCGAGGACGCCCAGCGCCCCGCCGTCGAGCCGGGGCCGGCGGCCCGCGCCGAGGGGGTCCGCGCCCGCGTACGGGTTGTTGCTCACCAGCAGTGCCTGCGGGTTGTCCAGCCGGGTGCCGCCGGCGTCGGCCGCCAGCCGCGGCCCGGTGCTGCCGAGCAGCAGGTCGGGCAGCGCGCCCAGTGCGGTGCTCGCCTTGGCGTCGCGGTACTCCGGGCTCTGCACGATCTGTGCGTAGACCCCGAACGAGACGGTGTTGACGAAGGGCCGGTCCGCCACCCGGCCGAGGTCCACCGTCAGCTCGACCCCGTCCGTCAGCGCGTCGAGGCAGGTCGACGGGTCGTCGCGGTCGAGGAGCAGGTCCATCGCGAAGTGGTTGCGGGTGCCGGCGGAGACCACCATGAACGGCACTCCGCGCTCCGCCGCGACGTCGGCCACCAGCGCCTGGGTGCCGTCGCCGCCCGCGACGCCCAGCAGGTCCGCCCCGTCGGCGACCGCCCGGCGGGCCAGCGCGGCGACGTCCTGGTGCTGCGCGGTGTCCAGGAGCACCACCCGTGCACCGAGCGCCTCCGCCTTCCGCACCAGGTCGAAGCGGCCGACCTTGCCGCCGCCGGACTTCGGGTTCATGATCAGCACCGGGTGCGCCGGCGGCGGGCTCTCCCGGGTCCGCATGCCGTGCGCGGGCCGCACCTCGCGCATCACGCCCCGCGCGCAGAGCAGCGCGGCGCCCCACAGCACCAGCCCGCCGAAGGCGTCGAGCCACAGGCCGTGCGCCGTGTAGAGGGCGAACACGCAGAGCGGCGCGGCGACGGCCAGCACCAGACCGAGCATCCGCAGCGCCCGCCGGTGCGCGACCGCCCACCACACGCCCACCGCCGCCAGGGCCAGCCCCACCACGCCGGTCGCCAGCACGACCAGACCCCCGGCCGGTGTCGCGACGAGCACGACCAGGGCCGCGACCGCCGCGAGCACCGCGATCCGGGCGAGGAGCGTGGCCCGTGCCTGCCTGCTGCTCATGCCGACCTCCTGCGCGCCATCCCCCCATCCTCCCGACCCGTCGCCGTCCCGGCGCGCCGGGCCCACCCGAACGTGCTACCGGGTGCCGACCGCCGGGGTGCCGCGGACGGGAGGGCGCGGCCGTGGTGCCCCGTGGGGCCGGCACCCGCCCCGGTCCGCCCCCGGTCGTGTCCGGGCGGCGCCGGCGGGGCGCCTATGCTGGCGGCCGTGATCGAGTTCCCCGGCTTCGCCACCCTGCTGGCCCGCCTGCTGGACCACCGCGGTCTGGCGCCCGCCGACCTGGCCGGGCAGGCCGGGGCCGCCGAGCCCGAGGTGGCCGCGCTCCTCGCCGGCGCCGGGCCCGATCCGGTGCTGCTGCGCCGGCTCGCGCCCGCGCTCGGCCTGGACGCCGCCGACCTCTTCGAGCTCGCCGCCCTCCCGCTGCCGGAGGACCTCGCCCCGGCCGGCGGCATGGCCACCACGTCGATCACCGGCGTGATGCGCTTCGCCCTCGCGCTGCCGCCCGAGGCGCGGGCCGAACTCCGTTCCCACGTGGCGGGGTTGCCGTCCGCCCGGCAGCGCGGACGGATCGAGGGCCTGCCCGCCTCCGTGCCGTACCGGCACACGCCGGGGAACGTACTGATGCGGATGGTCGCCACCCGCAACCTCGGCTGGAACGGCACGGCGAAGGCCGTCCAGCTGCTGACCGGGCGGTCCCGGATGGCCACCGTCTACGGCCGGATCGCCGCCGACCAGACCGAGTTGACCCCGGACCTCGTCGCCGACCTCGCGGTCGTCCTGGCCCTGCCCGCGGCGGACCTCGCCGCGCTCCTCGGCCTCCCGCTGCCCGAGGACGCGCCGGCGCCGGGCGAGGCCGTCCGGGACACCGCCCTGCTGCTCCGGGACCTCCGGCGGCTGGGCGTCGAGCAGTTGCGCGAGGCCGAGGACCTGGCCAGGTCCCTGCCGCCCGCCTGAGCCCCGGGCGCAGGGGCCGGGCGGCGGTCAGAGACCGAAGCGGGCGCGGTGGGTGGCGGGGACGAGGTCGGCGTACTCGGGGTGCTTGGTGATCCACCCGCGGATGAAGGGGCAGTAGGGCAGGACGGCGAGCTGCTGGTCGCGGGCGGCGTCGAGGGCGGCGCGGGCGAGTCGGCTGCCGAGTCCGCGGCCCTCGAAGCGGGGGTCGATCTCGGTGTGGATGAAGGCGATCTCGTCGCCGGAGCGGTGGTACTCGGCGAAGCCGGCGAGCTCGCCGTCGTCGGTGATCTCGAACCGGGACTGCGCGGCGTTGTCGTTGACGGACTGCTCCATGGTTCCTCCTCGGGTGCGGCTGACCGCCTGGTCGGTGCCCCTTGATCATAGTTGAAGAATCAACATTTGTCGCCGTCGACCAGCCGGAAGGCCAGACAGACCACCTCGGTGTCGTCCTCGACCACGCTGCCCAGGCGGCCCCAGTAGCGGCGGTGACCGGCGCGCCAGTCGTCCAGCGAGGTGAAGCCCTCGCCCTCGGCCCGGGCGTGCTCCCAGGCCACCGCCGCGAAGGACGTCACCTCGATGCCGGTGATCTCGATGACGGCGACGGGCCGCCCCCGGACGTCCAGCAGCGCCAGCCGCTCACCAGGGTGCTCCAGGTCCTCGGCCTGCGCGGCGTAGTCCGCCAGCAGCCCGGTGGTGGTCGTCTTCCTCCCCTCCAGCACCAGCGCGTTCAGCTCGACCCGCATCCCGTCCGGCGTACCCAGCTCCATCGAACGCATGCCGTTCACCCGCGGCCACATCGTCGATCCACTCCTCTCCGGCGACCCTGCGGACGGATCGTCACGCCCCGACGATAGGAGCAGCGGGCCACCGCGTCCGGCAGGATCCGCCGGACGGGCCGTCGCCCGCCGCGGCGCGGCTCAGCGCTACCACCCGCCCGCGCCGGGCCGCAGCACCATGAAGCCGTCGAGCGGGGTGAATCCGAGAGCCCCGACCTCACGGACGGAGCACCTGGGCTCCGCCGACCGTGCCGGGGTACTCGCGAAATGGCCACGTACCGCCTGCCCGTTGGCCTAGCGTGGGCGTCGGGGAGGGAGTACTCATGGACAACCACATCAGTGGCGGGATCTTCTTCGGTACGGTCGTGCAGGGTCGGCGAGTGAAAATCACCCTTCCGCGTGTGATCACCCCTTCGCTGCAGGGGCTGCCCAGGCGTGGCCAGCTGTTCTCCGGGCGAAGTGACGAACTTGCTGAGGTCGTCCAAGAGTTGCAACGCGTTCCGGTGACGTCGATCGTCGGGATGCCCGGGGTAGGCAAGACCGCGTTGGCAGTGGAGGCCGCGTGGCGGGCCTGGAAGGACAAGGGCCTGTTCTCCGGTGGAGTGCTCTTCGTCGAACTGCACGGCTACGACGACCATCACCGGGTTTCGACCCACCAGGCGCTGGTGCAGTTGCTCCATGCGCTGAGCATTCCGGACGAGCACATCTCGAAGGACCCGAAGAGCGAACAGGAGTTGACCAGGCTCTACCGCTCGGTGCTAGCGGCCTACGCCGAACAGGAACGGCGCCTGCTGGTCGTGGTGGACGACGCCTCGGACGATGACCAGGTCGGTCCGCTGCTGCCCAACGACGACTACCATGGCGCATTGGTTACCTCACGGCACAAGCTGGTGCTCAGCGGGACACGTCTGCACCTGCGGCCACTCGACACGGATTCGGCGGTCGAGCTGATCCGTCGTGTCCTGCAGGAGATCAAACCGGTCGACCGGAGGGTGGACGGTGACCGTGCCTCGGCCGAAAGGATCGCCGACCTGTGCGGCTACCTGCCGCTTGCACTCTGGATCTCGGCGGCCCTGCTGGCCGATATCTCCGACAGGCCACTCGCGGAGTTCGCCGCCCAACTCGCCGAGGCCCACCAGCGACTCAACGCGCTGGCGCGCGACGAGCGCACTGTCAGGGCCGCCTTCGACCTCTCGTACCAGCGCTTGGACCGCGAACAGGCCCGGCTGTTCGGGCTGTTGGCGCTCAATCCGGGCCCGGACATATCCACTGAGGCGGCCGGGCAACTGGCGGGCACGCGAGCTGACCGGACGCTCGAGTCGCTTGCCCGGGCGCACCTGATCGAGGCTCCACGGTGGGGTCGCTGGGCCTTCCACGACCTGGTCCGGCTCTTCGCGGAGGAACGAGCCGTCAACGCTCCCGCTGGAGAACTCTCCGAGGCGCGGAACCGGCTGAACTCCTACTACGTGGAAACGGCCCTGGCGGCCGCGCTCAACCTCAATGACACCGTCGCGACCAGTAACGACGGCCCGTTTACACGCTTCCTGGGCGCACCGGACCGGGGCATTGCCTGGCTGGACGATGAGTACCTCAACCTGTTGGCCGCGGCCGTCCGTGCCAACGCGGACAGACACGCTGGGCTCTCCCTGATCCTGCCGGTCGCGTTGGGCGGCTACCTTCGGCTTCGTCGAGTCCTGCCCCAGTGGACCGAACTCCTGGAACGGGCAGTTCGGGCCGGGAAGTCACTCGGCGAGGTGGACACCACCGGCATCGCACTCGATCTTCTTGCCCTCGCCTTACAGCAGGAGGGGCGTCTGGAGGAAGCAGCCGTCGCGGCACGTCGCGCCGTGAAGTCGCTCCGCAAGGCGCGCGAGAAATTCCGGGAGAACGCCGCACTGAGCCACCTCGCCGCGATTCTGGCGGATCAGGGCCAGTACGAGGAAGCCGCCCGGATCCTTCGGAACACCGTGGACCGGTTGAAGGAGGAAGGCGGCGGAGGGATGACCAATAGGGCCCACGCTCTGAAGGACCTCGGTGAGGTCTTGTTGCGGTTGGGACGGTATGAGGAAGCAGAGAAGTTCAGTGCGGAGGCCGCGGACTGTTTCGATCGGGTGGTGAGGGACGAGGTCTCGGAGGCCGAGGCACTGCTGTGTCGCGGTTCGGCCATGTTCACTCTGGGCAATCCGGCAGCCCCCCTCTACCTTCACCGGGCGAGTGAGCACTTCCGCAAGCACGGGAATCTGGTGGGTCTGGCTGCGACGCTGAACGTGTACGGTTGTGCCACTTGGAGCTTTGGTCATCACGATCAGGCAGTTGAGATTCTGTGCGAGGCCGCCGACTGCGCCGCGGAGGCCGGCAACGACGCCATCCGGGCCCAGGTGGTCGACAACCTGGTATCGGCTTACACGGCTCTCGGCCGGCCGGAGCAGGCGGCCCGGCTGGCTCTGGTGCACGGAGCGCGAGCCCTGACAGCGGAGCCTCGTCCCCCAACGCCGCGCGCTCCGGACGGTGGCAGACGGTGGCGCTTCGGGTGGCTTTCCAGACACCGCTGAGCGGTCCTCCCGGATGGAACCCGCGGCTGGCCCGAACCGACGTCATGGTCCGCCGACCGCTGCGAGCCATGAGTGGTCCCACGTGATCGGGGCGATCGTCAACCTCCCGACCGACGTGCAGACGCCCGCGCCGGAATCGGCCCGGGGAGGGGCGGCCCGGTTGTTCGGCGTTTTTGTTCAATGACCGAGGGCCGAACCAGAACAACCC
Source organism: Kitasatospora sp. NPDC051702 (assembly GCF_040681575.1). NCBI lineage: Bacteria > Bacillati > Actinomycetota > Actinomycetes > Kitasatosporales > Streptomycetaceae > Kitasatospora > Kitasatospora sp. NPDC051702. Next base: position 32,737 of record NZ_JBFAZB010000040.1, read on the forward strand.
CGGTGCGCTACATCTGTAGCGCACGCCCCACCCGTGACGTGCGACGGACCAGGGCCGCAACAGCGCCGAACCCCGGGAGAGTTCACCAGATGACGACGCTCTGCATCGCGAACAACCGCACCGAGGAAATGGTCGGCGACCTCACCGGGATGGAGCGGCTGGAGCAGCTGTTCGCCGGTTGCGGGGCCCAGCGGATGCTCTGGTGGGCCGAGGACGGCGACGTGCTGGTGCTGCCCTGGGGGCCCGACCCCGAGTACCTGGCGTACGTCACGGGGCTGACCGGCGTGCGCGCCGGGAGCCTGACCTTCGTGGTGCCGCCGCCGGGCGCCCAGGGGGACCAGGTGCTCACCACGGACCGCCTGACCCACCCGGACTTCCGGGCCGAGCTGCGCCGGGCCCTGGACGGGCGCACCCTCGACCGGGTGCTGGCGATCTCTCCGAACGGGGCCGTGGCCGAGCTGGCGGCGGCGCTCGGCGCGGCGCACGCGATGCCGGGGCAGGCCTTCGCCCTGCAGGGCGGCAACGCCATCGTCAACAGCAAGGCCGGGTTCCGGGCGCTGGCCGCCGGCGCCGGGGTGCCGATCCCGCCCGGGACGGTCGCCGGCTCGCCGGCCGAGGTCGAGGCCGCCGTCGAGGGCCTGCTGGCGCAGGGGCACAGCGTGATGGTGAAGGTCGAGTACCAGGCGGGCGGCTTCGGCAACGAGATCCTCAGCCGGGACGAACGGGTCGACCCGGCGGGCGCGGAGCGGGTCGTGCCGCTGCCGGACCGGGCCGCGGTGGCCGGCTACGTCGCGCAGCGCTGGGAGTGGCTCACCGGCGGGCGCGGGCAGCGGGTCGTGGTGGAACGGTTCTTCGCCGACTCCGCGCCGCTGTACGCCCAGTTCGACCTCGACGACGAGGCCGTGGTGCTGGCCGGCTGCGGCGAGATGGTGATGCAGCCGGTGGTGATCGGCGAGATCACCCCGCCGGTCACCCCGGACCCCGCGACGCTGGCCGAACTGGTCGACCAGGGAGCCCGGTTGTGCGAGTCGCTGCGGACGATCGGCTACCGGGGCACGGTCAGCGCGGACGCCGTGCTGACGCCCAAGGGCGAGATCTACTTCCACGAGACCAACGGGCGGCTCACCGGCTCCAGCCACCTGCACGACGCCTACGTCGGCCGCCTGCTGCGCCCGGAGCACCGCGGCTCGCGCTACCTGCTGGAGCTGGCGGGCCTGAAGGTGCCGTCCTTCGCCGGGGCGGTGGCCGCGATCGGGGACGCCGGGCTGGCCTTCGACGCGCGGACCGGCACCGGCGTGGTGTACAGCTGCGACTTCTCCCCGGCGGACGGCTCGGTGATGTACTGCGTGATCGCCGAGGACCCGGAGGCCGCCCGCACCCTCGAGGCGCGGCTGCTCGCGCTGTTCGCGGCGTGAGCCGGGTGGACGGGGTGGACGGGGTGGACGGGGCGGACCGCGTGGACCGGGTGAGCCCCGACGGCCCCGTGAGCCCAGGGAGCGCCGAGAGCACCGCGAGCGGCGAGCGCGATGAGCACGACGGGCACGACGCACGCCCCGCGGCCCCCGGTGGGATGCGTGCGGCGGTGATCCACCGCTACGGCGGGCCCGAGGAGTTCCGCACCGAGACCCTGCCGGAACCGGTGGCCGGCCCCGGTCAGGCGCTGGTCGACGTCACCCTGGCCGGGCTCAACTACGCCGACCTGCACTGCCGCACCGGCGAGTACGCGCGGTACCCGCTGCCGGCGGTGCTCGGCGCGGACGTGGTGGGCCGGCGGCGCCGGGACGGCCGGCGGGTCGCCGCACTGCTGCGCGAGGGCGGCGGGTACGCCCGCGTCGCCCGCGTCGAGGAGGCGTTCACCGTCGAGGTGCCGGACGCCGTCGGGGACGCGCAGGCGCTGGCCCTGCTGGAACAGGGCGCGACGGCCTACGGCGCGCTGACCCTGCTGGGCCGGCTGCGCCCGGGCGAGACCGTCGCCGTGACGGCGGCGGCCGGCGGGGTCGGGCACCTGGTGGTGCAGCTCGCGAAGGAGCTGGGGGCGGGCCGGGTCGTCGGTCTCGCCTCCACGCCGGCCAAGCGGGAGTTCGTCCGCTCGCTGGGCGCGGACCGGGCCCTGGACCCGGCGGACCCCGGGCTGCCCGAGCAGCTCGCCGAGTCGGGCGGGGTGGACCTGTTCGTGGACCTGGTCGGCGGGCCGCTGCTGCGCACCGGCTTCGACCGGCTGGCGCCGTTCGGCCGGGTGCTGTCCGTCGGTGCGCGGGGCGGCCCGGAGGAGAGCTTCGCGGTGGACGAGCTGGCGGACCGCTCGGCGGGGGTGCTGGCGTTCTGGCTCGAGCACGTCCTGGCGGACCGGGTGCTGTTCGCCGGCATCGCCGAGCGGCTGTTCGGGCTCGCCGAGCAGGGGCGCCTGGTGGCGCGGATCGACCGCACGGTGCCGCTGACCGGTGTCGCCGGGGCGCACCGGGCGCTGGCCGCGCGGGAGACGATGGGCAAGGTGCTGGTAAACGTGCACCGGGAGGGCTGAGGGCTCGGCGGCGCGTCCGCCGGGTCGCCGCGGGCCGGGCCCGGCACGGAGCTCCGTGCCGGGCCCGACGCCTCTGCGTCCGACCGCGTCCTACCGCGTCCGACCGCGAGCGGAAGGCCCGGCCCGTCGCCCTGCGGGGCTCAGTACCCGGCGACCTCGTCCAGGCCGTGGCCGCGCAGCGGCACCAGGAAGCTGCGCTCGAAGACCACCACGACCTCGCCGGTCGACTTCGTCCCGGTGGTGCGGCAGCTGACGATGCCCTGTCCGGGACGGCTGCCGGAGAGCCGGGTGGCGAGGGTCTCGGTCTCCGCGTAGAGGGTGTCGCCGGTGAACACCGGGTTGGTCATGCGGATGTTCTCCCAGCCGAGGTTGGCGATGGTGCGCCCGCTGGTGGAGCGGGCGGTCATCCCGCCGACGATGCTGAGCGTCACCAGGCTGGAGACGATCGGGCGCTTCCACGGCGTGTGCTCGCTGTAGGCGGCGTCGATGTGCAGCGGGGCGTCGTTCATGCTCAGCATGCTCATCAGGACGTTGTCCAGCTCGGTGACGGTCCGCCCGGGGCGGTGCTCGACCACCTCGCCGACCGTGAACTCCTCGTAGTAGCGCCCGACCACCTCGCGGTAGCGGTGCTCGCCGATCCGCCGGTACCCGGCGAACTCGGATCCGTCCATGGTGGGTCTCCCGGGTTCTAGAGGTCGGCGGTGAGTTCCTTGACGTGGCCGGCGAACTCGCGGATCAGCCGCTCGTCCATGTCGGCGCGCATCATCAGGCGCAGGCCGGCCTCGCCCTTGGGCACGATCGGGAAGAAGACCGCCGAGCTGTAGAAGCCGCGCTCGAAGAGCTGGGCGGACAGCTTGACGGCCTGGTCGGCGTCGCCGACGTCGACCCGGCGCACCGGCAGGCCGTTGCCCGCGAAGGTGGTCGGCAGCAGCTCGTCGAAGAGGTCGATGTTGCGGTTCAACCGGGCCTGGAGATCGGCCAGTTCGGGAGAGCGGTGGATGGACGCGGCGCCCAGTGAGGCGCCGACCAGCGGCAGCGCGACGTTCTGCGACCACCCGACCGGTCCGGCGTGCCGGTGCAGGAACTCGAACTGCTGGCGGTTGCCGAGCATCGCGACGCCGCCGCCGGTGCCGAAGCCCTTGCCGAGGCTCGCCACGATCACCGTGAGCGGGTTCATCTCCAGCCGGGAGCGGACGAAGCCCTCACCGCGCTCGCCCATGATGGAGAGCGAGTGGGAGTCGTCGATGTAGAGGAAAAGCCCGTAGCGGTCCTGGAGTTCGAGCAGGCCGTCGAGGGCCGCGGCGCCGCCCATGGAGTAGGCGCCGTCGGCCACGTAGGCGACCCGTGGGTACTTGCGGCAGATGTCCTCGAGGTAGTTCAGGTCGTTGTGCGGGCAGGTCAGCACCATCGACTCGTCGGCGCAGATCGGCTTCACGTACGCCATGCAGAAGTGGCAGAAGCGGTCGAAGACCATCACCCGGGGGCCGCCGCCGCCCTGACAGGTGCCGTCCAGGTGGCCGGAGGCGATCAGCGGCAGGATGCCGGCGGTGAGCGAGGTGCAGGACGCGCCGGGCAGGATGTGCGCGCCGAACAGCTCGCCGAGCTCCTCCTCCAGGCGCACCAGCAGGTTGTGCCGGATCCGGGTGGTGGAGGTGACCAGCCACGTGCTGCGGGACTCGGCGAGCGCGTCCACCGCGCCGGCCGCGACGGTCGGGTGGTTGTTCAGGCCCAGGTAGGCGCAGGAGACCATGTTGGCGAACTCGTGGCCGGTCTCGCGGACGATCAGCCGGTTGTTGGACTCCGAGTCCACCGTGATGCCGATCAGGCCGTGGGCGGCGGCCGCCTGCCAGACCGGGTCGGCGGTGGCGAGCATGGCCTCGGCGTTGCGGTAGCGGCGCGGGCCCAGGATCGATTCTTCGGTCATCGTCACTTCTCCGTCGGGTGGTTCGGGTGGCTCGGGTGTCGGCCGCGCTCGGCGCGGTCCTGCGGATGGTGCGGTGAGCGGGGCCCGGCCGGGGGCGTCTGCCCGGTCGGGGCGCGTCGTGGGGTCGGGGCGGGCCGCCCGGTCGGGGCGCGTCGTGCGGTCAGGGTGAGTCGTCCGGTCGGAGCGGGCCGTCCGGCCGGGGCGGGTCGAACTCCTCGATCAGCCGCTGCGAGGCCTCGAAGAACGGCATGCCGACCATCACCCCGTCCACCACGGTGACCGAGCGGCCGTTCTCCAGGCCCGCCGCGACCACCCGGCGGGCGTGCGCGAGCAGTTCCTCGCCGGGGCTGAAGGTCTCGTTGATCAGCGGGAGCTGGCTCGGGTGCACGGCGATCTTTCCGCTGAAGCCGAAGTCCCGGGCCAGCCCGGCCTCCTGCCGCAGCCCGGCCAGGTCGGCGACGGCGAAGAACGGGGCGTCCATCGCCTCCACCCCGGCGGCTCGGGCACTGTTGACCACCCGGGCGCGGGCGTGCGCCAGGGCCGCCCAGGAACGGCTGGCACCGACCGCGAAGGCGTAGTCGGCCGATCCGAAGACCAGCCCGCGCAGCCGGTGCCCGGCGGCCGCGATGGCGGTGGCGTTCTCGATGCCCAGCGGCGTCTCCACGACGGCGAGGAACGCCGTGTCCGGGCAGTCCGCGCCGAGCGCGCCGGCCGCGATCTCGACGTCCCGGGCGGACTCCACCATCGGGATCAGCACGATGTCCGGCTTGACCCGGTACCGGGTGATGGCGATCAGGTCGCGCAGACCGTCGGGCCCGGAAAGGGTGTTGATGCGGACCGCGCTGCGCGCGAGCTTGGTGGACGGGAGGGTGAAGAACTCCTCGGCCAGCCGGCGGGCCTCCTCCTTCCGGGTGGGTGGGACCGAATCCTCCAGGTCGACCATGGCGATGTCGGCCCCGGACTGGTGGCTCTTGGTGTACCGCTCCACCGCCATCGCGGGTGTGGACAGGAGGGAACGGCAGTACCGCGTGAACTTCATGGATGTCTCCGAAGTCAGCGAAGGCTGCGGGTCCCGGTTCTATCCCACCGCCATTGTTCGGCGCCGCAGGGCTGGACATTGAACATCAACTCGGAACAACCGACCCGCAGGCACCATTGTTCGGCGCCAACCGCCCTGTGCATGATGAATCACGGGGGATGGACAGGAGACACGCGTGAGACGCGTGGGCGCGCAAATGTGGTCAGGACACCGCTTCAACGGAGAAGGGGGCCGTAGTGCCGCGTCGGGAGAGTCCACTGGACCCTGGGGACGGACCGCTGCTGCGGTTCGCGGGTGATCTGCGAGCTCTGCGGGAGCGGGCCGGGAGCCCGCCGTACCGTCAACTCGCCGTTCGGGCGCACTGTTCGGCGGCCAGTCTGTCGGTGGCCGCGGGAGGCCGCCGGCTGCCCAGTCTCGCCGTCACCCTCGCCTACGTGCAGGCCTGCGGCGGGGACGTGCGGGAGTGGCAGCACCGCTGGCAGCTGCTCGCCGCCGAGATCGCCGCCGACACGGCCGCCCGCCGGCGCGCCCAGGACGCCGGGCGGGCCCCCTATCCGGGCGCGGCGGCGTTCGAGGCGGCCGACGTCGAGCGGTTCTTCGGGCGCGAGGTGCTGCTCGACCGCCTGGTGGGGCTGCTCGACGAACGGCGGCTGGTGGTCGTCACCGGTCCGTCCGGCGTGGGCAAGTCCTCGCTGGTCAGGGCCGGCCTGCTGGCCCGGCTCGGGGTGCCGGCCGGGTCCGGCGCCGGGGCGGTCCGCGCCGGTGGCCCTGGGTCCGGCGGGCCCCCGGGCCAGGCGGCCGCGTCCGGCCGGGGCGGGGCGGCGGTCCGGCCGGTGCCCGGTACCGGGGCGCCGGTGGCGCTGCTATCACCCGGCGACCGGCCGATGGAGGCGTTCGCGCTCGCGCTCGCCCGGCTCGGGCAGCGGGTCGGGGAGGCGGCGCGCGGCGGGTCCGGGCCGTCCGGCGGGGATCCGGTGCTGGTGGTCGACCAGGGGGAGCAGTTGCACACCCGGTGCCGGGACCCCCGCGAGCGGGCCCGGTTCCTGGACGCCCTGGTGGCGACGGCCGCGGGCGCCCCGTCGGAGGCGCTGACCGGTCTGCCGGTCGAGCCGCCGGCGCGCTGCCGGGTGGTGCTGGTGGTCCGCTCGGACCGCAGCGCCGCGCTGTTCGCCGAGCACCCCGGGCTGGCCGGCGCCGGTCGGCACGCGGTGCTGGCGGTCGGGCGTCCGGCACCGGACGAGCTGCGCCGGGCGATCACCGAACCGGCGTTACGGGCGGGCTGCACCGTCGAGGGCGCGCTGCTGGCCGTCCTGATCTCGGCCGCCGCTCAGCAGCCGGGTGCGCTCCCGCTGCTGTCGGCGGCCCTGCTGGAGACCTGGCGGCGGCGCAGCGGCAACGCCCTGACCCTGGCCGGGTTCCAGGCCACCGGGGGGTTCGAGGGCGCGCTGGCCCGGACGGCGGAGGCCCTGTTCAACGGGCTGGACGCGGCGGACCGGACGCGGGCGCGGGCGGTGTTCCTGCGGCTGGGGGTGGAGCTGCTGAGCGGGGTGGAGGCCGCGCCCGTCGGCGGAGCGGTGCAGACGGGGGCGCCGGCCCCGGTGGACGGGCTGCTCCCGGCGGGCGGGCCGGCCCTGGGCAGCGGGATCACCTCCGGCGGCGAGTTCGTGCCGGGCGGTGGGTTCGGCCCCGCTGGCGGGTTCACCGCGGGAAGCGGGTTCACCACCGGCGGATTCGCGTCAGGAGGCGGGTTCGCGCCAGGAGCAGGGGTCGGGTTCGCGCCAGGCGGCGGATTCGCCGGCACCGGCGGGTTCGTCTCCGGCGGGTTCGGCTCCGGTGGCGAGACGACGAGCAGGCGGCCCGTCCGCCGGGCCGAGTTCGACGACCCCGGAGTGCCGGAGGTGCTGGAACGGCTGGTCCGCGCACGGCTCGTGGTGGTCGACCGGGACACCGTCGAGCTGTCCCACCACGCGCTCCCGCAGGCGTGGCCCAGGCTGCGCGGATGGCTGGCCGAGGGCCGGGAGGCGCTCGGCGAACAGCGCAGACTCACGGCGGCCGCGCGCGGGTGGGCGGCCGCCGACCGGGACCCGGAACTGCTCTACCGCGGCGTGCGCCTGGAGGAGGCCCGTCGGCGGATGGCGGCCGGCGAGCTGGCCCCGGCCGGGGTGGAACGCGCCTTCCTGGCGGCCTCGGCGCGGGCGGCGGCCGACGACCGGCGCCGGGCGCAGCGCCAGAACCTCGCGGTCGCCGGGTTCGCGGCGGCCGGTGGAGCGCTGCTGGCGCTGGCGGGTGGCAGCCGGATCCGGCGGGCCTGGCGGTGGTGACCGCGGCGGCGCACCCCGGCCCCGCCCGGGCCGGCTCCGGGCGGGCCCCGTCCGGGCGTTGATCGGCCTCGGGGCGGGGAGAGCTGAACAACCGCCCCGATCAAACGACGGGCGGTCGCGGCGGCGCGGGGGCGGCGATCACGTCCTTGCGCCGCCGTCGGCCCGGCCGGTAGCTTGACGGTCGATCCCGGGCCCGTCGAACGGTGAATTCGGCTGCCCGATCGACGATTTCCCGTTCCGCCGTGGTCGGCCGGAGGCGTTCCGGCGATCGGTCCGGACCGATTCCGCGACCGGCCCGACCGGTTCGGCTCCCTGCGCCGCGGCCGGCCCGCGACGTGCGGCGCCCGGCCGACTTCGCCGTCGCGCCGCCGGTGGTCGCGTCGCGTCGTCCACCGGCGGCGCGGAATCCCGCCGTTCTCCTCCGTACCCGCCGTATCCCGCTTTTTCGCACCGCATTCCGTGGTCCCCGCCGCTCGTCGCCGTTCCCGGCGTTCCCGCGTTCCCGCCGCTTTCGCCGCTTTCGTGCTGCTCGCCGTTCCGCCGTTTCCGCGTTCCGTTTCCCGAAACCCGTGTCAAGGGGGAGTCATGTCCAATTCGGCCCGTCCGGTCCACAGTTGGGACGAGTTCAGCACGCTGCGCGAGGTGGTGGTCGGCAGCGCGGTCGGCGCCCGGCTGCCCGAGCAGTCCGAGCCGTCCTCGTGGCTGTCCTGCTTCCCGAAGACCAGCGCCGCCGACCTCGCCTCGATCGAGGTCGGCCCCTACTCACAGCAGGTCGTCGAGGAGACCGAGGAGGACCTGGACGCCCTGGTGGCCACCCTGCGCGGTCTCGGCGTCACCGTCCACCAGCCCGAAGTCATCGACCACGCGGCCGCGTTCGCCTCCCCCTACTGGGCGGCCGACGGTGGCTTCCACTCCTACTGCCCGCGCGACCTGACGCTCGTGATCGGCGAGACGGTGATCGAGGTGGCCAGCCCGATGCGGCAGCGCTACTTCGAGGTGTTCGGACTGCGCGGCCTCTTCCAGGACTACCTGCGCCGCGGCGCCCGCTGGCTGGCCGCCCCCCGCCCGCAGCTCAGGGACGAGCTGTTCGAGTACGACGCCGACGGGCTGCCGCTGCTCGGTGAGGCCGAGCCGGTCTTCGACGCCGCGAACGTGCTGCGGCTCGGCCGGGACGTGTTCTACCAGGTCTCCCGCAGCGGCAACGAACTGGGCCTGCAGTGGCTGGAGTCGACGCTCGGACTGCTCGGTGACGGCGGCCTGCGGCTGCACCCGCTGCGCGACATCTACGGCTACACCCACATCGACAGCACCATCGCGCTGCTGCGCCCGGGGCTGGTGCTGCTCAACCCGGAGCGGGTCACCCCGGAGACCGTGCCGGCCCCGCTGCGGAACTGGGACATCCTGTGGTGCCCGCCGGCCGAGCCCACCGGGGAGGCGCCCGAGCACTCGCTGAGCGAGAGCTGGATCAGCATGAACCTGCTGATGGTCTCCCCGGACACGGCGATCGTGGAGTCGGGTCAGGAGAGCCTGATCAAGCTGCTGGAGCACGCGGGCATCACGGTGCTGCCGCACCGGCTGCGGCACTCGCGGGTGCTGGGCGGCGGCTTCCACTGCGTGACCCTGGACATCCGGCGGGACGGCGGGCTGGAGGACTACCTGTCCTGACCCGGACGGCACGGACGCCGGGGCGGGGGGTGAGCGGGCGGCGGGGTGCGGGCGGCGGGACCGCCACCCGCACCCCGACCGTAGATGTCCGTACAACTTCAGGCATTCGTCTGCCGTACAGCGGGCAGTCATGAACGGTCCGCCGGGCGGCACCCCGTACCCGCTGTTCTTGGGGGGCCCGTCCTCCACCCCTTCGTGACCCGCGGAGTCGTCCCCCATGGCTGAGCTGAACCGCCGCCGTTTCCTCCAACTGGCCGGCGCGACCGTCGCCTTCTCCTCCCTCTCGGAAAGCATCGCCCGTGCCGCCGCCATCGCCCCGGCGGGGAGCACCGGCACCATCCAGGACGTCGACCACATCGTCGTGCTGATGCAGGAGAACCGTTCGTTCGACCACTACTTCGGCGCGATGAAGGGCGTCCGCGGCTTCGGCGACCCGCGCCCGGTCACCCTGCCGAGCGGCAAGTCGGTGTGGCACCAGACGGACAGCGCCAAGAAGGAGGTGCTGCCGTTCCGCCCGCAGGTCAGCGACCTCGGCATGCAGTTCGTCCAGGACCTCAACCACGACTGGGCCGGCGGCCACAAGGCCTTCAACAACGGCAGGTACGACCAGTGGGTCCCCGCCAAGACGGCCACCACGATGGCCTACCTGACCCGCGACGACATCCCGTTCCACTACGCGCTCGCCGACGCCTTCACCCTCTGCGACGCCTACCACTGCTCCTTCATCGGCTCCACCGACCCGAACCGCTACTACATGTGGACGGGCTACACCGGCAACGACGGCACCGGCGGCGGCCCGGTCCTCGGCAACCAGGAGGCCGGCTACGGCTGGACGACCTACCCGGAGCGCCTGGAGAAGGCCGGGATCTCCTGGAAGGTCTACCAGGACATCGGCGACGGCCTGGACGCGGCCGGCTCCTGGGGCTGGATCGGCGACGCCTACCGCGGCAACTACGGCGACAACTCGCTGCTCTACTTCACCAACTACCGCAACGCCAAGCCGGGTTCCCCGCTCTACGACAGGGCCCGCACCGGTACGAACGCCAAGGCGGGCGACGGCCTGTTCGACCAGCTGAAGCGGGACGTCCAGGCCGGCACGCTGCCGCAGGTCTCCTGGATCGCGGCGCCCGAGGCGTTCACCGAGCACCCCAACTGGCCCGCGAACTACGGCGCCTGGTACGTCTCCCAGGTCCTGGACGCGCTGACCTCCAACCCCGCCGTGTGGGCCCGCACCGCGCTGTTCATCACCTACGACGAGAACGACGGCTTCTTCGACCACGTGGTGCCGCCGTTCCCGCCCTCCTCCGCCTCCCAGGGGCTGTCCACCGTGTCGACCACGGCGGACTACTTCGCCGGGAACGCCGGCAACGCGGCCGGCCCGTACGGCCTCGGCCAGCGCGTCCCGATGCTGGTCGTCTCGCCGTGGAGCACCGGCGGGTACACCTGCTCGGAGACCTTCGACCACACCTCGATCATCCGCTTCATGGAGCGCCGCTTCGGCGTGGCCGAGCCCAACATCTCGCCCTGGCGGCGGGCGATCTGCGGCGATCTGACCACCGCCTTCGACTTCACCGCCTCGAACCCGGCGCCGGCGGCGCTGCCGTCCACCGCCCGCTACCTCCCGCCGGACCGCAACCGGCACCCCGACTACGTCCCCACCCCGCCCGCCACCGGCACCATGCCGCGGCAGGAGGCCGGCACCAAGCCCACCCGCCCGCTCAAGTACGCGCCCTACGTGGACGGTTCGGCCGACACCGGCACGGGCAAGTACCGGCTCACGTTCAGTGCCGGCGCCGCGGCCGGCGGCCAGTTCCTGACGACCTCGGCCAACCGCACCGACGGCCCGTGGACGTACACCGCGGAGGCGGGCAAGACGATCGCGGACGCCTGGAACACCACGTACTCCAAGGGCGTCACCGACCTGACCGTCCACGGCCCCAACGGCTTCCTGCGCCGCTTCCGCAACCCCGGCAAGACCGCCGGGCCCGAGGTCACCGCGCGCCACAACCCGACCACCGGCAACCTCGACCTGACCCTGACCAACGCGGGCACGGCGGACGCGGTCCTCACCGTCACCAACGGCTACGGCGGCACGCCACGCACCGTCACCGTCCGCCCGGGCGCCACCGTCGCCCACACCGTCGACCTCGGCGGCTGCCGCAACTGGTACGACGTCACCGTCACCTCCAGCGCCACCGCGGACTTCGTGCGCCGGCTGGCCGGGCACGTGGAGACCGGGGCGCCGGGCCTGTCCGACCCGGGCATCATCACCTCCTGACACCGGGCGGCCGGAGCCTTCCCCGTTCCGCCGTCACTGTCCGTCAACCCCCCTCCGCCACTGTCCGTCAACGCCGGTGCGGGCCCCTCGGGCCCCGGCACGTCCCGCCCACGCGGCCGGACGTGCCGGGGCCCGAGGCCCGTCCTACCGTAGGAACATGGGCACGATCCGTACGGAAACCGTCTCCGGCGGTGCCCGGCGGTCCCGGATCGACGAGCCGTCGAGCGCATCGCGCACCGGGGGCGCGAGCCCGTTGGACCTGGTGACCCTCGGGGCCCTGATGGCCCGCTCCCGGGGGCGGCCGGAGACCGTGGTGGCCCTGCTGGACGGTCCGGTCGCCCTCGGGCACCCGGGCCTGCGCGGCGGAAGCCTGCGCCGACTCCCCGGCGGCACCCCGGTGGGGTGCGCCGAACCGGGGAGCGAGCAGTGCCGGCACGGCACCTTCGTCGCCGGCCTCCTGGCCGCACGACGCGGCACGGCGGCGCCCGGTATCTGCCCGGACTGCACCCTGCTGGTGCGGCCCGTCTTCGCCGAACCCGGGCAGCCGGGCGCCGCCGCGCCGCGGACCGACCCCGACCAGCTCGCCGAGGCGCTCGCGGCCGTCGTGGACGCCGGTGCCCGGGTGGTGAACATCAGCGCGGACCTCAGCTGGTCGGCGGTGCGGGACGGCCGGGCGCTGACCGGAGCCCTGGACCACGCGGCCCGGCGGGGAGTGATCGTGGTGGCCGCGGCCGGCAACCAGGGCGTGGTCGGCAGCTCGGTGCTCACCCGCCACCCCGCGGTGATCCCGGTCGCCGCCTGTGACCGCCACGGCCGCCCGGCGCCCTACTCCAACCTCGGCGCCACGATCGGGCGTTCGGGTCTGAGCGCCCCCGGCGAGGGCCTCCTCGGTCTGGCCACCGGCGAGCGCCAGCCGCCGATCAGGGGCACCAGCGTCGCCGCGCCCCTGGTGACGGGCGCCGTCGCCCTCCTGTGGTCCGAGTTCCCGCGGGCCGGCGCGGCCGACGTCCGCCGGGCGCTGTGCGACGCCGCCCGCTCCCGCCGGACCCTCTGGCCGGCCCTGCTGGACGCCTCGCGCGCCCTGGACCGGCTGGCGGCCCGGACCGGTGTGACGACCACCGCGAGGAGGCCCTCATGACCGACCGCGCACCGGCCGCCCCCGAGCCGGCCCGGAAGCAGGACCGGCCCAGGATGCGACTGCCCGGGTTCCTCACCGACGAGGACGTCGGCCTGGGGGACGTCATCAAACGCGCGACCTCGACGGTCGGCATCCGGCCCTGCGGAGGCTGCCGCCGGCGCGCCGAGACGCTCAACCGGTGGGTGGGCTTCCGCGGCCGCTCGCCGCGGTGAGCACCCGCCGGCGCAGGACCGAGGAACACAGCCGATTCCGCAGCAGACGGTTCCGCAGCAGAAGGGAGTGGACCGATGGAGGAGTCCAGCACCGAGCGCACGGCAACAGAGCTGATCGACGAACCCGCGGGAGCGGACGGTACGAGTGGCCCAGGGGCGCGGGCGGGCGAGACCGCCGAGGTGGTCCCCGTGTCCGTCGCCGCCGCGGAACCGACCCCGGCCGGCTGCCCCGGCTGCGGCGGAACGGACCCGTTCCGGGCCGGGTCCGCACACGTCTACGCGGTGGGGCGCATCGAACCGCGCTTCCCCACCCTGGGAGCGGAGAAGGAGTTCGCCCAGGTCACCGGCCGGTCCGAGGTCACCGGGCTGACCGACCGGGAGGCCCTGCAGGCCGTCCTCGCCCAGCCCGGGAACCGTTACCTGGCACGGCAGTTGTGCTGGGTGCTGACCATCCAGGGGCTGGAGACCTACCTGCTGTACCCCCGCGACCCGCTGGACCTCTCCCAGCTGGTCGAGGCCGTCCGCCCGAGGCCCGACCCGGGTGACCTCGACGTCGTCATCGGCACGGCCGGGCCGATCGCCCCGCCGGAGGCCTGCAACGGGCTGGCGGTGCCGGTGGTGGCCTTCGACCAGATCTACTCCTTCGACCGCCGGACGCTGCTCGGCAGCCTGCCGGTGCCGGACGGCCAGGACGAGGACCGCTACCGCTCGACCGCGGAGGAGGTGCTGGACCTGGTCCTGCAGCTCTCCGACAACGCGGGCGCCGCCGACGAGCACCGGGCCGTCAACTACCTGGCCGTCCGGTACCCGGCGGTCTACGCGCGCGCGGCCGAGGCGTTCGGCCGCAACCAGTCCCTGGCCGCGGTCGAGGTCCGGCCGTCGCGGATGGGCGGGGGCGGCCGGACGATCGTGGACGTGGTCTTCTCCTACACCGGTCGCGACACGGACGTCACGGAGAAGGCCTTCGTCCGGGTCGACGTGACCGAGCGGTTCCCCTTCCTGGTCACCCGGCTCCAGCCGTACTTCGAGCGCTGACGACGGTGAAGGAGGCCGCTGGGCGGAGCCAGGAGCCAGGAACCAGGAACCAGGAGCGACGAGCGAGGAGCGAGGCACGAACGGGACAGAGGACGAACCGAACCAGTGAGAGGAGAAGCGTCATGCTTCCAGGTTTCACGGCTGACCGGGCGACGGCGGTGACGCGCGGTCACTACCGGGGGAGGGGCCGCAGCACCATCGCAACCGCCGGCACCGAGGTGCCCGCCGTCCACCGGGCGGCCGTGCAGGGCGCGTACGGCGGCACGTGGTGCATGGGTGGGGTGATCACCGTCGTCACCGTGGACCGGGACGACGAAGGGAGGGTCACCGGCTGGCACAACGTCGACGAGATCGGCAGCTGCGAGCCGTCGGACGGCAGTTTCCCGATGTAGACGGCGCTACGGGCGGCCCTCGGGCAGCCGGGCGCGCAGTACCGCGGGTCCCCCCTGACAGGAGGTGTCAGGGGGGACCCGCAGTACTGCCGGGCCCGGTCGTCGCTACACGACGCACGGGGCCTCGCCGTAGGAGACGCTGCCGTCGTCACAGCTCACCTCGACCGGTGCGTAGCCCGGGCCGACGCAGATCCCGCCGCCGCTCGCGCCGCGCATGCACGACACGTCGTCCGCAGGGGCGCAGCCGCCGTACGAGTAGCTGCAGCCCGCCGGACGGACCAGCCCCTGAGGGGCGGATCCCCACGAGCTCCGGCCGGGCGTGCCGCGACGGCGCCAGGGCGCGGCGACCTGGGTCCCGCGGGGCACGGCGTACCGCAGGGCGCCCTCGTCGACGGGGAACCCGCCCGAGTCGCAGCAGGGGCAGCCCTCGGCGGTGATGCAGACGCAGTTGGGGATGCAGCCGAGCCCGGAAGCATTCAGCCCGGATCCGAGGGCCCGGGCCGGGGCCACCCCCCGGCCCCCGGACGGCGGGCCCTGGCGACGGGCGCCGGTGCGGTAGTACCCGCCCGGTGGGCCGAGCGACGACTCGGCGGCAAAGCCTGGCATGTTCATCGTGATTGCCTCCTCCCGGAGTTGTCCTCCGAGCAGCGTGAAGCGCTACCGGCCGGGTCGGGGTCGGCCGGTTGCACGGGCGGGCCGGTCGCGCGGTCGGGCCGCGGAGGTCGCGAGGGGCGCGGAGGCCGCGACGGGATCCGGCGGCGCTCCGGTGGCGATTCGGTGGCCGGGGCTGACACGGCCGGGGCTGTCGGGTCCGCCCCCGGAACGCGAGCCCTCCACTCCTCACGATAGGGAGCCCGGCACCCCGCGGCATCCCGGCCGCCGACCCCGCGCGGGCGCCCGCCCCACGGAGAGTGACGGTGCGCCGGACGGCCCGGCGGAGCAGCCCGTTCGGGCCTCGCCCCGGCCCCGTCCGGGCCTCACCCCGACCCCGTCCGGCCCGTGGTCCGACCTCACCCGGAGCGCCGTCGCGGACGCCGGGCCGCCGCCCCGGGGCGGTCGGCGGATACTGGAACCCGTGTCCGCGCACTGGGTGCTCCACGTGGACCTCGACCAGTTCATCGCCGCCGTCGAGGTCGCCCGCCGGCCGGAACTGCGGGGTCGGCCGGTGGTGGTCGGCGGCACCGGCGACCCGACCGCCCGGGGCGTGGTGTCCACCGCCTCGTACGAGGCGCGCGCCCACGGCGTCCACTCCGGGATGCCGCTGCGGCTGGCCGCCCGGCGCTGCCCGGAGGCGGTGTTCCTGCCCGTCGACGCGCCGGTCTACCGGGAGGCCTCCGAGCGGTTCACCGACACCCTGCGCCGCTTCCCCGCCGTGGTGGAGGTACTCGGCTGGGACGAGGCCTTCCTCGGCGCGGACACCGACGACCCCGAGTCACTGGCCGCCCGGATCCGGGCCGCGGTGCACGCCGGGACGGGCCTCTGGTGCTCGGTGGGGATCGGGGACAACCGGCTGCGCGCCAAACTCGCCACCGGCTTCGCCAAACCGACCGCCCCGGACGGGCCGCCCCCCGGGCACAGCTTCCGGCTCACCCGGGAGAACTGGGTGCCCGTGATGGCCGGGCGCCCGACCGACGCCCTCTGGGGCATCGGGGCCAGGACGGCCCGGAAGCTGGCCGACGCCGGCATCGGCACGGTCGCCGAGCTGGCCGCCGCGGACCCGGAGGAGCTGGCCGCCCGGTTCGGCCCCGTCACGGGCCCGTGGTACCGCGCGCTCGCCCACGGCGTCGGCGACACCGAGGTCAGCGACGCCCCGCACCGCGCGCGCTCGCACAGCCGGGAGACCACCTTCCAGCACGACCTGGTGGACCGCGCGGAGATCGCCCGCAACGTCACCGTGCTGGCCGGGCGGGTGGCCAGGGACGTCGAGGACGAGGGCCGGCCGGCCGTCCGGGTCACCGTGAAGGTCCGCTTCGCGCCGTTCCACACCCACACCCACGGCCTCGCCCTGGAGGCACCGACCAGCGATCCCGCCGAGATCACCCGCGCCGCGCTGGAGGCCCTGGAGCGCTTCGACCGGGACCGCCCGGTCCGGCTGCTCGGCGTCCGCGCCGAGCTCGGCGAGCCGTAGCAGCCGCGAGCCGCCCCGTCCGGCCCACGGGCTCACCGGCCCACGGGCTCACCGGCCTAGGGTCTGTCTTCAAACCCGCGTCTGCGGGGCGACGCCGGGGCACGCACCTCGCCGCGTTGTCGTCGGTCGCCAATGCTCCGCAGTGGCTCCCTCCTCCGCCTTGCGATGCACGCACCCCAACGCCGCCCCGCCCGCCCTCCGGGCGGACGACGGGGGTTTGAAGACAGACCCTAGGGACAATCTGGCCCACGGGCTCGCCGGCCCACGAACGGTCCGGCCCACCGGTCTACCGGCGCACGGACGGTCTGGCCCACCGGCACCCACCGGCCCTCGCCGGCCCTGGGACCGTCCGACCGCGCGGCGCCCCGGCCCCGGGCGGTGCCTCACGCCGAGCCGGGACGCCGCCCGGCGCCGGCCGCGTCCGTCGCCTCCGCGGCCTCCGCCCCCTCGACGAGCAGGCGCGCGGCCACCGCCGCCCCGTCGGTGCGGATCGTGCAGGCCACCGCCAGCGCCCAGGTGCGGGCCTCGGGTGCCAGCGCCGTGGCGAGCGCGGCGGACAACGAGTCGACGGTCGGCGTCCGCCCCTCGTGGGCCACGCCGATCCGCAGCTCGGCCACCCGGGCCGCCCAGTACGGCTGGTCCGCGATCCGCGGGACCACCACCTGGGGCGCCCCGGCGACGGCCGCCGTCGTCGTGGTGCCCGCGCCGCCGTGGTGGACGACGGCGGCCACCCGCCGGAACAGCGCCTGCTGGTTCACCTCGCCGACGACGAAGCAGTCCTCGCCGTCGTCGACCGGGGCCAGCCCGGCCCAGCCGCGGGCGAGCACCACGCGCCGGCCCAGGGCGCGGCAGGCCGCCACGGCCACCCGGGCGATGTCCGCCGGGGCGTGCGCGGCCATGCTGCCGAATCCCACGTAGACCGGGGGCTCCCCGGCGTCCAGGAAGGCCTCCAGGTCGCCCGGGAGCGGCCGGTCGTCGGCCAGGATCCACGCCCCGGTCTGCACCAGGTCGAGCTCCGTCATGCCCTGCGCCGGGCAGAGCGTCGGATCGGCCGCCAGCCACGGCCGGTCGCCGAGGACGTGGTCACGGACGTTCTCCACCGGGGGCAGCCCGATCGCTGCCCGGCGCGCGTTGAGCGCCGGCCCGTACAGGGCGTTCACCCGCTGGGCGTCCTGCTCCCAGAGCACCCGGTTGTCGGTCTCGCCCGCCGGGGACGGCGTGCCCGGCCGGGCTCCCGGCGGGAAGTGCCGCGACGGCAGCCCGAGGACGTGGAAGCAGGCGAGCACGTACCGGATGCCCAGCTGCTCCGCCACGTCCCGCGCACCGGCCGGCATCAGGCCGGTGGCCAGCAGCACGTCGCACCCCTCGGCCGCCGCGGTGAGCGTGTCGAACCGGGCGGCGACCAGCTCCGGCGCCAGCCGGAAGGCGTCCTCCGCCGTCGGTGGCCGCGGGCCGGCGACGATCGAGCGCACCGTCGGGCCGAGCGGCACCAGCGGCACTCCGACCCGCTCCAGCAGGGCCGCGAACTCCTCGTCCGGTGGCGCGGACACCCGCACCTCCGCGCCGAGCTCCCGCAGGGCCACCGCCAGCGCCGCCAGCGGCTCGACATCCCCGCGCGATCCCCATGTCGTCAACAGCACGCGCATTTCCGAGACTCCCGTTTCCGCAGGTCATGGCACTTCCGGCGGTCGATTGTGCGGTACGAGGGGGGCCTTGCCACAAGCCCCCGGGTGGGCTATAGCTTGGTAGTGGCGGGGAGATCCGTCGTTCCCCCCCCCCGCCCCCTCCCGCACCGCCCGGCCGGGTTCCGGCCCGCCCCACCCGCGGCGGCCGCGCGTCGTACCATCACGGCCATGCCGCATCGGGAACTCCCCTGGACCGTCGCCCTGGTGAGCGATCACACCGGGCCGGGCCCCGCGCCGGCCCGGCGCCGGGAGCGCCCGGACGGCCTGCTGGCCGCCAATGGTGCGGGCGGTCCGGGTGCGCCGCGGCCGGACACTGGCGGCCCAGGGGCAGGGCAGGAGGCGGGAGACGCATGGACGACGACGGCCGACACACCGCCCAGGGCACGGGGACCACGGGCACGGGGACCACGGGCACGGGGACCACGGGCACGGACCCGGGCACGGATCCGGGAACGGCCGACCGGGCCGGGGTGCTGGGGACGGCGCTCGCCGGGGTGCTCGCCTTCTCGCTCTCCTCCGGCTCCTGGCAGTGGTTCTCCACCTACCTCGGGCTGACCCTGCTCGCCGTGGTGTTCGCGTTCAGCCGACCGCCGAGCCGGACGCCCGGCGCCGGGGCCCGGTTCGCGCGGAGCCTGGCGGCCTACGCGCTGGTCGTCGGCCTGGCCGCGGCGCTGGCGCTCGCCCCGGCGATGCAACGCTGGGCGTGGCTGTTCCCGATGCCGGAGACCCGCAGTGCGTGCGCCCACCTGTGCCGCTACGCCGAACTCGGAGCCCAGGCCACGCTGGGTGACCTGGCCGGCCAGGACGCCGCTGCCCTGGCGTACGCGCAGAGTGATCAGGCCCGGCACGCCGTGGACGACTGCCTGGCCGCCACGACGACCCGCTGGCTGCCGGTGTACGGTCTGGCAGCCGCGGTCCTGGTGGTGCTCGCGGTCCGGCTCGCAGACCGCTCCGGCACACGCCGCCGGGCCGCCGCACCCGAGGAACGGTGACGGAACGTCACTGGATCGGGCTGCTCCCGCACCCCCGCCCGGCCCGACCGGGAGTAGGTTCGGAACCGTCAGGGCCGGCGGCGCCCGGTGGCCGGGCAGGCGACGGGGCGGCGGCGGTACGGCTGCGAGGGCTCGGGAGGGCCGGATGAGTGGTGCCAGGGTGGCCGTCGTGACCAGCGGCGCCGGGATCGAGTTCGACGAGGACCTGCCGCCCATCGTGCGGGCGTTGCGCGCTGACGGCCTGTCGGCCGAGTCCGTGCGCTGGGACGACGGCTCGGTGGCCTGGGCGGAGTACGACCTGGCCGTCATCCGCTCGACCTGGGACTACGTGGAACACCTCGACGCGTTCCTGGCGTGGGCCGACGGCGTGTCGGCCGCCACCCGGCTCTGCAATCCGGCGCCGGTGGTGCGCTGGAACAGCGACAAGCACTACCTGAGGGAGCTCGCCGCGCGCGGGGTCGCCGTGGTGCCGACCCGGTTCCTCGAACCGGGGGAGCGGTTCACCGCCGCGGACCTCGACGGGATCGGCGGCGCGGACGGCGTGGTGGTCAAGCCCGCGGTCTCGGCGGGTGCGCAGGACACCGCGCGCTACCGGCCCGGAGGGTCGGCGGACGCCGCCCGGCACGTCGGGATGCTGCAGGAACGGGGACGCGCCGCGATGGTCCAGCCGTACCTGCCGCGGGTGGCGGAGGGGGAGCGTGCCCTGGTCTTCCTCGGCGGCGTCTTCAGCCACGCGATCCGCAAGGACCAGCTGCTCACCGAGCCCGGGCTGATCGACAACGACCGGATGCCGCACCTCGGCGTCACGCCGTACCGGCCGACCGGTGCCGAGATCCGCACCGCGCTGGCGGCGCTGGAGGCCGTCCCGTCGCCGGACGCGCCGCTGTTCGCCCGGGTGGACCTGGTCCTGGACGGGGCCGGGGAGCCGGTGGTGCTGGAGCTGGAACTGATCGAGCCGAACCTGTTCCTGGCGGCGAACCCGGACGGGCTGGGGCGTTTCGTCGCGGCGGTGGCGGCACGGGCCGCGGCGCCGCGCTGAGCGGGGACCGCTCCGGCCGGGCTCTTCGCGGGCCGGGTCCTGTTCGGGCCGGGCCGCTCGGGCCGGGTCCTGTGCGGGCCGGGCCGCTCGGGCCGGCGCCGACCCCGGGTGAGGCGAAGGGCCGCCCGGGGTCGGCGCGCGGGGCGGCTCAGGCGCGGTGGTACTGGATCGGCCTGGTGACCTCGCCGCCGAGCTCGGCGGCGGCACGGCGGGCCCAGGAGGGGTCGCGGAGCAGCTCGCGGCCGAGCAGGACGGCGTCGGCCCGGCCCTCGGCGAGGATGGCCTGGGCCTGGGCGGGCTCGGTGATCAGGCCGACGGTGGCGACGGGCATGCCGGTGCCGTTGCGCACCGCCTCGGCGAAGGGCACCTGGTAGTCCGGTCCGGCCACGATCCTGGCGTCGGGGGCGTTGCCGCCGGTGGAGACGTCCATCAGGTCCACGCCGTGCGCCAGCAGCTCCTTGGCCAGTCGGACGGTGTCCTCCGAGGTCCAGCCCTCGCGGTCGTCCTCGGGGTTCTCGGTCAGCCAGTCGGTGGCGGAGATGCGGAAGAACACCGGCAGGTCCTCGGGCCACACGGCGCGCACGGCGTCGACGACCTCCAGGGCGAGGCGGATCCGGCCCTCGAAGGAGCCGCCGTAGGCGTCGGTGCGGCGGTTGCTGTGCGGGGAGAGGAACTGGTTGATCAGGTAGCCGTGGGCGCCGTGGATCTCGACCCCCTGGAAGCCGGCCTCGAGCGCGCGGCGGGCGGCGTCCCCGAACTGCCGGACGATCCCGGCGATCTGCTCGGTGGTCAGCTCCTCGGGCGTGGTGGACGCCGCGTCGAACGGGACGGCGCTGGGGCCGACCGGGGTCCACCCGTGCGGTTCGTCCGGGGCGAGCGCGCGGCCGCGCTCGATCCAGGGGCGCTCGGTGGACGCCTTGCGGCCGGCGTGGGCGAGCTGGACGAACGGAACGGTGCCCTGCTCCTTCAGGAAGGAGGTGATCCGCCGGAACGCCGTGGTCTGGGTGTCGTTCCAGAGCCCGAGGTCGTACGGGGAGATGCGGCCCTCGGGGCTCACGGCCGTCGCCTCGGTGATGATCAGCCCGGTGCCGCCGGCGGCGCGGGCCGCGAGGTGGGTGAAGTGCCAGTCGTGCGGGACACCGGCCGCGTCGCCGTCGGGGGCCGCGCTGTACTGGCACATCGCCGCCATCCAGATGCGGTTGGGGACGGTGAGTTCCCGCAGGGTGTACGGGGCGAAGAGTGAGGTGCTCATGTCGGACTCCCGGTGAGGCGGTCGGCACGGTGGTTGCGGCCGATCTTTGCGCGTGAACACAATAATTGTGCACGCGCGTAAGTTGCAAGCGCTGCCTATTTTTCCGTCAGGCGACGCCTGGGTCGTGTCCGGGGCCGGTGCCCGCCTCGCCGGGCAGCAGGGCGAGCAGGCTGCGGCGGGCCGAGTCGACGTGCTCGCCGGCCAACCGGTCGAGCTCCTCCGGCGCGCCGCCGCCCCGCAGCAGCCGGGCCAGCTCGCGGTGCTCGTCGACGACCAGGGCGCGGTACTGCCCGCGGGCGAGCGCGACCCGCTGCAGCTGGAACAGGAACACCTGGGAGCGCACCGCCTGCCAGGCGTCCGTGAGGCGCCGGTTCCCGGCGGTCGCGTACACCTGGTCGTGGAAGGCCATGTCCAGTGCCAGCAGGTGCGGCACCCCGGCGCCGTCGGCCAGTGCGGCCGCCATCGACTCGACCAGTCGGTCGAGCTCGTCCAGCTGTGCCGGTGTCGCCCGCCGGGCGGCGGTCACGGCGGCCAGCCGGTCGAGCGCGGCACGCACCCGGTAGACCTCCTCCACGTCGTCGGCGGTCGCCGCCACCACGGTGGTCGGGCGGTGCCAGCCCGTCCGGACCAGCCCCTCCCGCTCGAGCCGGGCGATGCCCTCGCGCACGGCGCCGCGGCTGACGCCCAGCGAGTCGGCCAGCTCGGTCTCCCGCAGCGGGGAGCCGGGCGGGAAGTGCCCGTCGAAGATCGCCTCGCGGACCCGGTCCGCGACCTCGTCGGCCAGCCCTCTGCGGGTGGCCTTCATCAGGGGTAGGTCACTCATGCCCGAATGTTGACATTCGGACGCTGTCGGGATCAAGGTGGAACCGCCGCCGTGTCGTGCACGGTGCGTCCCGCTCGCGACCCCCAGGGAGCGTCACCCATGACCCGTCCAGCCCCCGCGGCGACTGTGCCGACCGCGGAGCCGGAAACGACCGTGGTTCCCGCGGAGCCGGGAACGACCGCGGACGTGACGGCGTCCGCAGCGACCCCGGCGTCCCGTCCGGTCCGGGGCGTCCTGGTCACGGGAGCCTCCCGGGGCATCGGCCGCGCCGTCGCGCACGCCTTCGCCGCCGCCGGCGACCGCGTCGCCGTGCACTACGGCTCGAATGCCGCACAGGCCGAGGCCACCCTGCTCGCACTCCCCGGCGACGGCCACGTACTGGTGGGCGGTGACCTGAGCGACCCCGCGACCGCGCAGCGCGTCGCCGACACCGCGCACGCGGAGCTCGGCGGGGTGGACGTCCTGGTCAACAACGCCGCCGTCGCCACCTCGGAGGCCAACGCGCACCCCGTGGCCACGGTCCCCTACGAGGACTGGCAGCGGATCTGGCGGCAGATGGTCGACGTCAACCTGCTCGCCGCGGCCAACCTCAGCCACTGCGTCGCCCGCCACCTCATCGCCCGCGGCGCACCCGGCCGGATCGTGAACATCGGCTCCCGCGGGGCCTTCCGCGGCGAACCGGACCACCCCGCCTACGGTGCGACCAAGGCCGCCCTGCACGCACTCGGCCAGTCCCTCGCCGTCGCCCTGGCCCCGCACGGCATCTCGGTGACCTCCGTCGCCCCCGGCTTCACCGCCACCGAACGCGTCGCCGACCGGCTGACCGGGCCCTCCGGCGACACCCTGCGCGGCCAGAGCCCCTTCGGCCGGGTCGGCACCCCCGAGGAGGTCGCCGCCGCCGTCCGCTACCTCGCCTCGCCCGAGGCCACCTGGGCCTCCGGCACCGTCCTCGACCTCAACGGCGCCTCCCATCTGCGGCTCTGAGCGGCCCGGGCCGCCGCAGTCCGACGGCGGCCGCCCGGTCGTCCGCGCGCGGTCGAACGGGTGGGTAGCCTTCCCTGCGGCAGGGGTTCCACCCGAACCGCCCCGGAGCGATCCGGGTCGTGCCGCGGTGACCCGGGGGAGGCGTCGTGCCGATCGAGTTCGTCCGTCGCGTGGACGGCCTGGTGTACCGCTTCCGGGAGGACGGGACGTTCAACGGCCGACCGTCCTACCGGCGGCTGGACCTGGACGTCCGGTGCCGGTGGCTGCCGGAGCGGGGCTGGTGCACCGTCGACGCCGACGGAACCGCCAACTCCTGGCCGCTGCACGGCCGGAGCGGCGAGGAGGAGGTGCCGCCGCGCGGCCCGTGGCGCAGCTGGAAGGCCGGCAGGTCGTACCTGTACGACCTACGGCACCTCGACGAGCCGCGCTGAGGGCCCCGTGCGCCGCGGCGCGGGCCGCGTGCGTAAATCGGTTGGGCGGACGACATCCGGCTGGTAACGTCTGCGCAGCCGTGAACGAACGCGAGGAGGTGAGACCCATGAAGGCTGTCAGCAGGTGGGTGCTCCCCCTTGTCGTCACGGCGGGCGATTGACGAAGGTGTCGCCGGGAGCGCCTCGGAACAGGCACTCCCGAAAGGCCACACCCATGAACCCTTCCCATCCCGCCTCGAACCAGGTCGACCGCGAGGTCGCGGTGACGAGGATCTCGGACACCCAGTGGCAGGCCGTCGCGGACGACCAGATGGTCGGCTGCGGCGACGCCTCGCGCCGACCCGACGGCCGGCTCTTCGTCAGCGTCGACGTCTGGCAGGACGCGGACTTCGACCTCGTCGCCACCGCCATGCTGGCGGACCTGGCGGTCCCGCTGTACACCGTGGTCGACGAGGCCGACCCCGCGTCGACGGCCGCCTGGCAGCGGGTCGGCTTCGCGGTCGAACGCCGCGAGTGGGGCTACGTCGTGCCCACCGACCCGCAGGTCACCGGACTCGGCGAGGTGCAGCCGCCCGCCGGCGTCACCGTCCTGCCCGCCGGCGAGGCACAGGAGGCCCCGCTGCTCGCCCTGGACCGCGTCGTCCGCGACGAGGTCGAGGCCTCCGTCGGCTGGTGCTCGATGCCGGCCGAGGTCCTGCCGCGACCGGCGGGGACGACCGTCGTCGACTCGTCGCAGTACGCTGTGGCTCGGCAGGGCGACGAGTACGTCGGCCTGATCCGGGTGAAGCGGCTGCCGAGGCAGCCGCGGATCGGACTGGTCGCCGTCCGCGCCGACCAGCACCGCCGCGGGGTCGCCCGGGCGCTGCTCGCCCACGCACTGGGCGAGCTGCACCGCTCCGGCACCGCCACGGCCTGGGCCGAGGTCACGGAGACCAACACGGCCGCCACCGCCCTGTTCGAGGGCATCGGAGCCCGTCGCTCGGGCAGCACCCTCGAGCTCGTCCGCCGCTGACGCCCTGTCACGCGTTCGGCGTCTCGTCGCACGACCGTATGACCGCACGATCGCCACACCGCCAAGCCGTATCCGCACCCACCGTACGTCGACGAACGAAGAAATGAGACTCATGACCAAAGCAGCAGGAAGCAGCATCGAGGTCGAAGGCACCGTCACCGAGTGCCTGCGCAACGCCACCTTCAGGGTGGAGCTCAAGAACGGGCACACCGTGCTCGCCCACATCAGTGGGAAGATCCGGAAGAACTACATCAAGATCCTCCCGGAGGACCGGGTCCTAGTGGAGCTCAGCACCTACGACCTGACCCGCGGCCGCATCCGCTACCGCTACAGGTAGGACCGTAGCGACGCCGGCGCCACCCCACGGTGGCGCCGGCGTCGCCGTGTCCGGGCCCGTGCCGCCCGCCCGTTCGGCCGAGGGCCCGTCCTGCCGAACCCGTGGGGCGGGGGCGCAGGATATATCGCGCGCCGGTCGGGCGCCTCGCCCGCCGGGGCGCCGCGGCCGGTTCCACTCATCCGGCGGACGGTTGCCGCCACGGCCGCTGCCCCGCGCCACCGGCGGCCCGGCGGACGGACCGGGGATGAGCCCGTCGGCCCAGGTCAGGACGGGGGCGATCACCGCGGGGCCGGCTGCTGGCGGCCACCGCCGCGTCCGCGTGTCGCTCCGTCGCACGCGCCCCACCCGCCCGACGAGCCCCGCCACGCACGGGCGAGGCGGATGGATCTGGCCGATAAGCCGTCAGTCCGTGGTCGATGAGATTGACTGCGAACGAAGGGGCTGGGGATGCTGATCGGGCACGATGCAATCGCCAATCGGTTGCGCGGTGGATTCCGGGCTCCGGGCTCCGGATTCCGGGTTCTGATTCGGAATTCGATTCCATTCGAATGAGGAGAATTCGTGATCTCGAAGACGAAGAAGATCGTCGGCTCGCTGACCGCCGCGTTCGCCGCGGCGGCGGCGTTCACGGTGGCGGTGCCGTCCGGCACCGCGTTCGCCATCGACCACATCGAGTGCCGGGGCGGGGAGGACTTCCTGAAGATCTGGTCGCACAGCGGCGGCAGCCAGAGCGTCGACTGTTACGCGAACGCCGGCCGGACGTCCTTCGGCGGCTGGTGGGTCGACCGGATCTCCACCGGGAACAACGACCTCATCTACTACGATGCCAACGGCGACTCCGTCAAGATCCCGCGCTGGACCGACATCTCGTTCCCGAACCGACCGCCGCAGGTGAACTCGATCGAAATCCTCTGACGGACCGCCGGTTGAAGGCCGGGCGCAGGCTCTCAGCCGAGTTCCGGAACGGCTGAGCGCTCGCGTCCGCCGACCCGACTCCGGGTGGATACCGAATTCCCCTGCCAAAGGAATGCGCCCACCCGGCTCCGTCCCCGCGGCCGTCCCCGGATCCGTCCCCGGGGCCGGCCGCGGAGGGCGTCCTGGCCTCGGTGGTACGCCGCCTCACCGCGGTGACGCTGGGTGACCCGGGGCCCAGGACAGATGACGGACCGCCACCACTAGACTCCCCGCGTGTCTTCCCATCAGCTGATAAGCCTGGCCTCCGGTCTGAGCCTCGTCACAGCACTCGTCGTCCTGGTCAGTCGCTGGAGCGCCGGCGCCCGGGCACCGGAACGGCCGTCGGTCGCGCTACCGACCTTCGAGTACCGGGCGCACGGCGGTTCCGGCTGGATCGACCAGACCCTCGCCATCACCAACCCGAACGCCGTCGACGTGGCCCCGGTCCTCGCCTTCACCCCCGTGGACGCCGACGGGCGCGCCCTGCGCAAGGTCCGCGTCGCCACGGCGTACGGCAGCGACCGGGGCGAGCTCGTGGTCCACCCCGACGGCGGCTTCGACGTACTGAACTTCTCCGGCCCGGACGCGGACCGGGTGGCCGACGTCCGGGTGACCGTCACCAAGCTCCTGGTGCTGCCCGCCGCCGGCCCGTCCGGCTACATCGAGGCCAAGCCGACCCGCGGCGGCGAGGCGGTCAGCCGCTTCGCCACCTTCGACGCCGTCGTCCTGGAGAACCCGCATCCGGAACCGGTCACCCGACGTGTGGTGCACCTGGTCTACGACTCCCCGCGGCCCGGGGCCTCCCAACAGGTCGTCCACGTGACCCCGATCGGAGACCTCGCCGTGGTGCCCCCCGAGGGCCACCTGGTCGTCCCGGTCACACCCCCCGTCGCCGCCCTGATCCGCGACCGCGGCGCCGGCCAAGCCGTCAGCCTCAAGACCTACCCCTCCCGCTGACCCACCGGCCCCTCGGGCCCCCGGGAACCGGCCGCCTCACGGCCCAGGGACACTCTGATCGCCGTTGCTGCGCGCCGACCCGGTCGGGTGCAGCCCCGCTGCCCGCGTTCCCGCGGCCGGCGCCGGGCCGGCGGCACAGCCGCGTACGGGACCGAGGGCAGGACGAGGCCAGCCCGTTCCGGGCTCTGCCGTCCGGTCGTCCTGTCGTGCCTCCGGCTCGCCGACGGCTCCCACCGGGAGCGCCCGGAATCGCCCCGCAGACGGGGTTGACGACGGTGCTAGCGGACGGGAACCGTGATGCTGATGCGCTTGCCGCCGGTGGGCAGCGGCCGGACGGTGCAGCTGGCGGAGATCCGGCGGACGATCATCCAGCCGCGGCCGCCGAGCCGGCTCGGGTCCCGGCCGTCGGGCTCGGGCTCCCGGGGGTACTGGCTGGTGGCGTCCTCGACCTCGATGCAGAGCACCGTGGCGTCCGCGGCCAGCCGGGCGCGGAACGCGGTGAGGCCTCCGCCGTGGCGTAGGGCGTTGGTGACGAGTTCGGTCGCCGCCAGGTGGGCGTCCCGACGGGCGGCGCCGGTGTCACCGGGGACGTGGTCGAGCAGGCCGGTGATGACTGCCCGGGCCTGCGCGGCCGTGGTCACCGCGCGGCCGGCGTCGACCGGCCCGGACAGCGGCTCGTCCGCGAGCTCTCCCGCGGGGGCCGGTACGTGTGCGGACACGGGGCTCGCCGTGCGGTCGGGGCGGGGGGACGGTTCCGGCATGCGAGGACCTCGAATGAGTGGAGTCGCAGGGCGTCCGGCGGCGTGCGGGGCCCCCGAGGCGTCGGCTGCCGCGTGCCCCGGAGGTCGGGCACGCCGCCGCACCGCACCGGCCGCGGTCATCGGCGGTCGCCCCTGCGCGGCTTCGTGACGTCCGCGCCGGCAGCCGCCTCCCTGGCCGAGGCTGCGAAGTGGAAGTAGCCGGCGGTGGCGGAAACGTCGAACAGTCGCTGCACCACCGGGTCCAGCGGACCGGCGATGACGAGTCGCCCGCCGGCTGCGGCGAGGCCCCGGTGCGCCTCGAACAGGGTGTGCAGGGTGGAGGAGTCGGCGAAGGTCACCCCGGACAAGTCCGCGATCAGCAGGGCCGGACGGCGCCCACGGGCGCAGCGGATCCTCTCGGCGAAGTCCTGGGCGCTCTCCCAGTCGAGATCGCCCCGGGCGCACACCACTTGATGGCCATCCGGCTCGCGGGCTTCGCGGCTGCCCGCCTCGGCGTTCTCCGTCACAGCGGGATGCTACGGCATCCCGCTGTGACGGTGCCGGGCGGGTCCCCCGTCCCTGTGCAGGACGTTACGATCGCCCGGTACGGGGCGTACTGTCGACTCTGTCGGCCTTGGACGGACATCGGGCCACCGGCGTGGTTCGTCCCCGTCCGCGCCGCATCCGCGGTGGTCTCCGGCCGCTGCCAGAACGAGTGACGAGGTGATGGTCCGACAGGGCCGACGCGATGGTACCCCTTCCGACGGACACCCCCCGCACGACGGCCGAACCCGGGCTGACCTTCCTCGGTGATGCCCCTTATCCGGTCCTGGTCCTGGCGGCCGACGGATCGGTCGTACACGGCAGCGACGCTGCCTGGGAGCTGATCGGCGGCCCCGCCGGAGTGGAGGGCGGGACGATCGCACCGTGGCTGCTCGACGCGCACCTGCGGATCTCGGCCGACCGCGACGGCCGCGACCACGACCCCCGACCGGCGGCGGTGCCGGTGCGCGGGCTCCTCGCCGCTGGCGAGGTGGAGGCCCATCCGTCGGTCCGGGCGGACGGCACCGTCGTGTGGTGGCTGGTGGACGGCGCCGACCGTGGTCTCGCACTCGCGGTCGAACGCGAACGTTGGTCACTCCTGGCCCAGTTGTCGAGCCTGCTGCTCTCCTCGCTGAACGTCCAGCGGTGCCTGGAAACCACCGCGCAGCAGGCGGCCGCCCACCTCGCGGACGCGGCGGTGGTCATCTCGCCGACCAGCGGCCGGGTCTTGCGCTTCGTGTCCTGTGTACGCGGCGGCCGACCGGTGCACGGCGGCGTACGGGCGGACCCGGCGGAGGTCCCCGGCCTGGCGGAGGCCCTGCGCGGCTTCCCGCCGGTACCGTCGCGCTGGATCGACCCGGATGCGGCGCCGGACTGGCTGCTGCCCGACGGTCTGGACGCCCTCGGCGCGGTGTCCGTCACCCCGCTGCCGGGTCACGGCGTGCCCGCAGGGGCGCTCGTGCTGCTGCGCGGCCCCGGGCACGGCGCGTTCGCGCCGTCGGAGGAGGTCTTCGCCCGGCTGTTCGCCGCCCGGGCGGGCGCCGCCGTCTCCGCCGCGGTGATGTACTCGGAGCAGGCCGCCGTCACCGACCTGCTGATGCGCGAGCTGCTGCCGCCGCGGCTGGAGCAGGTCAACGGAACGGACTACGCGGGTGGCTACCGGGCCTCCGTCGACCGGGACCGGATCGGGGGCGACTTCTACGACGTCCACCCCGCCGCGGATCCCGATGGTGAGACGCTGGCGGTGCTCGGCGACGTCTGCGGAAAGGGGCTCGAAGCCGCCGTGCTCACCGGCAAGATCCGCAACACCCTGCACGCGCTGCTGCCGATGGCGGACGACCACCCCCGGTTGCTGACGCTGCTCAACCGAGCCCTGCTGACCTCGCACCACACCCGGTTCGCCACGATGGTGCTGGCCTCGGTCCGCCGCCGGGAGGAGCGGGTGACGGTCCGGCTGTCGGCGGCCGGCCACCCGGCTCCGCTCATCGTCCGTGCCGACGGGCGGGTGGAGGCGGCCCGCACCTCAGGGAGCCTGGTGGGCGCGCTCCCGGAGACCACCGTCGAGTCGGACACCGTCGTCCTGGCACCGGGCGAGGCGTGCGTGCTGTACAGCGACGGCGTCACCGAGGCCCGCGGCGGCCCCCTCGGCGACGCGATGTTCGGCGAGGAGCGTCTGCGCCGGGTACTCGGCGAGTGCGGGTCCACGCCCGCGGAGGCGATCGTCGAACGCGTCCTGATGCTCGCCTCCCAGTGGGTCGGCAGTGGCCGCCACGACGACATGGCCGTCATGGTCGTCGCCGCGCCGCGCAGCGGCGGGCTGCCCGGGGACGGCGGGCGCGGCATCGACGGGTTCGCCGCGTGACGGCCCTCGACATCACCGTCACGACACCGTCGGCGGGCGCGGCGGACCACTGGGCCGACGAGCTGTGGGCCGCGGTCGCCGCCGGCAGCGAGTCGGCGGCTCGTGCCGTCGCCTTCGGAGCACTGAACGCGGGCGTGAGCCCCGAGTCCGTCCTCCTGGACGTGATCGCCGAAGTCCAGGCCAGGGTCGGCCACGCCTGGGCGGCGAACCGGATGACGGTGGCGCAGGAACACGCGGCCACGGCCGTCAACGACCGGGTGGTCACCGCGCTTGCGCACCACCCGGCCGTCCTCGACGCCACGCCCCGGGATTCCCGGGGGCGGGTCACCGTGTCGTGCGTCGACGGTGAGTGGCACGCCTTTCCCGCCCGGTTGCTCGCCCAGGTGCTGAGTCTGCACGGCTGGGAGGTCGACCACCTCGGCGCCCAGGTGCCGACTCCGCACCTGATCGGCCGACTGCACCGCAGCGCCCCCGTCGCCCTGGCGCTGTCCGCCTCGCTCGCCCCGCGCCTGCCCGCCGCCCACACGGCGATCACCGCCGCCCAAGCCGCGGGCGTCCCCGTACTGGCGGGCGGGGCGGCCTTCGGCCCCGACGGCTGCTACGCCCGTCTGCTCGGCGCCGACGGCTGGGCGGGGCACGCCCGGGGCGCGGCCGAGTGGCTCGCCGACGGCCCGCCCGCCCCCGTGCGGCACCAGCCCCTGGACGACCTGCCCCACCTCGCCGACCAGGAGTACACCCTGGTCAGCCGGAGCGCGCCGCGCCTGGTCGGCGCCGTCATGTCCGGCCTGGCCGAGCGGGTCCCCGCCGTGCGCGGCTACGCCGAGGTCCAGTTGCAGCGCACCGCCGAGGACATCGCCCACATCGTGGACTTCCTCGCCGCGGCCCTCTACACCGACGATCGGGACCTGTTCGGCCGGTTCCTGACGTGGACCGCCGGCGTCCTCACGGTCCGCGCGGTCCCGGCCGCCTCCCTGCTGCCCGCCCTGGACGTCCTCCGCCACGAGCTGCGGGACCTGCCGCGCTCCGTCACGATCCTCGATCACGGCCGCACGGTCGTCGACCTCCTGACCGACCCACCGAACGTCCTCCACCAGCACCAGCACCACGGAAACCCGGCATGACCGCGACCCCCGAACCCGTTCCCGACGTCCTCACCCCCGAGCCGTCCGCGACGCTCACCGTCGAGGTCGAGGGGGACCTCGACCACGAGACCTGCGACGCGCTCCTCACCGACGTCACCACCGGGCTGTCCGCCCGGCCGTCCGTGACGACCGTCCACCTGGACTGCAGCGCCATGACCATGTGCGACTCCATGGGCCTGTCGACCCTGCTCCAGATCCGCCGGCACGCCGACGCCGCCGGGTTGAGCCTGCTGATCGAACCCCGTCCGGCGCTCCTGGACCGCGTCCTCCAGCTCACCGGCACCTCCGACTACCTGCTCCGCCGGTCCCCAGGGAGCGGCTCCCCGGGCCTCTGACCCCCGCACGCCTCACCCGAACGAGCGGCCTTTCCACCGTCGCCCGACACGATCGGCATGCTCCGCGGTTCCCGGGGCAGTCGAGCGGGAGCCTCCGGCAGAACGCCGGACGGACCGCCCGAAGGGGGACGAGGGTGACGGTCACGGAGCGGACGCGGGCGGAGCAGCGGCAGGTCGCCGCGGCGGGCGAGGTGCCGGAACGCCTCGGGTACCGGGTCAAGCGGCTACTGCTGGGGCCGCCCCTGGTGACGGCGCAGCTGCGCGAGGAGACGCTCTCCAAGCCGGTGGCGCTGGGCGTGCTCGCACCGGACTGCATCAGCTCCAGCGCCTACGGCACGGAGCAGATGCTGACGCAGCTCCTCCCCGTGGCCGGCATGGCGGGCTTCGCCCTCGTCATGCCGGTGACCGGGGTCATCCTCGCCCTGCTGCTCCTGCTCACCCTGTCGTACCGCGACGTGGTGACCACCTACACCCGGGCCGGGGGTTCCTACGTGGTGGCGCGGGAGAACTTCGGCCCGCGCACCGCCCAGATCGCGGCGGTGGCCCTGCTGATCGACTACGTCGTCACCGTCGCGGTGCAGACCGCCGCGGGTACGGACGCCCTGGCCTCCATGGCACAGCTGCTCCTCCACACCGACATCGGCCCGGACAAACTGTGGATCTCCGTGGGGGTGCTGGGCCTCCTGTGCTACGGGAACCTGCGCGGCATCAGGGAGGCGGGCAAGGCGTTCTCGGTCCCCACGTACCTGTTCGTCGCCGCCGCCGGCCTGACCGTCGTGGTGGGGCTGGTCCGGTTGGCGGCGGGCAGCCTGCCGAGGCTGGGCACGGCCGAGCTGCACGCCGTCGGTGCCGTGCCGGTGGGCACGCCGGGCGACGGCCTGCTGATGGGCGCCTCGCTGTTCGTCCTGCTGCGGGCCTTCGCCAACGGCGGGTCCTCGCTCACCGGCCTCGAGGCCATCTCCAACGGGGTCGGCGCCTTCCGCGAACCGCGGGGCGTCAACGCGCGCCGCACCCTCGTGGTCATGAGCGCGGTCCTCGGCGGCCTGGTGCTCGGGATCTCCGCGCTCGCCTGGTGGACACACGCGATCCCGTACACCTCCGGCAGCCCGACCGTGCTGGCCCAGGAGGCGCACCTGGTCTTCGGCGGGAGTGCCCCGGGACAGGCGATGTTCGCACTGGTCCAGGTCGCCACCGCGCTGATCCTCTACACCGGCGCGAACACCTCCTTCAACGGCTTCCCGTTCCTGGCCGGCTTCGTCGCCGAGGACTCCTTCCTGCCGCGCCAGCTCACCCGGCGCGGCCACCGGCTCGCGTTCTCCAACGGCATCCTGGTGCTCACCGCCGTCTCCCTGGCCCTGCTGCTCGTCTCGCGCGGCAACCTCACCCACCTCGTCTCGCTGTACGCGATCGGGGTCTTCACCGGCTTCCTCATGGCGACCGCCGGCCTGGCCAAGCACCACTGGCAGCGCCGGGGGAGGCACCGCACCGTCAAGACCGCCGTCAACGCGGCCGCCGCGGCCGCCTCCGCCGCCGTGGTCGTCGTCTTCGTCGTCACCAAGTTCACCGAGGGCGCTTGGCTCGTGGTGGTCGTCTTCCCGGTCGGCGTGTGGGCCCTGATCCGCACCAACGAGCGGTACCGCAACGAGGCCGAGGCCCTGGAGGCGGCGCCCGCCACCGCCACCGGCGCGACCCGCCCGCGCCACGTCGTGCTGGTGCTGGTCGACCGGCTCGACCTCGCGGTCCTCACCGCGCTGCGCTACGCGCACACCCTGCGCCCCGACGGGCTGCGCGCCGTGCACGTCGCCCTCGACACGGCGCACGCCGAGCACCTGCGGCGTTGCTGGGAGGCCAGCCGGGCCGCCGACGTCCCGCTCGACCTGGTGGAGTGCCCGGACCGCCGGCTGCACCGCGCGATCGCCCGGCTCGCGGGCCGCACCACCGCCGACGGCCGCACCCAGGTCACCCTGCTGATCCCGCGCCGCTCGTACGGCCCGGTCCTGGGACGCCTGCTGCACGCCCGCAGCGGGGACTCGATCGCCCACGCGGTGAGCCGGCTGCCGCACACCGCCGCCACCATCGTGCCCTTCGACGTCTCGGCGGCCG
The DNA here is from genome assembly GCF_040681575.1 of Kitasatospora sp. NPDC051702. NCBI lineage: Bacteria > Bacillati > Actinomycetota > Actinomycetes > Kitasatosporales > Streptomycetaceae > Kitasatospora > Kitasatospora sp. NPDC051702. The sequence goes on from NZ_JBFAZB010000040.1 coordinate 66,580, forward strand.
TCCGGGAGCACCGGCACGGCGGACCACCGGCGGCGTCGTCGCGGTGCCCCTGAGCGCACGGGTCGTCGCCGGGTGCCTGCTGCTCAACGGGTCCGGATGGTCCGCAGGGAGGGCGGCCTCCCGGCCGACCCGCTCGCGCTGCCGGCCGGGCTCGCCGTCCTGGGCACACCCGGACGGCCGGTCGCGGCGACCCCCGCCGGGACGGGCCCGTCGCGGCCGTGATCCGGGCCGATCGGAAATCGGCGGGCCCGAACGTGCATGGGATCCGGATCGCGGGGCAGACGGGGCCCGGTTGACCCGGGGCGACGGGTCGGGCCCCGGCCCGGGTCTCCCGGGACCGGTATGCCTGTGATGGAAGGGTGCGCCTGATGGCGGTAGAGGAATCGTCCGAACGGCTCGTCGAGCTCCTGACGCGAAACGACGCGGTGCTGGACCAATGGGTGGAGGCCGTGTCGGCCATCCTGCGCGGCCGGATCAGCCGGGCCGAGCTCGAGAAGGAACTGACGGACCTGTACCAGGCCCTGGCCCAGGCCCTGCGCCAGGGCGGCCTGGAGTGGCAGGAGGAGGGGTACTCCGAGGTGCGGGCGCTGCTGGTGGAGCTCTCGCGCAGCCGGGCCCGGCACGGGTTCACACCCACCGAGACCGCGATGAGCGTCTTCGCCTGCAAGGACGTGCTGGAGCCCACCACCGCCAGTTCCGCCGAGGACATCACCGCCTACCTCCAACTCGCACGCTTGCTGGACGCGTTGGGCCTGTTCACCATCGAGGTGTACGCCCGCACCCGCGAGGAGATCATCAGCGCCCAGGCCGAGCAGCTGCTCGAACTCTCCACCCCGGTGGTGAAGCTGTGGGAGGGCGTACTGGCCGTGCCGCTGGTCGGAACCCTGGACTCGGCTCGCACCCAGATCGTCATGGAGACGCTGCTCCAGAGCCTGGTGGACTCCGAGGCCGAGCACGCCATCATCGACATCACGGGTGTACCGGCGGTGGACACCGAGGTCGCCCAGCACCTGCTCAAGACGGTCGTGGCCGCCCGGCTGATGGGTGCGGAGTGCACCATCTCCGGCATCCGGCCGCAGATCGCCCAGACTCTCGTGGCGCTGGGCGTCCAGTTCGGGGACATCGTCACCAAGGCGACCCTGGCCGACGCGTTGCGGTACGTGCTCCAGCGCATCGGTGGCGACCACGCCGTGACCGGCGGTCACCAGTGACCGAGCGCGTCCCCATCCTCAAGCTCGGCCGGGTCCTGCTGGTGTCGATCCAGATCGACCTGGAGGACCAGACCGTGGTCGACCTACAGGACGACCTCGCCGCACGGATCGTGGCGACCGGTGCCATCGGGGTCGTCATCGACATCACCGCGCTGGAGATCGTCGACTCCTTCGTCGGCCGGATGCTGGCCAACACCGCGGCGATCTCCCGGATGCTCGACGCCGAGACGGTCGTCGTGGGCATGCGGCCCGCGGTGGCGATCACCCTGGTCGAACTCGGCCTGTCCCTGGGCGGGGTGCGCACCGCCCTGACCCTGGACAAGGGCCTCGCCCTCCTGGACCGCGACCGCACCGCACGTGCGGACCGCGCATGACAGGGTCAGCCGGAGAAACGGAGCAGACGGTCCCGATCATGTCCAACGACGACGTCGTCCGGGCCCGGCAACTGGTGCGCACCCTCGCGCAGCAGGCCGGGCTCTCCCTGGTGGACCAGACCAAACTCGTCACCGCCGCGAGCGAACTGGCCCGCAACACCCTGGTCTACGGCGGCGGTGGAGCGATGCACTGCGGCACGGTGCGCCGGGACGGACGGAAGGGCGTGCACGCGGTGTTCGAGGACAGTGGCCCGGGCATCCCCGACATCCACCTCGCCCTGACCGACGGTTGGACCTCCGGCGGGGGCCTCGGGCTCGGCCTGAGCGGTGCGCGCCGTCTGGTGGACGACTTCGCCCTGGAGAGCGCGGCCGGGGCCGGCACGAAGGTGTCGGTGACCAAGTGGCGACGCTGACGGTCCCGTTGCTCGAGTGCGAGGACGCGGTCTGGTTCCGGGACGCCGAATCGTTGCCCGCCGCCGCGCGCAGTGCGGCGCGGGCCATCGCGCACCGCGCCGGGCTGCTGCCGGAGAGGGTCGCCGAGGTCGGGCTGGCGGTCAGCGAGGCGGCGACCAACCTGCGTCGCCACGCGGTGGACGGCTCGCTCCTCCTGCGGGTGGTGCGCACCGACAGCGAGGCGGCCGTGGAGTTCGTCGCTCTGGACAGTGGCCCCGGGATGGCAGACGTCCCCCGCTCGCTCACCGACGGAGTCTCGTCCGGAGGGACGCTCGGCATCGGCCTGGGCGCCATCGTCCGGCTCGCCGACACCTTCGACGTGCACTCGCTGCCGGGCAGGGGCACCGCGATGACCGCGCGGTTCTGGAACCACACGCCCGGCGGCCGCCGCGCGGCGGCCGGCAGGGAGGCGGTGGTGGCGGGCGTCACCCGGCCGATGAGCGGCCAGGAGCTCTGCGGGGACGCCTGGGCCGCACGGCCCGTGCTCGTGGCACCGCCGGCCGGACCGGACCGGGCGCCCGCGGGGGCCGGAGCAAGACGGTCACGCCGCCAGACCGCCGATGGAACCGTCCTGGACTGGTCGGTGCTCACGGGCGCGGCCCGGCGCCCGGCTCAGCCCCCCCTTCAGGACCACGGCACGCCGGTCTCCTCACCCGGCGGGCCGACCCGGTCGACCGGGCCCGTGGGGTCGACGGCCGACCCCACCACCGGGGCGTTCCTCGTCATGTTCGTCGACGGGTTGGGCCACGGGCCGCTCGCCGCCAAAGCCGCGCTGGACGCCGTCGCGGCCTTCCGCCGCAGCGCGGCGCGAACCCCGGAGGCCGTGTTGTCCGACGTCCACGGCGCCCTGCGCGCCGGACGCGGCGGAGCGGTCGCGGTCGCGCTCGTCGAGCCCGCAGCGCAGCGGATCGGCTTCTGCGGCGTCGGGAACATCAGTACCTTCGTGGTGGCCCCGTCGACCGGGACCCGCCGCTCACTGCCGTCCGCGCCCGGCATCGTCGGACACCAGATGCCCGCCCTGCACACGGTCCGTCATCGGCTCGCCCCCGGCAGCGCGGTGGTCATGCACTCCGACGGCCTGACCGACCGCTGGCAGGCCCAGGCCTTCGCCGGCGTGCTCGAGCACCTGCCGGTCACCGCCGCCGCGCTCCTGCTGCGCGAGGCCGGCGTGCGCCGGGACGACGCGGGCGTCCTCGTGGCGAAGGGCCCGTGGTGACGGGCCCCGAGGAACCGCAGGTGGTCCGGCTGGGGACGGTCCCGGTCGCGTCTGCGCAGGACGGCTTCGCTCTGCGCCGCATCGGCAAGTCCGTCGCCGAACTGCTCGGCTCGGACGGCCAGGACGCGATCCGGCTGGCCACCGCCCTGAGCGAAATCAGCCGCGACATGCTCGGATCCGGCCGGCTCACCACACACTTCGACCTGTGCACGGCACCCGGGAGGGTACTGAGCGTGACCGTGGACTGGCACGGCTCCGACGGCCCGTCCGCCGACGCCCTGAACGCCTCCGCCCGCCTGCTCCCGACCAGCCACGGACCGGCCGACGGCGGCGGTTGGGTGCGCCTGGACCACCGGCTCCCCGCACCGACCGGCGAGCAACCGGACGGCGCGGAGGAGGCCCGCCGGCTGTTGGACGCGCACGGCGGCCCGGCCGACCCGGACGACTTCCAGGCGCAGACCCAGGACCTGATAGCCGCGCTCGAACGGACCAGGGCCCAGAGCGAGGAACTGAAACGGCTCAACGACGAACTGGCCGAGACCAACCGCGGCGTCGTCGCGCTCTACGCCGAACTCTCCGAGGAACTGGAGGAGACCAACCGCGGCGTCGTCGCCCTCTACGCCGAGCTGGACGAGAAGTCGCGGCAACTGCGCGAGGCCAGCGAGGCCAAGACCCGGTTCTGGGCCAACGTCAGCCACGAGCTGCGCACCCCCGTCAACTCCGTCGTGGGACTGGCCGAGCTGCTCCTCGCGGACGCGGACGCGCCGGCGACGGAGCGCGGACACCGGCTCTCACTGATCGCGGACTCCGGCCGCACCCTGCTCGCACTCGTCGACGAGCTCCTGGACGTCGCCAAGGCAGAGTCCGGGAACCTCGAACCCAGCTGGGCACCGATGGACCTGCACGCCGTGCTCGCCCAACTGGACGGCACACTGCGCGGTCTCGCCCGGCCCGGCGTCACGCTGTCCGTGACCGCCGACGCCGACCCCGGCCCGATCCTCGGCGACGAGACCATGCTGGCCAGGATCCTGCGCAACCTGCTGTCCAACGCCCTGAAGTTCACCGAGGCCGGGTCGGTCCGCCTGACGGCACACCTGGACGGTACCGGAGGCGCGGCCGGCCCGGGCGAGCTGGTGCTGACCGTCTCCGACACCGGCATCGGCATCCCGGCGGACCAGCACGCGCGCGTGTTCGAGGAGTTCTACCAGGTCAAGGGCCCCCACCAGCGCGGCCGCCACGGCACCGGGCTCGGCCTGCCGTACGCCCGGCGGCTGGTCGGACTGCTCGGCGGGACGATGCACCTGGAGAGCAGCCCGGGCAGCGGCACCACCATCACCGTCCGGCTGCCGGCCGCGCCCGCGCCCGGCCCGGGCGTGCTCCCCCGCGCAGCCCGCCTGGTCGTGGTGGACGACGACGCGGCGTTCCGGGCCGTCCTGCGGCCGCTGCTGCGAGACCTCACCGACCACGTCGTGGAGGTCCCGGACAGCGGCGACGCCCTCGCCACCCTCCGGCGCGAGCGCCCGGACGCCCTGATCCTCGACCTGCACATGAGCGGCCTCGACGGCTACGCGGTCCTCGCACGACTGCGGGGCGACCCGGACCTGCACGGGCTCCCGGTCGTCGTCCTGACCTCGGCCGACCCCTCCTCCCTCGATCGCGACCGGCTGACGCACGCCCGGTCGGTGCTGCAGAAGTCCGGCCTGACCGCCGGGCGGCTGTCCACTGCCCTGTCCACCGCGATCGCGCCCCCGAACGGACCGCTGGGCCGTCCCCTCCGGGACGCGTCCGCGGCCCCCGAGGGCGCACCGCCCGAGCACCACGTTGAAACGGAGGGCGGACCGTGACCACCGCAGCCCCCGACGCAGGCCCCGCCACCGTCCTCGTCCTGGACGACAACCCCACCACCCGCTACATCGTGGGCAGCTGGCTGCGCCGCTCCGGACACACCGTCGTCGAGGCCGTCGACGGCACCCAGGCGCTGGCCCTGCTCACCGGCGCCCCGACGCACGAACTGCCGGAACTCGCCATCGTGGACGTGAAACTGCCCGACATGACCGGCTTCGAGGTGTGCGAGCGGATCAAGGGCCGGCCGCGCACAGCCGACCTGCCGGTCGTCCACATCTCCGCCACCGCCATCGAAGCCAGCGATCGCACCCAGGGCCTGCACCGGGGCGCGGACGCCTACCTGACCGAACCCATCGACCCCGCAGAACTCCAGGCGACCGTCACCGCCGTGCTGCGCTACACCCGGGCGCGCCGCAGGGCCGAACGGCTCGCCGACCGGGTCGCCGCACTGCACCGCAGCACGCTGGCGCTCTACGACGCCGCCGACGCCGACACCCTGGTCACCGCCGCCGCGCTGGGCGCGACCGAGCTCGGTGCGGCCCAGGCCACCGTCGTCGTCCTGGGGCCCCACTCGGAGACGCTCCACCTCGCCCACTGCTCCCCGGCGGCGGCCCCGGACGGCGGGCCCGACGGACCCGTGCCGGACACGGGCCCGTCGGTCCGGCTGCGCACCGCCCCGCCGGTCCTGCTCGACACCCTCGCGCACCACACCCTCGGCGACGCCACCGGAACCGACTCGGCGCTGCTCACCGCCGTCGAGTGGCGGACCGCCCTGGCCGGCGCGGCCGCGCCGCAGGACGTGACACCCGACGGACCGGTCACCCTGGTCGTGGCCCGGACGAAGCCGGGCCGCCCCCTGGTGGCGCTGGCGGTCGATCCGCAGGCCGCCGCGGGTCTGGACCAGCACCGGTTGCTCTCCCAGCTCACCCAGGCCGCCGCCCTGGCCCTGGAGGCCCTGCGGAGCCAGGCGGAGGAGCACGCCCTGGCCCTCACCCTCCAGCGCAGCTTCCTGCCCGACCGACTACCCTCCGTCACCGGCGTGGACCTCGCCGTCCGCTACGAGCCCGCCTCCGACCGAAGCGAGATCGGCGGGGACTTCTACGAGGCCATCGACACCCCGGCCGGGCTGCTCCTCGCCATCGGCGACGTGGCCGGCCACTCCCTCGAAGCCGCGATGGTGATGGGCGAACTGCGCCACGCGCTGCGTGCCTACGCCATCGAGGGACATGATCCGCAGACGCTGCTGCGCCGGCTGGACACCCTGATGGTCCGGCTGCGCCCTGGCGTCACGGCGACCGTCTGCCTCGTGCTCATCGAGCCCGGCGGCCGCCGGATCCACGTCGCCAACGCCGGCCACCTGCCGCCACTGCTCCGGCTGGCCGACGGCTCCACCCGCTACCTCACCGAGCACGGCATCCTGCTCGGACTCGACCTGCCGCAGCCGCCCGCGACGACCCACGACACTCCTGCGGGAAGCACCCTCCTGCTGGTCACCGACGGCCTGGTGGAGGTTCCGGGCGAGCACCTCGAAGTAGGCCTGGGCGCGCTCAGGGAGTCCTTCGCCGAGGCGCCAGCCGACCTCGACGCGGCGGGCGACCTGCTGCTCGGCGCGTTCGCCAAGGCGCAGGCCGACGACGTGGCCCTGCTGCTCGCCCACCTCCAGTGACCGGATCGCCCGACCGCCGACCGCCGACCGCCGACCGCCGACCGCCGACCGCCGACCGCCCCGGAGCCCAGGTGCCCGCCTACGCCCTCACCATCCACGTCAGCGCCCACGCGGCAGGCGCGACCGTCGTCGTCCTCGCCGGCGAGCTCGACTACCACACCGCCCCACGACTGCGCAGGGCCATCGAGGGGACTCCCACCGTCCTCCCGCTGGTCCTGGACATCGCCGGCCTGCGCTTCTGCGACTCGATGGGCATCGCCGAGCTGGTCTACGCCTCCCTGCGTGCCGGGACACCGGGAACCCCGCTCCCGCTGGTCGGCGCCCCGGCCGACCTGCGGCACCTGCTCACGTTGACCGGGGTGGACCAGCTGGTGTCCCACCACGCACACGTCGACCAAGCCGTCGGCTCCCCTTGCTTCCCCGCTCCCGGCCCCCCGGACCGGACCGACAGGAGCTGAGCCGGGTCGAGCCGCTGGACGGCGCCACCGTCCCGGAACGCGACCCGCTCGTCCGGTACCCGGTTGCTCCACCTCCCGGTGTGCAGTCAGCCGAGCCGCTGTTCCGCCGCCGCGTGTCCGTGGCGGTGGGTGCCCCAGTCGAGACGGAGGACTGCCAGGTCGTCGGTGTGGCGGCCGGCGTTGAGGGTGTGGGTCTGCGTGATGAGCTGGTCGATGTGCGCGGCGGGGTCGGCCGGTGGGAGGGCCTCGATCAGTGCGAGCAGCGGCCGTGACCGCGGATGTGCCGGAGGCGTCGGGCAGGTGCAGGTCGAGGAGGATGCAGTCGGTGACACCGGAGGACAACGTGCTGCTGGCGTCGGCGAGCGTGGCACAGGTGGTCAGCTCGAAGCGCAAGCCGGTGTCGTGGAGGAGTTCCTCGACCAGGAGGGCGTCGCCCGGGTCGTCCTCGATCAGGAGGATGCGGTACGACGGCCCCCCGGTGGCCGCCCCCGCGGAGGACACCATGGTCGTGGTCATCGTGCGTGCTCCTGGTGGGTGCGGGAGGTCTCGGGCATGGCCGGAAGGCCGGGGGGCTTCGGCGGTTCGGCTGCCAGGGTGAAGGTGATGCGGGTACCGGCCCGGTAGTCGGGGTCGACGGTGATGGTGCCGCCGTGGAACTCGACGATCTTCTTGCACATGGCCAGGCCGATGCCGCTGCCGGAGTACGCGTCCTTGGTGTGCAGCCGTTGGAAGATCAGGAAGACCTTCTCGGTGAACTCGGGTGCGATGCCGATGCCGTCGTCGGTGACCGAGAACCGCCACAGCGCGCCGTCGCGCTCGGCCGAGACGTCGATGTGCGGACGGGTTCCGGGCCTGCGGAACTTCACGGCGTTGCCGATCAGGTTCTGCCAGAGCATGCCCATCTGGGTGGGGTCGGCGACCAGCGTCGGCAGCGGGTCGTGGGTGATCTCCGCCCCGGCTTCCTCGATGCCCACGCTCAGCGCGGCCAGGGTCTGCTCCAACGCCTCGTCCATGTCGACTTCCTGGTGGGCGTGGTGGAGACGCCCGACCCGGGAGAAGTCGAGGAGGTCGTTGATGAGGGTCTGCATGCGGTTGGCGCCGTCGACCGCGAAACCGATGTACTGGTCGGCCTTGGCGTCGAGTTGACCGCCGTAGCGGCGCTGGAGGAGCTGGGTGAAGCTGGAGACCTTGCGCAGCGGTTCCTGGAGGTCGTGGGAGGCGACGTAGGCGAACTGCTCCAGCTCGGTGTTGGAACGCTGGAGGTCGGCGGCCTGCGCGTCCAGGCGCAGCCGGGCCTGCTCGCTGAAGCCGAGCTCCCGCACGAGGCGAACGCGCATGCGGTCGATCTCACCGCTGAGCCGGCGCAGGTCGGCGGGGCCGGTCGTGGTGATGGGGTGGTCGAACTCGCCGCCGGCGATGACGCGGGCATCGGCTCCGAGTTGTTCGAGCGGGCGGTTGATGCCGCGCCGCAGTCCTTCGAACACCAGGGCGGCGAGGATCAGGATGAGGCCCGCGATGGCGCCGAACACCCAGTTCCGCAGCGTCAGTGTGGAAGCGAGCTCATCCCTCGCCCTGGTGCGCTCCGCGCGCAAACGGTCCTGCTGCTCGGCCAGTCGGGCCCGGACGCCGTCGAAGGAGGCCTTGCCCGGCGCGGCGAGGGCGGCGGCCGCCGGCGCCGGCGCGCCGGGCGGGGAATCGGCCACCGGTCGGGCCAGCTCCGACTGCCACGCCGAGATCGCGCGCCCGACGCCGGCCAGGTCCTCGAGCGCGGAGGCGTCGTCCTTCAGCAGGTCCGCGAGGCGCGCTGTCTGGGTCTCCTCGTCGGACAGACCCTGCTGGTACGGAGCCTGGGTCCGGTCGAGGACCCAGAAGCCCGTCGCCCCGAGCACGGTCAGGACGACGAGCGCGGCCGTCGCGCCGGCACGAAGCCACCGACGGGTCGTCCAGGCGGCGAACCACCGAGTCCGCACCAGCCGCTCTTCGCCGGTCATACTCCACCCCTCCACGGTGACGGCTGCCGCACGACTGGACGCGGACCCGGCCGTGCTGTGCATCGAGGTCGAGGACGCCACGGAAGACCGTCCACGGCAGCACGCGCTGCACGGCGGGGACCCGGCCCGCCCCGGCGGCCGCGGCTGGACGATCGTCCGTCGGGTGGCCCTCACGTGCACCGTCCAGCTGCTGCCCGGCGGCGGGAAGCGCATCACCGTCACGCTTCCCGTGTGCTGAGGGCGCTCAGGGGTGGAACGTTCCGCCACCCGGCCGGCCCCCGTTCGCGGACGCCGTCCAGACATGCACAGAACCTTCACGCGCGGCGGTGGCATGCATGTCGCCCCGAGGGGTAACCGCGGACGGCCCGCGCCGTGGTGACGGAGGAAAAGGATCGACATGACCATGACCAGTAGTGAGCTGCTCCCGTGCGCGTCCCGGCCTGCGCCGTCGTCGCCCGGCGCCCCCGTCGTCACCCGCGGCCCCGATCCCGATCTCGCATCGTTGCTCGCCGACGTCGGCGACCCGTGCGACGTCGCCCCGGCCGACGCGCGGGAGTTGACCCGAACGCTCCTGGCTCGACTCGCGGCCCTGGACGAGGGCACCTGGAGTACTCCTACGTACGGGGCACGCTGATCGAACTCAACATGTCCCTCGTGCAGTTCGTGCTCCGCCGCTTCGCACCTCACCACGAGAGCCGGGACGACCTGCTCCAGGTCGGTGCCGTCGGCCTGATCAAGGCGATCGACCGCTTCGATCCGGATCACGGGGTCGAGTTCAGCAGCTTCGCCATCCCGACCGTGATGGGCGAGATCCGCCGCCACTTCCGTGACAACACCTGGGCCGTCCACGTGCCCAGGCGGCTGCAGGAGCTGCGGCTGGCCCTGGCGAAGGCCCAGGACGCACTCTCCCAGCAGCTCGACCGAGAGCCCACGGTCGCCGAACTGGCCCGTCACCTCGAACTGCCCGAGGAGTCGATCACCGAGGGCCTTGCCGCCGCCCGTGCCCGCAGTGCCGGCTCGCTGGACCTCCCGGCCGGTCCCCAGCAGGACGGTGCGGCCCGGTCGGCCGACCGCCTCCTCGGCCCGGATGCGGACCACGCCGAGTTGGTGACCGACCTGGTGGCGCTCAAGCCCCTGATCGCGGCCCTGCCGCCCCGCGAGCGACTCATCCTGTCGATGAGGTTCACCGAGGACCTGACGCAGTCCCAGATCGGCGGCCGGCTCGGTCTGTCCCAGATGCACGTATCACGCCTGCTCAGCCGTACGCTGAGGACGTTGCGCGAAGGCCTCGTGGGTGACGGGGAACCGTCGGTGCGGGCCGGGAAGCGGGACGGGCAGGAGCAGGGGGTCACGCGCCGGGGTGGAGGGGACGAATGACGAGCGAGTCCGGGAACACGAGTGCCGCAGAGGCATGGGGGCCACCCACGAGTGGTCTCGCGGTACGCGTACGCCGCACCGCCACACGTGCGTCCGTCTGCGAGATCGCCGGGGACCTGGACGCCGAGACCCGGGCGCCCGTCATCTCGGCGCTCGACGGCCTGACGGCGGAGCGCCCCTCGTCGATCGTCGTCGACCTCCAGCACGTGGCGTTCTGTGACTCGTCAGGCCTCAACCTGCTCCTGCAGGCCCGCATGAACGCCGTGGCGGCCGGCATCGACTTCCGGATCGCCCGCCCTTCACCCGCTGTCGCGCGGGTCTTCGAGCTCACGGGCACCGACGCGGTCTTCTCCATCCACCTGGACGACACGGCCGTACCCCGACCGTCGGGCTGACGTGCCGGTGGGGCGGGCGGCCACACCGACACCGTGCTCGACGCGGCTTGCCGGGGAAGCCGGTTCAGGAAGGGACCACTGGACTGGAAGGGGGACAGGTGCAGATGACCGGCAGCGGCGGGGCCCTGGAGGACGGGCGGACTGCTGCCGGTCCGGCGCGGCCGCCCGTCGCACAGCTCCGGCGGCTCCGGCTGGCGGGAGTCCCGAAGCCGGTCGCCCGTGCGAGGGAGTTCACCTCGCGGGCGCTCGCGGACTGGGCCGGTCCCGGCAGTTCCGCGGAGGCTGAGCGGGACGTCGTCCTCCTGGTGGCCGAGCTGGTCTCGAACGCCGTGATGCACGCCGGAGGGGCTTTGGAACTCGCGCTGTCGGCGCGTACGGGCAGGCTGCGGATCGAGGTCGGCGACGGCTCTCCGGCACTGCCCGCCCTGTGCACTCCCCGGCCACCCGCGAGCCCCGGCGGTCACGGGCTGCTCATCGTCGAGCGGCTGGCCTGTCGGTGGGGCGTCGAGCCCCGGGGCCCCGGCAAGACCGTGTGGGCCGAGACCGGCATCCCCGGCCGTCCACCCGCTGCCGACTGCGCGTAGGGTCGGCTACTGGCCCGGGGGCCCCGGGGCTTCCAAGCCCCCGGAGACCTGGTGGACCGGCCGAGCGGCCCCGCGGCCGAGCCGGTGAGGTGACGCGGGCGACGGACACGGCGGGGCCGACCGCCGGGACGCGTCGGCCTTCGCCGCAGCGTCCCGGCGGTAAGAGCAGCCGGCCCCACAGGCAGGCGTCGGGTCGCCCGGAGCCGGGTGCCGGGCGACCCGGGCAAGGCCCTCCGCACCCGGGGGGAGTGTCAGCCGTCGTGGCTGCGGAGGGTCTCCTTGATCCTGGCGATGGCGAAACCCCATCCCTGCTCGACGGTCGGCTTGCCCGGGACCGCCAGCTCTCCGGGGTTGGTGAGGACGTCGAGCAGCACCGGCCCGGGCGTGCCGAAGGCCCGCCGTACGCCGTCCTGCAGGTCGGAGGGATCGGTGACGCGGATGCCGGTCAGCCCGAGGGCGGTGGCGACCGCGGCGAAGTCGGGATTGTCGAGCTCCGTTCCGTACTCCGGCAGGCCCGACTGTTCCTGTTCGAGCTTGACCATGCCGAGTCGTCGGTTGTCGAAGACCACGAGCTTCACCGGCAGCCGGTAGGCCCTGATCGTCATCAGATCGCCGAGCAGCATGCTCAGACCACCGTCGCCGCAGAACGCCACGACCTGGCGGTCCGGGGCCCAGAGCTGTGCACCGAGGGCCTGGGGCATGGCGTTGGCCATCGAGCCGAGGTCGTAGGAGCCCAGCAGCCGGCGCCGGCCGCGCATGGTCACGAAGCGCGAGAGCCACACGGTGGCCATGCCGGTGTCGGAGGTGAAGATGGCGTCGTCGTCCGCGAAGGCGTCCACGGCGGCGGCCAGTGCCTCGGGGCGGACGTCGTGGCCCCGGTTGTCCAGGGCGCTGCGCATGCGGCCGAGCAAGGAGTGCTGGTCGCGGCGTGGTTCGGCGAGCTTCCGCTGGCCGGCGAGCCAGTCGTCGAAGCGTGCGCGTGCCCGGTCGAGGTGCGCGCTCCCCTCGACCGCGTCCACGTGGGGGAGCAGCGCGCGCAGGGTGGCCGCGGTGTCCCCGACCAGACCGACGTCCACCGGTGTGCGACGGCCGAGGTGGCGTGGGTGGAGGTCGATCTGCACGGTCCTGCAGCCGGTGGGGTACCAGTCCCGGTACGGGAAGTCCGTGCCGAGCATGATCAGCGTGTCACAGCCCTCGAGCGCGTGGACCGCGGCGGGGTTGCCGATCAGGCCGGTCTGACCGACCTGGTACGGATTGTCGTGCTCGAAGCCTTCCTTGGCCTTCAGGGTGAGCACCATCGGTGCCGACAACCGCTCGGCGAGGGCCAGCACCTCCGTGCGGGCCTCCCGGGCGCCGCGTCCGACCAACAGGGTGGTCCGGCCGCCGGCGTTGATCAGGTCGGAGGCCGCCCGGATCCCCGTGTCGTCCGGTCGGATGACCGGGCCGGAACGCGGGAAGCGGGCCGGGCGGTCGTCCGGTACCTCGCGCTCACCCAGGTCGGCGGGGACGGTGAGGACCGCCACGCCCCGCTCGCCGGTCGCCGCGCGGACGGCGGCCTCGAGCATCCGGGGCAGTTGTCCGGGGGAGGTCAGGGTGGCCCGGTAGACCGCGACGTCGCGGAACAGCAGGTCGTTGTCGACCTCCTGGAAGTAGTCGCCGCCCATCTCCGCGGTGGGCACCTGCCCGGCGATGGCCAGTACCGGGGTGCGGCTCTTGGCCGCGTCGTACAGGCCGTTGAGCAGGTGTACCGAGCCGGGGCCGACGGTGCCCATGCACACGCCCAGCCGTCCGGAGAGCTGCGACTGGGCACCGGCGGCGAACGCTGCGGCCTCCTCGTGGCGGCAGCCGACCCAGGAGAGGCCGTCGGTGGTGCGGATGGCGTCGGTCAACGGGTTCAGGGCGTCGCCGACGACGCCGAAGACATGGCGCACGCCCAGTTCCTGCAGGGCGTCGACGATCAGACGGGCGACGGTACGCGGCACGGGGACTTCCCTTCGCAGGAGCGGTCACGGGGTCAGAGGGTGAAGCGGTCGGGGCCGGCGGCCTTCCCGGTCCTGCTCCCAGGACGGGGGCGCCTCGTGGAGGATCCGGCCCGGCGCCGGCCGGGGCTGGAGGTGCGCGGGGCTGCGCAGGGTCTGCGGGTCGACCCGGCGGTGCAGCATGTGCGGGGTTCCGTCGGGGCGGGTGGTCGACGCCCGTCGCGGCCACGATCTGCCGGGCGCTCCGCAGAGTCGGCTGCCGGGGGCGGTGAACCCGTGCGGACTCGTCACCGCCGTGCAGTGCACGTGCCCGGTCGCGGTCCTGCGTGGACACGCCGGGACAGGATGGCGGCCGTCGCCGGGAGGGCGACGGCCGCCACCGTGAGGCCGGTGACCTGCGGGAGCCTCACGACGGCCACCGGCCGGCCCCGTTCGTCGGCGCCGTGCCGGGGGCCGCCCCGTGCGCCGGGCAGTCGGCGACCGGTTCGGGGACGTGACGGGTCACCAGCGGTACCACCGTCCGCGGGTGCCCGAGACGCCGGTGCTCCGGGCGACGAAGCCCAGCAGCCAGACGACGAAGACCGCGATGGCGATCCACCAGAGGATCTTGACGGCGAAGCCGGCGCCGAACAGGAGCAGTGCCAGCAGGAGGACGAGCAGCAGGGGAACCATGGTCAGTGGCCTTTCGGTTGGTGATGGGTCCCCGCATGCCCCGCTTCCGCAGACGTATGCACATGGCTGCTTCACACGGCGGCGAGGGTCTCGGCGCGGCCCGGTCGGCCGGGCGCTGCGAGTCCTTCCGGGCCCGCGGACCGCCGCCGGCAGGTGCGGCGGCATCCCGTGCCGTCGAGACGGGCCGTTCCTCCCCGACATGGCCAGGGGAGATCGGGGAAGCCGGTACAGATCCTGCTCGTCACCCGAGGGGCGTCCATGATCATGGCCGTGGTCCTGCTGCCGGTTCCGTTCGCGCTCGCGGCGATCCTCACCGCGCTCGTTCCCCCGTCGGCCCGGGCGGACCGGTGTCCGCGGCCCGGCCCGGCAGCCGGAACCACCGCCGCGGGCCGACCGTGTCGACGTCCCGGCCGGTGACGTGACCGGGGCCTCACCGGCGTCACCGGGAGCCCCGGGAACCCGGCAGCCCCGAACGGCCGGCCACGGCTCCGGACCTCGCGGGCCTCCAGCCCTCAGCCGCCTTCGTCACCGGATGAGGGCCGAGCCGTGGATCGCCGCGTGATACCGCGCGGCGCCGGGTCACGGCGTGGCGGGGTGCTCGGGGCGGTACACCGTCAGGCTCCTGACACCGGTGCGCAGACCACGCGAGTGGCGCTGCCCCAGCAGGTGGGCGCTGCCCCAGCAGGTGCGCCACCTCGTCAAGGTGTCGGGATCACACGGGCGGTGCTTCAAGATGATGATCGCGGGTAGCCGACGTGCTGTCGGGCGCACAGCGCGAACCGGCCGTCCCCGATAGCCCGGCGACCCGTCTCGTGTCGACCGCCCGATCGGTCGGCCGGCCGGCCGAAGAGAGCGACAGGGGGCGGGGCCGCATGATGGGACATTCGCACGCGGTGGGTGGGGCGCTGCTGTTCGCGGCCGCTTCACCCCATCTCCCGCCCGTACTCGTCGGCCGACCTCTCGGGCCGGCCGACGTCCTGATGGGCACGATCCTGTGTGCTGGTGCTGCCCTCCTGCCCGACCTGGACCACCACGACAGCACGTTCGCGCACTGGCTCGGGCCGGTCTCCAGAGCGCTCTGCCGACTGGTCGGTTGGATCTCCGGCGGTCACCGCCGCGCCACCCACTCGCTGCTGTTCGTCGTGCTGGCGGGCGGTGGCACCTGGACCGGCATCAGCTGTCTCGGGCGCGGCTTCACGCTCGGCCTGACGTTCTGCCTCCTGACGCTGGCCGTCCGGGCGTTGCACCTGCATCCGCCCGGCAGCGGTCCGGCGACCTGGGTCTACCCCACCGGCCTGGCCGCGCTCGGGGCGGCCGGGCTGGACTCCTGGCTGCCGAGCACCCCGCAGTGGCTGCCTTGCGCGGTGGCCCTGGGCGTATCGGCGCACCTGCTCGGTGACCTTCTGACCAGGCGGGGAATACCCTTGTTCTGGCCTCTCGGGCGGCACTACGAAATCGCCCTGATCAAGCGCACCGGCAACAGGGTGGAGACGAGGTTCCTCGTCCCGCTCATGACGATCGCGACCTTCGTGGTGCTCTGGTTCGCGGCCTTCCCGGCCTTCACGCCGGCCACCTGAGGACGGCGACCCGGTAGACCGGCCGGATCCGGCAGGCCACCCGGTGCGGCCCCGTTCGGCGGCGGCCGCCGCCGGGCGGATCTGCGGCGGTCACTGGCCGCGGGTCACGGTCCGGGTGGGGCGGCCGGATGCGGTGAGCTCCACGAGGTGCGTCCGGGTGTCGCCGGTGGTGAGGCGGATGTGGTCGGGGCCGTCCCAGGCGGCGCCCGTCAGGGCGTTCGTGCCCGCGTCGCCGTTGAAGTAGCCGACCCTCCACCGGCGTTCGGTGAGGCCGGTGCCTTGGTCGACGTAGACCCACCAGAGCGGGTCGATCATCGCGGACCCCTCCTCGACGACGAGGTGGCGGTCGTCCCGGCCGGGTGCGGCCTCGTTCATCGATGTTCTGGTCCCGTCGCCGGCCAGGATGTAGAACGGCGAGGCGAGCAGGCCGAGGAGGACGGCCATGACGGTGGTGAGGGCCCGGACGACGATGTCGCGGACGCCGATCAGGACCGCGGCGAGCAGCGCGCCCGCGATCAACGTGCCGAACAGCAGCGGGCGGTGGAACAGCTCGGCGGGGGTGAGCAGACCGCCGTCCTCACTGCACCGGTCGCCCACCAGCCCGAGGGCCGCCAGCACCACTGCGCCGCCGACGAGCCCCTGGACGGTGCGGCGTCGCCATCGGACGGCTGTGGTCGTGGTCATCTCGGCCCCCCCCGGGCGCTCGGTGATCGTTCTTCGGTCCCACTCTAGGGACAGTCCGGTCGATCACGCGACTCGCTAAACTCTCCGCGTCCTGGAGGGAGTGGTCGGAGCAGTGATGACGTTTGAGTCGGCCGTTGCGATGGTGCAGAAGATCATGGATGGGGACTGCTACAACGACGCCGAGATCGACCGCACGCTGGAGGCGCTGGACAGGGGCCTTGGCTGTCCGACTGGCTATGTCAGCGACCTGATCTACTCGATCTACCCGCCCGGCGAGCCGGAGCCGACAGCCGCCGAGGTGGTCGAACTGGCCCTCGCCTACCGGCCGTTCGCGCCGTGAGAGCAGCAGCCGTTCCTCGTCGGCCGGCCGGCCGCGCTGCTCGGGGCGGCCCGCCGGTTGCGGGCGAAGCCGGCCCGCACCACCCGCTCCGGGTGCGCGATCACCGCCTCGACGACGTCGGCGGGCAGGCGCGCTCCTGACAGAGCGGCGCCCGGGCGGCGCGGGCCTGCGGGCCCAGCGGCCGCAGCAGCACCTCGGGCGGTGCGGCCGGATTGGCGGCGACCCCGCGCAGGCGGGCTTCCGTGAGGGCGCGGGAGGACACCGGGACATCCTGGCAGCGGTCAGCGCGGCGCGTCGACCTCGGGCAGGGGGCGCTGACCTGCCGGTTCTTCCGTCCGGGGGATGACGAGGGCGGTGATGAGCACGTTCTGCACCATCGTCCAGCGGCCCCGGTGGGCGTCGGGGAGATCGGGGTGGTGCGCGGTGAAGCCGTGGCCCCGGTCGAGGGTGACGGTGATGGCGGCGAGCGGGATCCAGCGCCGGGTGAGCGGGTAGCCGGCCTTGTACACGGCCTCCTTGGCGCTGAAGAGGAGGCGGTCCCAGGGCACGCGGCCGGCCGGCAGTCCGGCGAGGTGGTGCCGCTCCGCCTCGCTGGTGACGAGCTGCAGGGGGCCGTGGGGGAGCGGCTGCGCCGGCTCGGCGTCGATGCCCAGGGAGGCGAGGCGCGCGGTGGGGGCCGTGGCGCAGGCCGTGTAGCCGTGGGTGTGCGTGATGCTGCCGGTCACGCCTTCGGGCCACTGGGGGGCGCCGCCGGGGCCGGGCACGAGCGGGACGGGCGGGTGGCCGAGGGCGGTGAGGGTGGTGCGGGCGAGGGTGCGGGCGGCGGTGAACTGGCGCCGCCGGCGGGGGGTCCGGCCCTTGATGTGCTCGGCCTCCGGCCCGAGGAGCGGGCCCTCGGGCGGGGGCCCGAAGGCCTCGGCGCACTCGACGCCGGGCGGGAGGAGGGTGCCGAGGACGGTGGCGACGCCGAGGCGTCGGATGCCACCGGGGGCGGCGGGCCCACCGGGGATGGTGTGGACGGTCGTCGGGGCGGGGTGGGTTGTGGTCATCTCCGGCCTCCGCTGGTGGCCTCGACGAGGCGTGGTGAGGTGGGTTCCGGGGTTCCGGGGTTCCGGGGTTCCGGGCGGTCTGGAGCTCCGGGCGGTCCGGGCGGTCCGCGGGCGGTGCGGGCCCTGGACCCGGTCGTTCGGTGACGCGGTTGGTCGGGGAGGGGAAGTAACCGGGGTCGCGTCAACGGGCGGTGCGGCGCGGCGCCTCAGCCGAAGATGTTCTGGCCCGGCGTGAGGATGCGAGCCGGGTCGTAGCGGAACTTCTGGGCGGTCAGGGTGGCCCACTGGGAACCGTAGTGGCGCTGCCAGTCCGTCTGGGTCATCCGCGGTACGGCGCCGACCAGGTAGCGCTTGGCGCCGAGCGTGGTGGCGTAGTCGTACAGGGTGCGGTTGCGCTGCAGCTGGGGGGCCGGGTCGGTGCCGGGGTGGGGGAAGGTCAGCAGGTCGAAGAGGTAGGTGACCGGCTCGTTGGGCGTGATCGCGTTGGGCCGGGTGATCTTGTTGGTCGGGAAGGGGTAGAAGAGCAGCAGGCCGCCGCCGATGGCGTCCGGGGTGAGCGCGGGCAGGGCGTAGTTGACGAAGGTGGCGGCCTTGGAAGCGGGGAGGAAGAGGCTCAGCCACGGCTTGGGCTCGTTCCAGTAGCCCAGGTTCTTCAGGTTGTCGGCGAAGGCGTCGGCACGGAACGTGTACTCACGGTACGTCTGGTCGGCGATGAGCGTGTCGGCGGCGACGGGCGACAGACCGGCCAGGTAACGCGCCGGGTCGGGCGCGGTGGTGCCGTTGTAGTAGACGACGGTCTCGATCTTGTACCGGGGGGCGGCCCCGTTCGGCTGCGGGACGATCTCGCCGACCTGGCTGGGGAAACGGCCGTCCCGGAGGATGGTCTCCTGGTCGGCGAGGTACGTGGCGAGGTTGTCGTAGAAGAGGTTGAAGACGAGGGCGCGCTGCGGGGCGGGCACCAGCTTGACCGTCGCGCGCAGGATGATGCCGAACTGCCCGGCGCCGGCCAGCGCGGCGTTGAACAGGTCGCGGTTGCGGGTGGCGGTGGCCGTGACGAGCTGCCCGGTGCCGGTCACGATGTCGATCGACTCCACGGTGTCCGCCTGGAGGCCGTACTTCTGGACGGTGGAGCCGATGCCGCCGACGCTGATCGTGCCGCCGACGGACAGGTGGAGGTAGTCGGTCAGGCACGGCGGCGTCAGACCCTTGGCGAGCGCGGCATCGGTGAGCTGGGCCCAGGTGACGCCGGCGTCGACGGTCGCACTGGTCGCCGAGATGGAGTGGATGCGGTTCAGCGAACGGGCGTCGATGCTGATCCCGCCGGCGACCCCGGCCTGGCCGTAGTTGGAGTGCGACTCGAGCTCGGTCCCGGTGCCGCTGCGACCGTTCATGGCGACCTTGAGGCCGTTGCAGCGCGCGTAGTTGACGATCTTGACGACGTCCTGGTCGGAGCCGGGCCGCAGGACGGCGTACGGGGTGCTGGTGGTCAGCCGCCCGAAGTCCTGGCTGAACTCGGCCACGGTGGCCGCGCTCGAGGTCAGCGTTCCGTCCAGGGTCGGGACGGGGACGAGGCGCCCGGCCGGGACTGCGTCCTGGGTGGTCGCCCAGGCGCGCGTGGCCGAGTCGAAGCCGATGACCATCGCGGTGGCGGTCGCGGCGGTGCCGGCGAGCACGGAGCGTCGGGACAGGGGCGGGCGGGTCATGGGAGGTCCTTCTCTCGGTCGGATTCGGTGTTTCGCATGTCCGTACTTCGGCTTTCGGTGGGTCTGGGTCTGGGTGCGGCGGTCGGGCGTGTGCCCGCCGGTCCGTGGGGGTGGCCGGCGGGCGTGGGGGGCGTCGTCACCGGTGAATCCCGGCGGTGATTTCCGGTTGGTTGTTTTGGTTGTTTTGGTGTGTGGGGTGGTTAGGGGTGGGTGTGGGTGGTGGTTTGGTAGTTGGTGAGGTCGAGGTGGCGGGTTTGGTTTTTGAAGCGGTAGGTGTAGGTGGGCCAGATGTTGGGGTTGTTGCCGTGTTTGTCGGTGTACCAGCTGGTGCAGCCGCCGGTGTTCCAGACGGTGTTTTTGAGGCGTTTGTTGAGGGTGTTGTTGTAGGTGGTTTGGGCTTCGGGGCGGGGTTGGATGCTGGTGATGTTGCGGGTGGTGAGGGTTTTGATGGCTTGGGTGATGTAGGTGATTTGGGATTCGATGATGACGGTTTGGCTGGAGTGGCCGAGGGTGGTGTTGGGGCCGAGGATCATGAAGAGGTTGGGGAAGCCGTGGATGGTGGTTCCGCGGTGGGCGGTCATGCCGTGGGTGGTCCAGTGGTGGGCGAGGGTGGTGCCGTTGGTGCCGTGGATGCGGTGGGCGATGGGGCGGGTGGTGGTGGTGAAGCCGGTGGCGAGGATGATGGTGTCGATGGGGCGGGTGGTGCCGTCTTGGGTGGTGATGTGGGTGGGGCCGATGTGGGTGATGGTGTCGGGGATGATGGTGACGTTGGGTTGTTGGATGGCGGGGTACCAGGTGTTGGAGAAGAGGAGGCGTTTGCAGCCGACGGTGTAGTCGGGGGTGAGGAGTTTGCGGAGTTCGGGGTCGGGGACGGATTTTTTGAGGTGGCCGGCGGCCATGTTTTTCATGCCGGTGGTGCGGCTGGGGCGGGACATGAAGAACGCGACGATTTCGCGGCCGTGTTTGTTGAAGTTGCGGCGGAATTTCTGGTAGCCGGGGAGGTGGCGGAGGAGCCAGGTGTGGCGGGGGGTGTTGGGTTTGTCGGGTTTGTGGGCGACCCAGGGGGGTGTGCGTTGGTAGAGGTCGAGGTGGGCGACGGTGGGTTGGATCTGGGGGACGAATTGGATGGCGGAGGCGCCGGTGCCGATGACGGCGACGTTGCGGCCGGTGAGGTCGTGGTCGTGGCGCCATTGGGCGGAGTGGAAGAGGGTGCCGGTGAAGGTGGAGAGGCCGGGGATGTCGGGCAGGGCGGGTTCGGAGAGGTAGCCGGTGCCGGTGATGAGGATCTGGGCGGTGTAGTGGCCCTGGGTGGTGTGGATGTGCCAGTGCTGGCGGGTGGGGTTCCAGCGGGCGGTGAGGAGTTCGTGGTCGTAGCGCAGGTGGGGTTCGACGCCGAAGCGGCGGGCGGTGTCTTTGAGGTAGGTGTGGACTTCGGCTTGGGTGGCGAAGGTGGATTTCCAGTCGGGGTTGCGGGCGAAGGAGTAGGAGTAGAGGTGGGCTTGGACGTCGCAGGCGCAGCCGGGGTAGGTGTTGTCGCGCCAGGTGCCGCCGAGGTCGTGGGCGCGTTCGAAGACGAGGAAGTCGTCGGTGCCGGTTTGGAGGAGGCGGATGGCGGCGCCGAGGCCGGAGATGCCGGCGCCGATGATGGCGACTTTGAGGTGGCGTAGGGGGGTGGTGTCGGCGCCGGCCGTGTCCGCGGTCGTGGCTGTTGCCGTGCCTGTGTCGGTGGCTGTGCCGGTGTTTGTTGCCGGGGTGGTGGGGTGGTTGTGGGCGGGGCCGGTGGGGGGTGGGGCGGTGGTGGTCATGGTGGTGTCCCTCCGGGGTCAGGCGCGGCGGGTGAGGGTGACGCGGAAGTTGTTGAAGATGTGGTCTTCGAGGGTGTAGGCGAAGATGTCGAGGTAGCGTTCGAAGCGCTTGACGGTGGTTTCGTCGGACATGGTGACGGCTTCGTCGCGGCGGGCGGCGAGGAGTTCGAGCCAGGCGCGGCAGGCGCGGGCGAAGGATTCGGGTTCGTTGCGGATTTCGGTGACTTCGAAGAGTCCGTCGAGGCCGGCGGCGAGTTCGGGCAGGCGGGGGATGTGGCAGCCTTCGAATTCTTCGCGCTGGAGGAACTTGAGGTCGTCGAGGAGCTGGCGGCGCAGTGGGGGGTTTTCGACGGTCATGGTGTGGAGGACGAAGCGGGCGCCGGGCTTGAGGAGGGAGTGGACCTGCTTGAAGAAGACGCGGTAGCGCTGGGTGCGCTCTTTGGGGGTGAGGGAGGACAGGACGAAGTGTTCGAGGGCGTTGATGCAGAACGCGGCGTCGTAGGGGTCGCCGTCGGCCTTGTGGTCTTCCCAGCTTTCGACGCGGGCTTCGATGGCGGGGTTGCCGAGGGCGTGGACGAAGTCGGCTTGGGTGCGGGAGAGGGTGACGCCGACGGCGTGCTTGACGCCGTGGACGGTGGTGAGGCGGTTGAGCATGGTGCCCCAGCCGCAGCCGATGTCGAGGACCTTGGCGGTGCCGGTGGCGTGGGCGAGGTCGGTGAAGACGTCGAGCTTGCGTTCCTGGGCTTCGTCGAGGGTGGCGACGAGGTCTTCGCCGTCCTCCCAGTAGCCGCCGGAGTACATCATGGTGGGGCCGAGGATGAGGCGGTACAGGTCGTTGCCGACCTCGTAGTGGTGGCGGATGGCTTCGACGTCGGGGTTGATGGTGCGGGCGTCGATGGTGGTCATGGGGTGGGTCCTCACGTGGTGGTGGTGGGTGGGCGGTGGTGCCCGGGTGGTCGGGGCCGCGGGCCGGGCCCCTGTGGGGCCGCGGCCGTGGGCCTGAGGGGCCGCGGGCCTGTGGGTCCTGGAGCCGTGTGGCCGTGGGGCGTTGAGTCTGTGCGGCCCTGAAGCCGTGTGGCCGTTGGCCTGTGGGGCCGTGTGGCCGTTGGCCTGTGGGGCCGTGGAGCCGTGTGGCCGTTGGGCGTTGAGGCTGTGGGGTCTTGGAGCTGTGGGGCCGTGGAGCGTTGAGCTCGTGGCGCCTGGAGCTCGCGGGGCCGTGGGGCCTTGAACCTGTGGGGCCTTGAACCTGTGGGGCCGTGGGGCGTCGAGGCTGTGGGGCCTCGAGCTCGCGGGGCCGTGGGGCGTCGAGTCTGTGCGGCCCTGAGGTCGTTGGGCCCTGAGGTCGTTGGGCCCTGAGGTTGTGTGGTCTTGGGGGCGTGGTGGCCGGCGGTGATCGCCGGTGCCATCGGCGCCCGGTGGTGCCCCGGTGCCCCGGTGTCCCGGTGTCCCGGTGTCCCGGTGTCCCGGTGTCCCGGTGTCCCGGTGTCCCGGTGTCCCGGTGTCCCGGTCCCTCAGTGCCTTGTTGCCTCAGTGCTGTGGTGCCTCAATGCCTCGGGCCGCTGTGGTGCTTTGGTGCGGTGGTGCTGGGGTGTGTTGTTGGGTGGGGCTTTGGGTGTCTGCAGGGGTGTTGGCGGTGGTCGCCGGGAGCAGACGCCGGGTGGTGCGGTGGGCCTGGTGGGCCTGGTGGCCGTTGGTGGTGCGGGGGCCGGCTTTGGGTGGGCTGGTCCGGGGGTGGCGTTGTTCGGCGCTGGGTGGCACGCCCGGGTCGTGCTGGGTGGCGCCGGGGTGGCGTCGGCGTGGCTTGCGGGGGTGTGTAGGTGAACTGCGGTGTTTCCGTGGTTGGTTGACGTCGCCGTCGGGTGTGGGTGCCGGGCTGTGTCGCGTTTCGTGTGCGGCTTGTGGCCTGGCGGGGTTGCGCTGTGTGGCTGGTTGCGCTGTGCGGTGGTGGGTGGTGCGGCCTGGTGCCGGGTGGTGGGCCGCCTTCCATTGGGTTGGTGCTGCCCCGGAGGGTGTGGGTTGGCCGTTGTGTGTGGGCTGGTGCTGTCCGTGGGGCGGCCTGGTGCCGTCCGGTGGGAGGGGTGCCCGGGTGCTGGTGGCCTGCCTGCGTGAACGGCCGTGTGGTGGTGGCCGGTTGGTGTGGTGGTGTCCCGCGCTGAGGGGGGTGGGGCTGTTCGTCGCCCGGTGCGGGCCGGGTGTGTGGTGCGGTCCGCGTCCTGTTGGCCCGTGGAGGGGCTTGTGGTTGCGGGGTGGGACGGGGGTGGCGGCCCGGGTTGTGCCGGTGGGCGGCGTGGTCGCTCTTGGTGTGGCTGTGAGCGCGGTTGCTGCCGCCGTCCCGTGACCCCCCGTGTCGGCCTGTCGGTCGTTGCCGGGTGCGGTCCCTGCCGTTGGGGGCAGGGGCGGCGGTGTACCCGGGGTGTGGGTGGCGGGTACCCGGGGGCTGCCGGTCCCGGTGCGGGTCCCGGTGCGGGCCCGGTTCCGTTCCCGTTCCCGGTGCGGGCCCGGTTCCGTTCCCGTTCCCGGTGCGGGTGCGGGTGCGGGTGCGGGTGCGGGTGCGGGTGCGGGTGTTGGCGGAGGTGGGGTGCTGTCCGGCCGGGGGTGTTGCCGTGGTGGTGACGGTGCGGGGTGGTGGCCGGTGCGCGGTGGTGGGTGGCGTGGTCGTCGGGGGTGGGGGTGGTGTGCGTTGTTGGTGGTGGTTGCACGTGGTCCCTTCCCTTCGCGTCCTGGTGCCGGTGCCCCGGTGTCTGAAGTGCTGCCGGTTGGTGGCCGGCTGCCTGTTGTCCGCGGTTCGGCTTCCCGCTGTCCCGCTGTCCCGTTGTTCGGGCGCCTGGTGGCCTGGTGGCCTTGCCCGGCTGCCCGGCTGCCCGGCTGCCCGGCTGCCCGGCTGCCCGGCTGCCCGGCTGTTCTGGTGCCTGGTTGCCCGGTTGTTCTGGTGCCTGGTTGCCTGGTTGCCTGGCTGCCTGGCTGTTCTGGTGCCTGGTTGCCCGGTGTCTGGCTGTTCTGCCGGTTGCCGGTTGCCGGTTGGTGTGTGGTTGTCGGGGTGTTGGGCTTGGGTGTTCGTGCGTGTGGGTGCGGTGTGTTGTGGGGTGGGTCAGGTGGTCAGGTAAGCGTGCTTGTCGCAAGCGGTGCGCAAGCGTGGTGGCTGGTGGGGGGTTGCGGGTTGTTTGCGTGGGGGCGGGTTTCATGCGGTTTCGGTAAGGCAGACGGCTTCGGGTCTCGCGGTGTCGTGTCGCGGGGTGCGGGCTGACCGTTCCTGTTGCTTGTTCGTGTGTCGTCTCGTTCGTCTTTCGTCGCGTTCGTTCTTGTCTCCGGTGAGTCGGGGGTGGGGGCGGGGCGGGGCGGGGGTGCGGGGTGGTGTGCGGGCGGGGGTGGGGGTGGTTTCCCGCGGGTCTGTCCGGCCCGGGCTTGCTTCGGTTCCCTCGTTCGCGGGGGCCGGCCGTTGCAGGGTCCGTGGGTGAGGGTCTCGTTCGCGGGGCCGGCGTCGGGTGTCCTGCTTCGCGGGGGCCGGTCGCGGGCCGGTTCTGCCGTGGGTGGGGCTCTCGCTGTGGGGTCTGGTCCGGGTTCGCGGGTCGGGTCTCGTGTGGGCTGTGCGGGTGGCGTCGTCGCCCTGGGCCGCTGGCCTGTGGGGTGCGGTGTCTGTCCCGGCCGTGCGGCCCACGAAGCCCGTTCCGTTCCGGCCCGGTCCTGTCCGGCCTTGTCCGGCCGGGTCTGGTCGGGTCCGTTTCGGGCCTGTCGGGTCGGTGTCGTCCAGCCTGCTCCAGCCAGGCCTGCTCCAGGCCGTGCAGCCAGGTGCAGTCCGGCCTGGTCTGGCCCGTGCCGTCCGGTTCACCTGGCCCGGTCCGTCCGGTCCGTCCGGTCCGTCCGGTTCACCTGGCCCGGTCCGTCCGGTCCGCCGGGTCCGGTCTGTCCGGTCCGTCCGTCCGAGCGTTGCCCGGTCCGGTCATTTTCGGTCCGGCCTGTTGGAGTCCGGGGTGGTCCAGCCCTGTTGTGTCCGGTTCGTTCGGGCCTGGCCCGGGATGGTCTGGCTCGTTCGAGCTCGGCCTGGTCTGGTTCCTCTGGTCTGGTTCCTCCGGTCCGGTCCGTGCGGCCTGTTCGGCCTGTTCGGTCCGTGTGGCCTGTTGGTTCGGGTTGTGCGGGTTCGGTTGTGTTGTGGCTCTGCCTGGTGGTTGTGGGTGGGGTCTGTCTGTCAGGGATCGTCTGAGTGAAAGGGAAGATGGTTATGTCCGAGGTTCCGAGTGTCGAGGATCTGGCCGCGCAGTTGCAGGCGGTGTCGGGTGCTCAGGAGATCGATGCGGATGCGGCGTTGCAGCACATCGCGGATGTGGATTCGCTGGATCTGATGGAGTGGTTGTACGGGTTCCAGAACCGGTACCCGCACATTCCGGCGGATGAGTCGTTGTTCGCGGACATCGATGACACGACGACGTTGCGGGTGGTGCACGGGCGGATTCTGGCGCTCGTGGGCCAGGCCGGCGTCTGATCCGCAGGGAAGGGTCGGTCGATGAGCGGCTTCGACATCACGGGGTGGGGGATTTCGGTCCCTGAGCGTGTGGTGACCAGTGTGGAGCTGGCCGAGCGGTTCGGTGTGGATGAGCACTGGATCGTGTCGCGGTGCGGGATCCGTGAGCGGCGGGCGGTCGGGGCGGGGCAGTCGACCGCGTCGATGGCTGTCGAGGCCGGTCGGCGGGCGTTGGAGCGGGCGGGGCTGTCGGGTGCGGACATCGCGCATCTGATCGTGGCGACGGCCACGCCCGAGCAGCCTTCGCCGGCGACGTCGGCGTTCGTGCACGAGGCGCTGGAGATCGCGGGCAGTGCGCATGACGTGAATTCGGAGTGCGCGGGGTTCGTGTACGGGTTGGTGACGGCGGCGGGGTTGTTGCGGATGGATCCGCGGCCGGTGCTGCTGATCGGTTCGGACACGCACACGCTGACGGCGAATCCGCAGGACCGGGATCTGTCGATCCTGGTGGGTGACGGTGCTGGTGCGGTGGTGTTGCAGCCGGGTTCGGTGGAGCGGATCCTGGCGTGGAACCTGGGCGCGGACGGCTCGTGCAAGGACAGTCTGAAGGTCCTGGCGGGTGGTTCGCGGTTGCCGACCAGTGAGGAGACGGTCCGTCGGGGTCTGCACTACGCGCAGATCAACGGGAACGAGATCTATCTGAACGCGGTGCGGTACACGGTGCGCACGATCCGCGAGACGCTGGAGCAGGCGAAGCTGACGCCGGCGGATGTGGATCATGTGGTGCCGCATCAGGCGAACATCCGGATCATCAACTCGGTTCTCGCGCACACGGGTATTCCCTCCGATCGGTTGGTGACGAATCTGGAGCGGTACGGGAACACGGCGTCGGCGTCGATTCCGATCGCGTTGGCGGAGGCGTTGGACGCGGGCCGGATCCAGGACGGTGACACGGTGTTGCTGGCCGGGTTCGGGGCGGGGATGACGTGGGGTTCGGTGCTGTTGACGTGGGGAGGGGCGCGGTGAGCGGGGCTCAGGTGTTCGGTGTGCGTCCGGATGCGCCGGTGGCGTTGGTGACGGGTGCCTCCGGTGGGCTGGGGCGTGAGCTGGCGTTGGAGCTGGACGCGGCCGGGTGTCGGGTGGCGGTGCACTACAACAGTGCCCGTGAGGCGGCCGAGGACGTGGCGGGCAAGCTGGTGAACGCGCATGTGGTGGTCACCGGTGACGTGGCGGACTTCGCGGCGGTCACGGCGATGTACGAGCGCATCGGTGAGGTGTTGGGGCCGGTGGACGTGCTGGTCAACAACGGTGCGGTGCGCAAGGACGCGTTGATGGCGATGCAGGATCCGGTGCAGTGGCGGCAGGTGATCGACACGAATCTGGTGGGTGCGTTCCACACGGCGCGGGTGTGTGTGCCGGCGATGCTGCGGGCGCGGTGGGGGCGGGTGGTGAACATCGTGTCGCCGTCGGCGCTGATCGCGACCGCCGGGCAGACCGCGTACGCGGCGTCCAAGGCCGGTCTGGTGGGGCTGACCCGTACGCTGGCCGCGGAGTGCGGGCGGCGGGGGGTGACGGTCAACGCGTTGTCGCCGGGGTTCATGATCACGGGGATGACGGACACGCTGCCCGAGCACGTGGTCACGGGGATGCTGCAGAAGGTCCCGGTGCCGCGGTTCGTGACCCCGCGGGAGGTGGCCCGTTCGATCGGGCTCTTCCTCGATCAGGACTGTATGACCGGGCAGGTCATCAGCATCGACTCGGGCGCCTCCATCACCTGACCCGCCCCGGGGGGCCGCCCCACCCCCCGGGGAGCCCCCGGGCGGCCCCCCGGGCGCCCAAGCCCCGGGGGCGGCCCGCCCTCCCCAGGGCGCGCGCCGTCCGCAGGCGCCCCGGTCCGGCCCGGTTCGGCCGCCTCCCGGCCCGCTCGGCCGGCCCGTTGGGCCCGTCCGGCGGGGTGGGGTCTGTCTGGTCTGTCTGTTCTCCTGCCCCGCCCTGGCGGTGGCCCCTCCTTCCTGGGGTCTGCCGCCTGGTGGGGTCCCGTCGCGGGGGGGCCCCCCCCCCCCCCGGGGGGGGCGGCCGCGGGGGGGGGGGGGGGGGGGGGTTTTTGGGGGTG